>JAOADJ010000019.1 GCA_026417375.1 Melioribacteraceae bacterium | reverse complement strand
ACTTGAATTCATTTCATCTATGTTGAAATTTTTCCCATCAATTGAAAAGTAAAGATTGAGATTTGTTCTTTTGTCATTAACATCTAAAAATTTATCGAGACTTAAATTTTTAATATCACCAATTATAGAATAATAAGGAATAGTATCATTATCCCATTCCAAATTAGCGGATATGTATGACATAGATTCTTCAGCATTTCCTTTAATTGTCAGATCTATTTTTTTGTTGTAAGCTTTTCCATCAACATCTATTTTATTAATTGAATAATTATTCAAAGTTGAGTTTTCTATATTAAATTTCAAATCTGTGAGCAAATCCATTGGAGAAGTGCCTTTGCCAATAAGATTTAATTTGGATGTTACTTTTGTTGGAAATCCGGTTAGAGCAATAAAATTTAAATCTTGTGTTGAAAGTTTTATATCATAATTTATTGGTGTGAGATTTAAATTTAATTTCGCTTCACCTTCAAGTTTTCCATCGTCAACATTTAAAGAAAATTTTGTCATAAAATTTGTAGGCTCACCTTCATATTCAACATTAACATTGGTTAAAACCATTTTAGCATAATTAGGTAAAGAAAGTGAAGGCATTAAAAAATTTATATCTTTGTAATCAATATCTGTGTTTACAATTTTAGCTTTAATAAAAAGTTTTTGAGGCACGTTTAGATTTAATATTTGTCCGCTAAAATCGAAATGAGTATTACGATAATCCAGCTTGGCTTTTTCAATATTAAAAGCACCAAATTTCCCTTTAGCTTTTAATTCAAATTCTGGATTACCTTTTAAAATTTCTGTGCTTGTAATAAATGATGATAGATCATCAAAATTAAATGGCGTTGCTTTAACATCAATTGAAAGAGGATAATCTCTGAAATCTTTTAACTTAGTATTACTAAATAAATCCAAACTATCAATGCGAGCATTGATTTTAATTTCACTGCTATCAGTTAAAAAATAAAAATTGTTTACACTTGCAAAATCAGGAGTAATTGCAAACTCTCCGGAAATATATCTTAAATTAAATCGGGTAAGATTTGGTTTGAAAGAAAGTTCTTTTAAAATCAACAAATAATTATTGTTTTCAATATCAGCAAAAGCCTGAGCATTAAAAAATAATTCATCAATTTGTAAATCATCTGCATTTAAATTTTGATATATCTTTTCTGAATTTAAGTTTTGAAAAGTTTTTCTGTTAAGTGAAATATTTTTAAGTTCAATATCGGGAGCCTGAATAATAAAATCGAAAGTGGATTTTGTTGTGTCTTCAGGTTTCGGTTTTATAATTTTTTCATAATTCCATTTGCCATTTTCATCTTGAAGTAAATTTATTTTTAAATCCTGAATTGAAAATTTTCTTATAAAAATTTTTTTAACTAATAATTGAACTGGACTAGTTTTAATTTCTATTTGCTTTGCAAAAATTATAGTGTCTTTTTCAATATTAATTGAAGTATTATGAAGAAAAATTGAAGTAATTAAAGTGCCATCAATCCTTTCGATATTTAAATTTCCATTAATTTCCTTATTAACTAATTCAACAACTTTGTCTCGTAGTAAATTTCTGAATGTTTTTGTTTGAGTGAATCCTATTAAAATTAAAATTAGAACAACAAAAAAAAGGAAGGTGAGAATAAATGCATTTATAGTTTTTCTAAATAAACTTCTTTTAATTTCTTTTTCATTATTTGAAGATGAACTTTGAAGAACATTTTCCTGAGATTGATTAGAATCATTCTCAAGTTCATTATTATCTTCTTTTGGTTGCTCTTTATTTAATTCTTCATCATTCATTCTATTTTATACTTTTCTAAAATAGTTTTGATAATATTAGTTGTAGAAGTATTATTAACAAATTTTATTGTTTCAACTTTGCCACCATTATTTTCAACAATATCACTTCCAACAATTTTATCTTTCGACCAATCAGCACCTTTAACTAAAATATCCGGCAGTAAAACTTTAATAACGTTAAGTGGAGTTTCTTCATCAAAGATTGTTACATAATCAACTGCTTTAAGTTGTGAAATAATAAATGCTCTTTCATTTTGAGGAACAACCGGACGAAGTTCACCTTTAATTTTTTTTACTGATGAATCTGAATTTATTGCTACAATTAAAATATCACCTAAATCTTTTGCTTTGATTAAATAATCAACGTGACCTGCATGTAAAATATCGAAAACACCATTTGTGAATACAACTTTTTTGTTTTGTGCTTTTAATTCGTTTCTTATTAAAAATAATTCATCAATAGATTTTATAAAGTTCATAATAATTCATCCTTAACGCAATCAAAAAGATAATCTAAATGAATTGGAACAATACCAACTTCTTGACAAACTAAACCTCCGGCAAAATTTGCCAAATATGCAGCATCGTAAATTTCTGCACCAGCACAAAGTGCCATCGTTAATGTTGATATTACTGTATCTCCGGCTCCGGAAACATCTGCAACTTTTCTTGCTTTTGTTGGAACTCTTTTTTCATTTTTATTCTTTTCGAAAAGTGCAATTCCATCTTCACCAAGTGTAATCAAAACAATTTTTGCATTTAATTTTTCTAAAAGAATATTACCAGCATTAGTTATATTTTCTTTGGTAGTTAATCTCATCCCAAGTGCATCTTCAGTTTCTTTTCTATTTGGTTTAAAAACAGTAACATTATTGTAATTGAAAAAATTATTAAACTTTGGATCAACGGTTATAATTTTTTTGTTTTCATTTGCAAGGTTTATTATTTCTTCAATTAAAGTGGTTGTTAAAACTCCTTTATTATAATCTTCTAAAATTATTGCATCTATATTTTTAATTTCTTTTTTAAGAAGGTTTATAATTTTCTTTTCTATAATTGGTGGAATTGAATTTACTTTTTCTTTATCAATCCTAACAATGTGTTGATTATTTGCAATTACTCTCGATTTTGTTGTTGTTGGTCTTGTTTTATCAACAAAAATTCCTAAATCTGTAATTGAAGATTCATAAAAAAGATTCTTTAAAATTTTCCCATCAGAATCATCACCGATTACACCAATTGGCAGAGGAAATCCACCAAGAGTTTTAATATTTAATGCAACATTTGCAGCTCCACCAAAACGATAAAACTCATTATCAATAGCAACAATCGGAACAGGAGCTTCAGGTGAAATTCTGCTTACATTTCCCCAGAAATAACTATCCAACATCAAATCACCAATTATTGCAACCTTTTTGTTTGTAAATGATTTTTTTAGCTTGTTTAATTTTGCAATAGATGTATCTTTCATAGAAATTCCTTTTATTTCCACATTGCAAGCTTATTGAAGAAATTTATTTTAATCAAACCTTTTTCCGTTCCAAGCCAAAGATTAGTTCCATCAAAAAAAATTGAATAAACAAGTCTCGGAATTTTTTCATCTCTAATTGGAAAAACTTGGTTCGTAATTCTATTTATTAAAACAATTCCACGACCAAAATATTCTTTTGTTTGTTTTCCAAATTGATAGAGAGAAGCCCAAATGTAATTTCCGGTTCTGGCTAATGAAAAAACACCATTGCCAGTCAAACCTTTAGTGCCATTAAACAATAACCAATCATTTTTTTTATCGAAACGAAATAAACCGCCAACGTTAAATTCAGGTCTATCTTCAGTTACAAATTCATCAAGACCAACCCACAGATATTCTCTTTCATTTAATAAAGATGAAATTGAAGCTTGTTCACCTTCACTATTAAATGAATTATTTTTTGTATCAAAAAATATTCTGGCTCCCATATCATTAATATTTTTTGAAGTATCATATCTATGCAAACCTGCTTCAGTTCCAATCCATAAAAAATTATTTTCTATCAGTAATGATTTTATGTTGTTAGTTTTTTCATTGTTTCTTATTGTTAAATCAAAATCGGTGTATTTACGAGTTGTTAAATCAAATTTTGTTAAATATTGAAATCGACCAATCCACAAAACATTATTAATTTCATCGTAAGCTAAAGCACGAATCCAATTTGCATAAATTCCACCAAGGCTGAATTTTCTGCGACTCCAATTTTTATTTTTTTTATCATAAATAAAAAGTCCATCTGTTGAACCAGCCCAAACAAAATCTTTATTAACTGCAATCGAATGGAAAAAATCTATTTGTAAATCTTCTGTGTGAGAAGAATGTTCAATTATTTTTTGAGTTTTTAAATTCAATTCAAAAATTCCATTTCCATTTGTGGCTAACCAAAGATTTTCACCATCACTTGTAATTTTTGTAACAGAAATATTTTGAAGAAAAAATTCAGTTTCTTCTTGTTGCGCTTCGGAAAAAATCGGTAGTAATAAAAATAATGTTATAAAGAAGTATTTTTTAATAGTAATTTTCAACTTATTTACACCAAATTTTACTTTAAAAGATAGTTAAGATTTTTCTATTCTTATTATGTTGACAGGGCAATTATTTGCTGCTTCAAGATTTTCATTGTATTCATCATTGTTAACAGTTGCAATGAAAAATCCTTTTTTCTCTTTTCCACCAATTAAAACACTTTTACCATCATTTTTTGAAATACGCCAACGATGAGGAGCTGATTCAACGCAAGCATTACATCCAATACATTTATTTCGCAAATGAATAATCTTAAATTGATTTTTCATCAATATCAGGAATTTACAATTTTATAAAGTTTATCTGATGGACGAATTTTTTCTGCAATCTTAATTGAAAAAATTTCACCTTTATTTACTTCTTCAACTGGTTTATCATCAACACGAATTTCTTCAACAACTGATTTTACTAAACCAGTTGTGGGACCAGTAATAATAATTTCATCGCCAACTTTTAATGAATGTGTTTCAATTATAAACTCACCAACCTTTATTTTATCATAATATTTTCTACCACTGCCCAAAAATATTTTTTTCTTTGTTGCTGATGAACCATATTGATTACTCCATTCACCAAGTTTTCTGCCTAAATAATAACCATCCCAAAATCCACGATTGTAAACAGTTGCCAAACGATTTTTCCAATCTTCAATTTTTTCTTTTGTGTAAGAATTATCATAAACACTATCGATTGCTTCACGATAACATTTTGTGGTTTCGTAAACATAATCAGCAGAACGTGCGCGTCCTTCAATTTTTAAAACACTAACACCAGCATCAATTATTTTATCAAGAAAATCTATGGTTAATAAATCTTTCGCAGACATGATATATTCGTTGTCAACTTCTAATTCATAACCATCTTCTTTATCTGTAACAATGTAAGATCTTCTGCAATTTTGAAAACAGGCACCACGATTTGCAGATGCATTATAAGTGTGTAAACTCAAGTAACATTTTCCTGAAACAGCCATGCACAAAGCTCCATGACCAAAAATTTCAATACGAATTAAATTACCAGATGGACCAGTAATTTCTCTTCGCTCAATTTCTTTTACAATACTTGCAACTTGTTGTAAACTTAACTCACGCGAAAGAACTATTACATCAGCAAAAGGTGAATAAAATTCTACAGTTTCAATATTTGTAACATTGCATTGAGTTGAAATGTGAGCTGGCATTCCAATTTTACGACAATAATTTAATACAGCTTGATCCGAAGCAATGATTGCATCTATTGTTTTTTCTTTTGCTTCGTTAATTATATCTTTCATTAGTTTTAAATCATGATCGTAAACTATTGTGTTTAATGTAATGTATGTTTTAATATTATTTTCTTTTGCAATTTCAGAAATTTTAGATAAGTCATTTATTGTAAAATTAGCAGAAGAAACAGCACGCATATTAAGTTGCTCAACACCAAAATAAACTGAATTACAACCAGCTTTAATTGCCGCCATTAGATTTTCAAAATTTCCTGCTGGAGACATTAATTCCATTTTTTTAATCATCATAAACCTTTCTTGATTCATTTATAAAACGACAAATTCATTAAAAGAATTCAAATACTACTACAAAAATAAGCTATAAAAGAGGGATAAAAAATTTTCTTGCTAAAATGAAAAATTTTTCTTTAGTTTGAATTGAGGCTAAAAATAAAAGGAGGGTTTCACAATGAAACTAAAAACAAATCAATTCATTCATTCATTCATTCATTCATTCATTCATATATCATTTCTAATAGTAATACTAATATTAAACACATCGTGTAAAGAAAAACCTGTAGAGCCAAAAACTTCAACAGAAAAATTAAACAGCAAAATGTTGGTTGATGAAAAAATAACAACTTCAGTTGTTGATGAAGATAAAAAATCATCAAAAGAAAAATTTTTGAAGTTGAAAACAGAACATCAAAAACCATTTGTGCTATTAAAAAAACCTGAAGAAATATTAAAGGAATATTTATTAAAACAGAAAGAAAGAAATGAAAAATTGGTATTAAAGAAGATAAACTCTATCCATAAAACACAAACAAGTTCATGTTATACAATCCAAACAGAAGTATGGGCTTTGAATAAATATCAACCATTTAATGGGACAATTGGCATAAGACCACATGATGATTGGCAGGAAAATGCATTAGTATTAAACGAATTAAAAAATAGATTTGGGTTTCAAAAATTAATAGTAAAAGAGATGAGCATTCCTCAAGCAAAACAAGTTTATCCATCAAATGAAATAATAATTGCAATAACAGAACTTTCATATTTTTACTCAATAATGAATTTATATTCAAGTAACGATTTTAGTACATGTTATATAGACGAACCACAATTAAATAATGGTATAGAATTTACTAGGCAAATATTAAGTCAATATGGGAATCAATGGAGAAACAAGTTTGGACCAATATTATTAGGTGAAAGAACAATAGAATTAGCAGATGAATTTGATGATTTAGTGGACAAATTAACTTCAACAATTTATTCACATTATGAATATTATACACCGTACTCAATTTGTAAGACTTGTTACTTTCAATATCCATCTGATCAAGGTCCGAAATGGGTTGATTGGAAAAATCATTATGGAAACAAATTTAATTTTGTCTGGATTTCTGATAATAAAGATGAGGATGAATATGATGCTTTAACAAGTAGAGCAAAAAATATGGGTTTAGATATATTTTTATATCAAGAAGTAGGTTCAACATGGAATTACATATATGATTTTGCATATTGGAGCTGGTTACATTATTATTTAGACAGAATTGAAAGAAAATACATTTATGTATGGTCATACATAGGGAATGAAGATCCATGTTATGATTATCAGATTACAAGCTGGGAATTAATAGATATTATTGAAACAAACATAACTCAACTAAAAAATAGATAATGGAGGTAATATGTCATTTTCTGAAATTATACTTTTAATTGTAACTCTTAGTTATGGAATATTTCCATTTATGTCAATCTTCTCACCAAATTATTTTGATAATTCACTGAAAGTAGAAGCAGACTTTATTAATACCGATCAATATTACAACGATATTTTTATACCTGAATTAAATAAAATTGAAAATGTAAATTACAAAAACAAAATAGAAAAAGGTGTAGGACTTTATTTTAATACCAATTTTACACTTAGTAAAAAATTTGATCTGTATAGTAAACCGGGAATATTTATAGCAAGCAAAGATTATTTTTCAACATTAAATTTATGGAACCTAAATCTACGATATAAAGTTGATGAATTTAATGGACTAAGCTGCGGTGTAATGATACCATTCCCAGCAACACAACATAGTAGTGGAGATAAATATAAAACCACTCAAATAGAAATAAACTATGATAGAAAACTTAATGATTCTTTTAAAATTGTATTGGGAATTAAAAAGCCTTTAGAAAAATATTATTATCAACTTGGAAAATTAACTTACATGGATTATAAATTTGCCATTAAACTTGGTTTTGAATGTAATTTTTAGGAATTATAACGCAGGACTTAACAAACTTCATAAGTTCGGCTAAATTATTTTCTTGCTAAAAAGAAAAAATTTTCTTTAGTTTGAAGTGAGGCTAAAAATAAAAGTAGGGTTCCACAATGAAACTAAAAACAAATCAATTCATTCATTCATTCATTCATTCATATTTCATTCCTAATAGTAATACTAATACTAAACTCATCGTGTAAAGAAAAACCGGTAGAACCAAAAACATCAACAGAAAAATTAAACAGCAAAATGTTGGTTGATGAAAAAATAACAACTTCAGTTGTTGATGAAGATAAAAAATCAACAAAAGAAAAATTTTTGAAGTTGAAAGAAAAATTATTAAAGCCATATGTTTTATTAAAAAAACCAGTAGAGGCATTAAGAGAATTTTTTGTTAATATAAAAAGTGGAAAAGTTGTAAATACAATAAAAAACATAAAAGAAAAATCAATACAACAACAACAATGTAACCCAATATATGTTGAAATGTGGGGTCTTGAAAAATACGAACCAAGAAACGGAAATTTAGGTGTTTTACCTAGTTCAGAGTATCAATTTGATCTGAATTATTTTTCATGGTTGAAAAACACTTATGGGATTTCAAATATTATTTTACCTGAAATGTCAATTAGAAATAATTTAGATAACAATGGTCCTTTTATAAATTCTGAAATTTTTATAGGATTTGATTTCGATGATATTAGTACAATTCTTAATTGTATTAATAATTGGGATAAAGGATCATTAGCTGGTTGTTATATTGATGAACCAACTGAAAATCATGATGTAGTTGAAAGCACTAATTTGTTATTAATTGTAAAGAATTTTTTTAAAATGAAATTTGGAAATAATTCTATTATTGTTATTGGTGATAGAAATGAAAGATTAATGAATTATAATTATCATTTAGCTGATTATGTAAATTTTACTCACTGGACTGATTACCATTATTTTGGTCCCTTTCCCAAAGAATACTTTTGGGCTGAAGAAGATCAACGTGATGCATGGTTAGATTTTAATAATTCTTTCAATAGTAAGTTTGATAAACTTTGGATATACAATGAAGATATAAATGAGTTGTATTCTTTAATACAATGGGGTAAAGATCATGATAAATCAAGTTTTTGGTTATATTGTCCGGATGTTAATACAATTTATACATTTAGTTTAGTTGCTTGGCAAAATCAATATTTATACAGAACTGACAGAAAATATTATTGGGTGTACAATTATATTGGTAGCATGAATCCATGCTCTGATGAAAATGAATCTAATTGGGTATTAATAGATATCGTACCCACTAACGAATTTTATAAAAGATAGGAGTAAAAAATGAAAAAGTTAATAGTGGTTATTATTTTTTTAATTATTAATAACATTGTGCTATCTCAAAATTTTAATACAAGCTTTATTTTTGAATCAGTTGGTAATCTAACAAGAATTGAAAATAGAAACATTAAAACAAATTATAATAGTAATAATGGTTACGAAACAGAAATAAACATTACAAGGAAAAATTTGTTAATAGGTGGGTTAGGTGCATTTTATAGTGCCAAATGGGATATAAATAATAAAACACAAATTGAAATACGCCCTGGATTTATTCTTTCAAGTGATGTATTTAGAGTTATTCAATCAGGTATATTTTTAAGATATTTTTTTATTAGTGATTTGTTCGCTTCTACGGGAATAATAACAGAGTTACATGTTGGAGGTAGTGGTCATGATGATCCAGTTCAATTTCCAATATTTTTAAGTTTGCAATTAGGGAAAAGCATTTCCAAAAATATTTCATTTTTAATGAGTTTGAATAAAACGACAAATTCTTTTTATTATAAAAAAACACAAAGTCTTAATTCCCCTATAGAAACTTACTTTTATTCAATTTTACAAATTAAAGCGGGCGTGGAATTTAATTTATAGTGCTATAAATAGAACATAACTCAACTAAGGGATAGATTATGGAGGTTAATATGTAGTTTTCTGAAATTATATTTTTAATTGTAACACTTAGTTATGGAATAATTCCATTTATGTCAATCTTCTCTCCAAATTATTTTGATAATTCGCTGAAAGTAGAAACGGACTTTATTAATACTGACCAATATTATAACGATTATATACCTGAACTTAATAAAGTCGAAAGTAAAATTTATAAAAACAAAATAAACCAAAGTGTTGGAGTTCATTTTAATACTGATTCTTGGTTGAAAATTTAGAACTTAAATTTTAGGTATAATATTGATACTATAAACGGAATAAGTTGCGGAGTAACAAATCCAATTCCAGCGGTTTCTAGCGGAGAAATAGATAACACAGCTTACTTTGAAATTAGTTGTGAAATTAAATTAGCTCTTGGATTTAAGAAAACTTTTGTCGAAGATAAATTTAAATCAGATATTATAAAATTAACTAATTATAAATATGCTTTTCAACTTGGCTTTGAATGGATTTTTTAGTGATTAATGCTGAACTTAACAAACTTCATCGCTGCGGCTTTTTTATTTATCAAAATTTATTTCCCACTCAATTTCAAATCCTTCGATTAAACAATTTTTTAGTTTTTCGTAATCAACTTTTTCATTGAGTATCGTTTCTATTTCTGTAGTCTTTTCAATTAGTTCTGAGTGCAAAATATTTTTTGTACGTTCATCAACATTAAGATAGTCAGCTAATTTTTGATGATAAGTTCCACATAAAATTGAACCATGTTGTAAAATTGAATTATTCAATTTTCTTTGGGCACTACCTATTAATTTTTTATTGTTAAACTTAACTTCATTTTTAGCTGTGCTTGCAAAACATAAAACTCCACTTGGTTCTTCGAGCAATTGCGGAAAATTTGGTTGAGCTTTTTCTAATTCAGAATTTGAAAATATCGGATTGTAAAGTTGTAATCCTTTTATTAATGCTTGCGATACTTTGAAATAAATTTCTTTTGGTGAGTATTCATAATTCATCGGATAAATAAAAGAATAAGTCAATTCTTCTGCATGCAAAATAGCACGACCACCTGTTGGTCTTTTTACAACATCAATTCCATCATCTTTTGCTTTTTGTAAATTTATATCATCAAATGATTGATTTGCTCCAAGTGAAATGCAAAATGGCTGCCATCTATACAAACGGAAAAATGCTTCATCATTTTTGCAATTATTAGCAAGTTCTAAATCGAATTGCATATTGTAATTACCGGTATTAAAACCAGAATCTATTAAGTACCATTTCATTTACGAATAATACCACGATTGGATTTTTCGATGAAAGTTAAAATTTGCTGAACTACTTCTTTATCGCCAAATTCATTTTTTATTTTTTCTTTAGCTTCAGAAAATAAATTACCTGAGAGATATAAAATTCTATAAGCTTCTTTTATAGAATTGATTTGTTCTGTGGTAAATCCTTTCCTTCTCAATCCAATTTTGTTTATTCCTTCAAATCTTGCTGGCGTACCTTGAACCAAAGTAAATGGTGGAACATCACTATTAATTTTAGAATTAGAGCCAATCATCGCATAAGCACCAATTTTTGAAAACTGGTGAATTCCTGTTATCCCGCCAATTATAACATTATCTTCAATTTCAACATGACCTGCAACTTGAACAGTGTTTGCTAAAATCAAATTATCACCTAATGTGCAATCATGTGCAACATGAACATAAGCCATTAATAAACAATTTTTTCCCACAGATGATTTTTCTGTTGCATGAGTTCCCCGATGAAGAGTAACAAATTCTCTTATTTGAGTATCATCACCAACATAAAAATAGGTTATTTCATTATCGAATTTTAAATCCTGAGGTACATTAGCAATTGATGCACCCTGATAAATTTTTACACGATTTCCAATTCTTGCACCATCATAAATAACAACATGAGAATGAATTTCACAATCATCACCAATAACAACATTATCGTGAATGATTGAATAAGGTCCTATTTTAACATTGTTACCAATATTTGCTTTAGAACTTACAATTGCGGTTGAATGAATTTCTGTCATAAAATATTTTAATATTGTTGAGGTTTATTTTCTTTAGGAACCATTGCAGCCATAAATTCAGCTTCGGCAACTAAATTGCCATCAACAAAAGCTGCACCTTTAAGTGAAAAATATTTTCCACCTTTAACATTTATTAAATCTGCTTCAAGAGTAATTTGATCGCCGGGTGAAACCGGTTTTCTGAATTTAGCATTATTAATACTCATAAAATAAACGAGATGATTTTCCGGATCGGTAAATGTATTTAAAAGTAAAATACCGCTTACCTGTGCAAGCGCTTCAATAATTAAAACACCAGGCATCACTGGTTGACCGGGAAAATGTCCATTGAAAAATGGTTCATTAATTGTCACGTTTTTAATACCTATAACTTTTTTATCCATTTCAAGATGAATTATTTTATCTACTAAAAGAAATGGATAACGATGAGGCAAAATTCTTTGAATTGCATTTATATCAAATACAATTCCTTCTTTTTTAACAAACTGATATTTCTTTACTAATTTTTTCTGTTGATATAATTGGCGGATTTTTTTTGCGAACTCGACATTTGCTTTGTGTCCGGGGCGGGCAGCAAGTATTTGTGCTTTTATTGGTACTCCGATTAAAGCTAAATCTCCAATCATATCAAGTAATTTATGTCGAACCGGTTCATTTCTGAATCTTAACTGGTTGTTATCCAAATAACCATTTATTACTGTTAAATCATGATCTAAATTTAATTTTGATTTAAGTCTTTCTAATCCATCTTTATTAATTTCATGATCAACTATTACAACAGCATTATCAATATTTCCACCTTTAATTAATCCTTGATCTGCAAGCATTTCAACTTCACTTAAAAAACAAAAAGTTCTTGCGGGTGCAAATTCAGTAACAAATTCTTTTTCTAAATCGAAAAGACCAGTGTGTTGACTTCCTAATGCCGGATTTTCATAATCAACCATGATTGTAATTCTATAATCATCAAGAGGAAGAGCAACTATATCAATTTTTTTCTCTTCATCATGATACATTACAGTTTTATCAATCACTAAATAATCTTTTGGTGTCTCCTGATCAACAATTCCGGCTTCCAATAATTTTTCAACGTATGGCATCGAGCTTCCATCACCAACAGGTGGTTCGATTCCATCAAGTTCAATTATTAAATTATCTATTTTTAATCCATAAATAGCAGCTAAAACATGTTCAACTGTATGAACACGGGCATCGCCAAGACCAAGTGTTGTTCCTCTTGATATATCAACAACATAATCAACATTTGCAGGAATTTCTGGATTTCCGCCTAAATCTATTCTAACAAAACGAACTCCATAATTATCAGGAGCGGGTTTAAATGTCATTGTGCATTGTGTTCCTGTATGAAGTCCAATGCCCGACATTGACACAACTTTAGAAATTGTTTTTTGTTGTTCTACCATTAATTTTCCTTTTTACTTAAATCTGAAAATTTGTTCTCCAAAAATGCAATTTTTTCTTCTAACTTTTTAATTTTTTCTTGTAATGAAGGTATAATTCTAATTGAAGCTTCCTGGCGGAGAGCTTCGTTTAATGGAAGAGCAGGGGAACCTCTGTATTTTCCAGCTTTATCAATTGATTTTGATACACCAGATTGTGCTGTTATCATTACATTATCGGCTAACTCAATATGTCCTGTAACACCAACTTGTCCAGCTAAAATACAGTTTTTACCAAGTTTTGTAGAGCCGGCAATTCCCGATTGAGCTATTAAAATTGAATTTTCACCGATCGAAACATTATGGGCAATTTGAACTAAGTTGTCAATCTTTGTTCCTTTTTTAATTATTGTAGAACCAAGAGCAGCACGGTCAACAGAAACATTTGAACCAATTTCAACATCATCTTCTATTACAACATTTCCTATTTGAGGAACTTTAATATACTCACCCTTTTCATTTGGAATAAATCCAAATCCATCTGAACCAATACATGTATTAGAATGGATGATAACATTATTTCCAATTTTACAGTTTTCACGAATTGATACATTTGAATAAATTATACAATTATCACCAACTTCAACATTATCCATTAAAACAGAGTTGTGAAGTATATAACTGTTTTTACCAATTTTACATCCGCTCGAAATCACAACATTTTTTCCAATTACAGCAGATTCATCAACGGTTGCATTTTTATGAATTGAAGCAGTTGGATCAATTCCTTTTAAATTAATTTTGGGATCAAAATATTTTTTAATAATAATATTTAAAGCACTGTTTGGTTCTTTTACTTCGATATAAGAAATATCGTCTCTTACTTTTTTAAATTTAGGTGAAATTAAAACAGCGGAAGCTTTTGTGGTTAAAAGTTGATGTTCATATTTATCTAAATAGAGAAAAGAAAGATCACCAAAGTTGGCATCTTCTAATTTGGCAACATTAAAAAATTCTAAATCGGGATTGCCAAAAACAACACCGCCGACTAAGTCGGCGGCTTCTTGTAATTTAATTTTCATAGAACTCATTTAAGTTTTTCCAGAACTAAATTAGTTACATCAAACTGTTCTTTTGCATAAAGAAAAATTATATCGCCACTTCTATCGAAAATAAAATCATAATCGTTTTCTTTGGCAACTTGTTGAATTGCATTAAATACACGATTATTAAGTGGTTTCATTAATTCTTCTTGCTTTTGGAATAATTCTCCGCGAACACCAAATTTATCTTGTCTGAATTTTGAAATTTGATTTTCTAAATCAACTAATTCTTTTTCAATTTCAACTCTTTTTTGTTCACTAAGTATTAGTTTGCGTTTATCGTAATCATCATATTTTGTTTTCCAGTCTTTCTCAAGTTTGCTAAGTTCTTCTTGCCATTCTTTAATAATTGCATCAAGTTTCTTTTGTGTATCCTGATAATCAGGAAGTTGTTTCATTATTGCATCACTATCAACATAACCAATTTTTGGTTGTGCAAAATTATAAGAAGCAATAAGAAAAACGAATGCGGAAAGAATTACTCCGAACTTTTTCATTTTTATTCCAAATTATTTTTTACCACGTTTTAATAAATCAAGAACTTTAAATGTAATATCATATTGTGGATCAGCTTTTAATAAAACAACATCACCAGCTTTATCAAATACAAATTGCATGTTTTCTTCTTTGCTAATTTCATCAATTGCTTTGAAGATTTTTTCTTTGATTGGCTTCATTAATTGATCTTGTCTTAAGAAATATTCGCCATTTGGTTGAGCAAATTTTGATTGTTGAAATTGTTGTGCGCGTTGTTCTTTTTCAACTATATTTTTTTGAAGTTTTTGAATGTCATCTTGTTTTGCTTTTGCATCTTGAGATACTTTTTGATAGTTAGCATATTCTTTTTGAAGTTCTGTTTGCATGCTATCTAAATCTTTTCTCCATTTTGCAACCATTCCTTCAAGATCACTTTTTGCTTTTATAGCTTCTGGAAACTGAGCTAAAATTACTTCTGAATCAACATAACCAATTTTGATTGAAGTTTGTTGAGCAAACATTGTTGCTGTAAATAAAAATAAAGAAAATATAATTAGTTTTTTCACGTTTACCTCTATTATTAAATGAATTAAAAACCTTTTCCAAATTGAAAATGGAACATCCATTGTGGCGATTGACCATCTACACTTTTACGGTCAAATCCATAACCATAATCAAAACCAATTAATCCAATTGGATTTAATAAAATTCTTGCTCCAACACCAACAGAGCGTTTTAAGTCGTATAAATTTGTTTGTTTAATATTTGGATATACATTACCAGCTTCTGCAAATGCAAGTAAATAAATTGGTATCGGATCCATTGATAATGCAACTCTTAATTCTGTTGTAAATTTAGCCTGCACTTTACTTCCAATAATATTGTTAGAATTTTTATCACGTAATCCTAAGCTTCTATCATCATAACCACGAAGTGGTGTTGTTGCAATTATCAATCCACTTCCACCCATGTAATAATATTCAAATGGTTGAATTGGAGTATTTGGAATAAGTTCACCAATGTAACCCAATTCTGAAGAAGTATATAAAACAACACGATTAGTATTGAATAAAGCTTTATACCATTCAGTTTTAAAATCAATTTTATAATAATCAACATTACCCGGTAAAAGTGGACCACCGGAAAGTTCAGTGTTTAATGCAAGTTTTGAACCGCGTGCAGGAAATATAGGATTATCAATATCAGTTCTTGTAATTCCAAATCCAGCAGTATATTGTCTCGTTAATCCTTCTTTATAATAACCTTGACCATCAATTACGTCATTATATTGAAAACGTAAAATTCCTTGAATGTAAAAGTAATCATCGGGCCATGTTAATCTTCTGCCTGAACGTAAAGTAATTCCGGATTGACGTAAATCGTAAACATATCTTTGACGAGTATCAAATAAATCGAATCCAACTGAAGTTGGAGTATCTAAAAACCATGGTTCAGTAAAACCAAGAGAAAAGGTTCTGTAATAGTTACCAACACCAAACTGCCAGTTAAAATTTAAGATTTGACCACCGCCCATTCTAAATGGTTCGGTTATTGAAAAATTAGTTAGAGTAAAACCAACAGAACCACTAAAACCGAATGCTCCACTATAACCAACTGAAGCATTTAAATAATCACTTGATTTTTCTTCGACTTTATAAATTAAGTTTACTGTGCTATCGTTTGCAGGTTTGTAATCAACGCCACTTTTGTATAGTTGTTCAACATTAAAATATTGAAGATTGGAAAGTTGTTGAATACTTCTCATAATAAAACTTCTGCTAAAGTAACTTCCCGGAATTGTATAAAGTTCGCGACGTATTACTTTATCTTTTGTTTTTTCATTTCCTTGAATTTCTACTTTACCAATTTTAAATCGATTACCTTCGTTTATTTTTATTTCAATATCAATTGAATCTTGTGAAACTTTAATTTCTTTTGGTTCAATTTGAGCAGTTAAGTAACCATTATCTTGATAGAGAGAAGAAACATCAGATTGTTTTTCGTTGAACCTTAGGTTTTGTTCGAACTTTTCAAAATTAAAAACTTCACCTTTTCTCATGTCCAAACGTGCGTTTAAATCTTCAACCTGATAAACTGTATTTCCTTCCCAAATTATGTTTCTGATTTTGTATTGATTACCTTCATAAACATCTACATAAAGATCAAGATCCTGATTGTTGTTATAAATTACAATTGAATCTTTTAGAACTGTAAAATCTCTGTAACCATTTTTGCGATAGAATTTTGATAACAATTCTTTGTCTTTCTCAAATTTATCTCTTTTGAATTTAGGCCAACTCCAAAATTTCCACCAGCGTTTTTCACTTGTTTCATCAAACTGACTTTTTAATTTGTCATCATCAAAATCTACATTTCCATTAAAATAAATATTTCTGATAATAACTTCGTTTCCTTCTTCAATTTTCATAATTACTAAAACACGATCTTTCATTTTAGAAACATTATTCATAGAAACATTGGCACTTAATTTAAAATCAGTTTTGAATTCTTTAGAAAGATCTTTTTCATTTCTCCATGTGACAATTACTTCATTATCATTTGTATCAGCTTGAAAGAAACGATAATATTCAGGAGTAATTTGAGCATTTAAATATCCTTCTTCTTCATATGCTTTTTTAATTTTTGTAATTGTTCTCGTTATTTCCTGAGGTTTTAAAGTTTGACCACGAACGATTGTAACCATTTTGTTCAGTTTATCTTCGCTTAATTCATCATAACCTTCAAAAACAATTTTTTCAAGACGAGGATATTCAGTTACTTTGATTAAAAGAAAAATACCATCATCAATTTTCTTATCAATTAAAAGTTGAACATCCTGAAAGATTCCTAAATTCCATAATCTTTTAATTGCATTATTAATTTGGTCACTTGGAATAACTAATTCGTCATTTATTCTCAAACCAGTATTTGCAATTACAGTTGTTGCATCTGCTGATTTATTACCTAAAACACTAATACCTAAAATTTTATAAGTTTCTTTCTGAACTTGAGCAAATAAAGAAAAAGATATAATAAAAAATAATATTAGTAATTTTTTAAATTGCTTGTTTGGAGTGAATTTTAACATCATTTACACTATTTGAGTTGTTGGATAATTGTTCACTTACTAAACCAAATCTTCTTTCACGTTTTTGATAATCCTGAACGGCTTCAAGTAGATTAGCACAACGGAAGTCTGGCCACAAAACATCTGAAATAAAAATTTCAGTATATGCTAATTGCCAAAGTAAAAAGTTGCTAATTCTAAATTCACCACTCGTTCTTATTAATAAATCAGGATCTTTCATTCCTGAAGTTAATAAATTATCTGATATATATTCTTCAGTAATTTCTTCCGGGTTTAATTTATTTTCAAGAACTTGTCTGCTTATAGTTTTTATTGTCTCAACAAGTTCCCATCTACCACTATAACTAAGAGCAAGATTTAAAATCATTTTATCATTATGTGAAGTTTTTTCCATTGCAAGTTGTAATTCTTCACGAACAATATTTGGTAATGAATTTAAATCACCAATTGCAACAAGTTTAATTTTATTATTATGCAATTCATCGGTTTCATCTTTTAAACTTTTTACCATTAATCGCATCAAAGTAGAAACTTCATCTTTTGGTCTTTTCCAGTTTTCAGTTGAGAAAGTATAAAGAGTTAAAATTTTAACACCAAGACCAACACAAGTTTCAACAGCTTGACGAACAGATTCAACACCTTGATGATGACCTGCTATTCTTGGAAGATTTCTTTTTTTAGCCCATCTTCCATTTCCATCCATTATAATTGCTATATGTTCAGGAATATTTCCTTTTGCTTTTATTCTTTCTATTTCTTTTATGTCAACTTCATTTAATTTCATATCAATAATTTCTCTTGCCCTCAAATTTGGCTCGAAAAAATAGGTTCACTTATAGTAAATGTCAAGAAATGATTTGAATTAAAGATAATTTAATTATTAGTATAATTTTCTTGAAGAGAAATAATTTTTATACTTTTTTGTTTTTCAATTTCTAATGATGAAATTAATATTGTTGCTTTTAGTAGTAATTTAGATGGGACTCCAATAAATAGTGTGACTTTATTTTGCGAATTGAAATCTTTAAATCGTAATATAGAATTAACTTTGTTTAAAAAATTTTCATCATCAAATTCATTCTCATTTAAAAAAATTCCAATTGCATATTTATTTTTAAATTTAGAAATAGCATCAACTTCATATCCACCAACTTTTGGCGGGGCAGGAAGATATTTCCCATATTTTCTACTTAAGGTTAAATAACCTTCTCTCCATATATGAGAAATTAAAAAATCAACTTTTTCTTTTTTTAATCTTAACATAATTTATTTTGTCCTTAATTAATTATCGGAATGTTTTATAATTAGTTTAATTAATTGCAGAAAATTAATTCTGTTTAATAAAAATTTTAAAAAAAAATTCTTGCTTAATTAATATTGATTCATAAATTTTACTCTAGATTCCAGCCGAAAATAGTTAATAACTGTTATTTACATTTTAATTAAAAAATTAAATACAGTTGTATTATAGCTCCAGCCGAGTTAAAAATAAATTTATTTAATTTTTTTGAAAGGTGCTTATGAAAATCAAATGGACTATTTTAATGTTGTTGATATTAATTGGATATAATATCAATAATGCTCAACCAACTTTAACTTTCCCAACGAATGGAGCCGCCGGAATTTCTTTATCTTCAATTACATTCGATTGGAGTGATTATAGTTTTGAAAATGATGGAAGCAGTGAAGATGATTACTACAGAGTAAAAATAGGAATTTCATCTGGAGGAAATGACTTTTATCATTCGCCTCCTTCAAGTGTAACATCCTCTCAAGAAAATATTAATTTAGCTTCTGCTCAAAATAACACAACTTATTATTGGTCAGTTGATGTTTATGATGATGGTATTTTAATGAGTTCATCTTCTGAATTTACTTTTATAACTATTTTAGGTCCACCAACAACAACAGCGGCTACGGCAATTACTGGAACAAGTTTCTCAGCAAATTGGACTGCACATACAAACGGTGGTGCAACAAGCTATATTTTAAGAGTTGGTACAACTCCAAATGGAACAGATATTATTAACGATAGTAATGTTGGAAATGTTTTAATCTATTCTGTAACAGGTTTAAGTTCAGGAACTACTTATTATTATTCAGTAAAAGCAAATGATGGAACTTACACTAGTGTAGCTTCAAATGAAACGAATGTAACGACACTATCTACACCAACTCCATCTTTAAGCACCCCGGCTAATACTTTAACTGGTGTTCCAATTCAACCAACTTTTACATGGACTTGGACTGGAAGTGGTAGTGTAGAATATCAAATTCAAATATCTACAATTAATACTTTTGCCACAACAGTTTTTGATTCTACATTTGCTACTGCAACTACAGTAACTTTAGTTGAAGCAAGAAAATTATTAAATAATACTAATTATTATTGGCGTGTAAGAGCAAAACAAGGAAGTAATTATTCATCCTGGTCAACTACTTATTCTTTTAAAACAATTCCAGTTGTTACAATTTTACCGATAAATCCAATTAATACTTCTACTAATGTAGAATTTAATCCAACATATTTTTCATTCCAGTCCTTAAATGGAAATGGAACTTTAACTTATGTTATTCAATATTATCAAAAAGCAACACAACCAACTTTAGCTGAATGGGATGGTGCAAATACTATTATTTTGACAAACCTGCTTTCTCAGCTGCCATATGCTCAAAATTTATTAGCAAATAAAAAATATTATTGGAGAGTTGTTGTTAAAAATTCTTCCAATGAAATTATAAGTTATTCTGGAATTTATTATTTCACAACAAAATCAGGTGCATTTACACCTTATCTTTCTTATCCAATTGGTGGAATGCCAGTTTATACAAACACACCAACTTTTTATTGGTACATTGGAACTAACAATTTAACAAATCTGAACTTCACCTTAATTATTGCTACCAATAATACTTTTACAACTGGAGTTGATTCTATTGTTAATATTAATGCATTAGAGAAGTTATGGACAAATACAGCTTTAACAACAGGTCAAACATATTATTGGAAAGTATTATGTTGGTACAAGAAAGGTGTTGCAGGTGAACAACAAGTTTTATCATCAAGTTCTTCATCTTTTGTAGTACAGGGTAATGGTTTTGCAACAACACCATATTTAGCATATCCAACAGGTGGCTTAACAATTTATACAACAACTCCAACATTGTATTGGTACACAGGAGCATCAACTGCGGGTGTTGTTTTTGATGTTTATATAAAATTGTCTACTTCAGGTTCTTACACTCAAGTTGCTGATAATATTACTGACTTATATTTAGATATGTCAGGAAATCCATTTACATTGGCAGCTGGTAGTACTTATAATTGGTATGTAGTAGCACAAGGTACAAATGGTAATTTTAATTCATCAGTTGGTTCATTTGTAGTAAGTTCAAGTTTAGGAACTGGATCACCTATAGCTTCATGGCCTGTTGGTAATCCTTATGTTTATAGTTTAACACCTACTTTATATTGGTATTTATATGGTAATTTAGGAGATATAGATCATTACATAATCAAATATTCTAGTACCACTCCAACTGGTTTAACCTGGTGGAATACAAACGGAACTGTTTTATCAAGTTCTGTATTAAATAGTTCAACATATTGGGATGATTGGACAGGTCATACACTAACAGCTGGAACAACATATTACTGGGCAATAGCCGGAAGGAACAGTTTAAATATAGTTATCACACCATGGTCGCAAGGTTCATTTACAATTTCAACATCAACAACAGCGGTTGATGTATATTTATCAGCACCTATTGGTGGGCTGACAGTGTTTACATTAACTCCAACATTATATTGGTATGCAACTGGTAATATATCAAGTATTACTTCTTATACACTTCAATATAGTAATACTGCTGGGTTTGTAAGTGGTCCATCACCAGCTTACACACAAACTATAAATGGAATAACTGATAATTTTTACACATTACCATCTAATAATGATAATGCTGGTGCAACAATTTATTGGAAAGTTACAGCACATTACACTGGTGGCGGAAGTAGTACTTCTGCAACCGGAAATTTTGTAATTGATCCCGGTGCAAGTTCAGTAGTACCATTAGTTGGAAGTCCAATTAATAATGTTCAATTAAAAACAACCACCGCCACATTATCTTGGGCAATACCTGCTCAATCAAAATCCAGCCTAACATATACTTTAGAATATTCTGATAATAACAATTTCTCAAATTCAAAAGTTGTAAACGATTTGAAACAAAACTTTTATACTGTTACCGGATTAAAAGATAATACAACATATTACTGGCGAGTTAAATCAAATGCAGGTAATAATTCATCATTGTATTCAAACGTTGGTCAGTTTATAACAAATGCAAAAGTTACAGCGGTAGAAGATATATCAATACCAACTGAATATGCATTAGAGCAGAATTATCCTAATCCATTTAATCCTTCTACTTTAATTAAATATTCATTACCTGAAAATACATTTGTGACAATAAAAATTTATGATATGTTAGGCAAAGAAATTAAAACATTGGTAAGCAAAGAGAGTGCTGCAGGAAATTATTCGATTGAATGGAAAGGTGACGACAATTTTGGAAACAAAGTTTCCACCGGAACTTATATTTACAGAATTTCTGCAGGCAATTTTGTTGCTGTTAAAAAGATGTTGTTAATTAAATAATTTTATTACATAGAGAGAAAAAGGAAATTTAAATGAGAAAATTAGGTGCATCAATTATGATTTTCTTAGTTCTGGCAGCAATTGGTTTAGCTCTCTATGCTTGCCACGTAACTTATTTTTCATAAATTATTTTATAAATAATTTTAATATTAAAAGGGTGATGTTTTTATGTCACCCTTTTTTTTAATATTTGAGTGTTATTATAATTTAATTTTATATTTATAAAAAAAATATGAATTGTTATGAAAAAGAATTTTATTTCTAATAAAGATGAAACTGTGAGATTGTTTGAAAATAATTTATTAGAAAAGTTATCAAGAGTTCATTGGACTGTCCCGATATGGATTTTTTCACCAATTATTTTTTTCTTTTTTTATAGAGCGATTTTTCTTTTTGGGTTATCCTTAAAAATTATTTTGTTATGGTTTCTAGTTGGAATATTTGTTTGGACTTTTACAGAATATTTTTTGCATAGATTTGTTTTTCATTATCAACCCAAAAGTGAATTAGGTAACAGATTACATTTTTTAATGCATGGTGTTCATCATGCTTATCCAAAAGATTCCAAAAGATTAGTGATGCCTCCGGCTGTAAGTTTACCTTTAGCAACTCTTTTTTTTATTTTCTATTTAAAGATTTTAGGAAATGTAATTGTTGCACCATTCTTTGCCGGCTTTTTAACAGGTTATTTATTTTATGATATTACTCATTATGCAATTCATCATTTTAATTTTCGTAACAAATTATTGCTTGCATTAAAAAATCATCATGCAAAACATCATTATCAAAATCCAGAATTAGGTTTTGGTGTAAGTCAACCTACATGGGATTATGTTTTTGGAACTGATTTTAAAATTAAAAATTAACTTATTCATTCATGAAATTTTTTAGAATTAATTTATTTATATTTTTATTCTTTTTGTTTGGTGCATCAAATTGTCAAACAAGCGTTAAAGATGAGCAGGAAGTTTTTATAAGAACTAATCAATTGGGTTTTTTGCCAGGTGATGTTAAAACTGCTGTAGTATTATCCAATAATAATTTGAAAGGTAAGGAAGTTTTTGTTTACAATGTTAAAAACGAGAAAGTAGTAACATTAAAATTTCAGGAAAGTAAAGGCTCTTATGGAAAATTTTTATTCAGTTATCTTTTAGATTTTTCTTCATTAAATAAAAAAGGGGAATATTTTTTACAATTTGGTAAACAAAAATCTTACTTATTTAAAATTGATGATAAGATTTTTAATGGGATTGCGGAATCATTACTTGATTTCTTTAAAGTCCAGAGATGTGGTTATACGTCACCATTATTGCATGATGTTTGTCATATTTCCGATGCAACAAGTATCATTGAAAATGGTAAAGGCTCATCAAAATCAATTGATGTAACTGGTGGTTGGCATGACGCAGGTGATTATATTAAAAATTTAAACACAACTGCATTTTCTACTTACATGCTATTATTTTCATACGAATTTGCTCCCGAGAAATTTTCGTTTGATAAAAATAAAAATAACGTGCCCGATATTTTAGAAGAAGCTAAAATCGGTTTAGATTGGCTTAACAGAGCTTACTTTGAAAAAAATAAATTAATTACTCAAGTTCAAGATATGCGTGATCATGATGTCGGCTGGAGAATGCCCGAAAATGATCCTTTAGGTTTTGATCGCCCTGCGTTTGTTGGTATAGGTAAAAATTTAATTGGTATTTATTCAGCTACTTTAGCTTTAGCTTACAGAATTTGGAAAGAGAAATTAAATTATCCGGAATTTGCAAATCAATGTTTAGATAATGCACAAAAAATATATTCAATTCACAAACAAGTAAAAGATGTTGATAGTAGTGGAATAGGTGTTTATATTGATAAAAATTTTTACGGTAAATTGTCACTTGGTGCAATTGAACTATATTTATCAACAATGAAATCAAATTATTTAAATGATGCTGCAATTTATGCTGATTCAGCTAAATCGGATTTTTGGTGGAGCTGGGGAGATGTTAATTCATTAGCTCATTACAGATTAGCTAAATTTATTACACGTTTTTCTGATTATTTAAAAAATAATCTTGAACATTTTAATAAATTGAAAAATGGAAATGTTTTTGGAAAAGCTGTTTCTTCTTCTTGGGGAACAAATGTTACTTTACTTGGAATAACTTTGCAAAATATTTTATATAAAAGAATTAATGGTAAAAATAATTATGATTCACTTTCTGTTTTTTCAAGAGATTATATTTTGGGAAGAAATCCCTGGGGCATAAGTTTTATAAATGGGATTGGGAAAAACAGTTCAAAAAATTTTCATCATCAGATTGGATATTTAAAAGGTAAATTACCAGGAGGTTTTGCTGCAGGTCCAGCTTCAAAAGAATTTGTTGATAAATTAAAAATTCCATATGAAAAAATTGATCCATATGCACGTTTTCAAACTAATGATAATTATTATCGCGATGATAGAAATGATTACATTACCAATGAGCCAACAATAGTAGGAAATGCAACTGCAATTTTTGTTTTTGGAGTTTTATCAAATTGAAAATAATTGTTTTATTTTGATGCATAATATTTCAATTTCTCATTAAAAGACTAATAACTGATTAATTAAATTCAAAATTGTTAAAAATTAATAGAAAATTATGGCATTATACTTGGCACATTTGAATGTTATTAATGAAAGGTGATACCATGACACAGGGTATTAGAAAAATACTATCCGGATTTAATTTTATTGATAAAAACTGGGGTGGTATTTATCGTGGAGGTAGTTATATGCTAATTGGACCGAGAAAAAGTGGAAGAACTTTACTCGGTTTACAAATAGCTATGGAATCTGCCAAGGCAAATGATGTTTGTTTATATTTCACATTAATGAGACCTAAAGATTTGATGATTCAGGCAGCTTCATTAAATTTTGATATTCAATCATATATGAATCAAAATTTAATTATTGTTGTTCGTGTAGCTCAACCAGTAGAAGCATATGAAATGTATAATCCCGATGACTATTTAGTTGAATATTTTAATGACATCATAACTGTGGTTGATGGTTATAATCCTTCAAGAATTGTTTTTGATGAAATTACTCCATTTGTTGGTTTTAGAAATCAAGATTATTTGGAACATACATTTTTAAGAACAATTGAAAAAATTGAAGACAGAGATATTACAAGTTTATTCATAATTGGTGAACCGGCAACACAAAAAACTCAGGAGATAGTAGAAGGGTTATCTCAATATGTTACTGCAAAAATAATTCTGAAAAAAGAATCAAATAATGGAAGGGAAAGATACCAAGGTGGTATTGTAACAATTTCTCCAAATGTTGGACATACAGAAGGTGAATTTACATCTGAATACAGAATTGAACCCAATAAAGGTGTTACAACAGAATTTTCATTGGATAGAACTATTACACAAACTTTTGAAGAACCACCTATGATTCCAAAGATTAGAAATTTTAGTAAACCAACTAAAGTTGATATTCCTAACGAACCATATGCTTTTTCAAATGTTTATAATTACAATGATTTTTTATTAATATTAAATAATCAAATAGCATTATATAAAAGTACAGGGCAACAATTTAATTTAGTTACATTTAAATTAGAACCAACAGCACAAATGAGAGGATTGTTAACAATTACTCAATTACAAAATACTATAAGACAGTCAACTTCCAAAAAAGATAAAATTTGTGTTGTTGATAACAAAATTGTTGTATTATTGATGAGAGGAAATTTAAAGAGTGTAATTGATTTAATGACTAATGTAGCAAACAATTTACCAAGTAAAGATCCAAGTTATGTAAGTGCCGTACAAGATTTAATAACAATATATAATCTTGAAGTAGATGAAAGATTTGAAAATGCTGAAAGTATGATGGATGCTGTATTAAGTTCTGAAATGATGACTAATGCATTTCAACCACTGAATAAATATATTGGTTAATGAACTATCATTTTAAAATATTATTAATTGTTTTTATATCATTTAATTTTATTATTGCTCAGGAAAATATTAACCAGTTTAAGAAACAAGCTTTACTTTTAATGCAAGAGGGTAGATTAGGAGAAGCAATTGACCAGCTTAATAAATATATTGCAGGAAATCCGAGATCGCCGGATGGATATCATCTAAGAGGTCTTTGTCAGGAGCAAAGATCACAATACCAAAATTCAGTTTTAGATTTAAGAAGAGCATACCGATTAGATCCATCAAATCAAAAAATAAAAGAAGATTTAAATAGAGTAACTACAACATGGCATAAATTACTTTATCAAAAAATTGAAGGACATAAAAGAGATATAGCAAAAGATCCAAAATATGCTTTTAGTTATTTGGAAATTGGAAAATCATACAGATGGTTGGAAGAATGGAATCTTGCTGAACAATGGTATGATGAATATTTAAAGCGTGATGATAATGCTTCTCCTGATGAAATTATTCGTTATACAGAAATTCTTGCTAAAACAAGATCGATTGTAAAAGGAGAAAAAATATTAAAAAAATATACAGACCGTTATCCGGAAGATTGGAGATTATGGAGTCGCTATGGTTATTTTACACTTTGGCTTGGGAAAAACAAAATAGCTGAAAACGCATTTGAAAATTCACTTAAGTTCAAACCCTTCTTTAAAGAAGCTGAAGATGGACTTGACCTTGCTAGAAAACAAGGTTATATGACTGTTGATATGGGGCGTGATTATTCTCGTGTTCAGGAATATGCTATTGATAGATTTTTTAAAATCCTTCAACAAAATCCTGATGACGATGAAACAAGATTTAATCTTGTTGAAGAATTAATTAGTAATAATCGTTACGAAGAAGCTTTTCAGCAAATACAGATTTTGCAAACGAAATATTCAAATGAAGAAAGATTTAAAACTCTTTTTCAATCTGTAAAAACATATCGCGATAGTTTATACAATGAAAATATTGCAAAATACACTGAACGATTAAAAGAAAATCCTTTTGATAAAGAAGCGGTAATGAAAGTTGCTGATTCGTATGGAAATTTATTTTACTATGATAATGCAATAGAAATTTTAAATGAATATCTTCAAAACGTTGAAGAAGATAAAGATTTAGATGTAAGATTTCTACTTGCAAAATACAAAGCATGGAATTTTGATTTTGAAGAAGCAACTCAAATAATGGAAAAAATTCTTCAGTATGAACCAAATAATTTAGATTATCAATTGCTTCGTGGACAACTTGCAGTTTGGACTTTAAACGATCTTGATTTGGGTGAAACTTATCTGAAAAATGTTCTTGCAAATAATGAATATAATATTGATGCTTTATTGTCAATGGTTAATCTCTACACATGGAAAAAAGATTTTCCAACAGCAAAAATTTATTTGGATAGACTTAAAGATAAATATCCAAATAATCCTGAGGTTATTAACATAGAAAACATTTATGAATTAAGATATCAGGCTAACGAAGAAGCTAAAATTTTTGAAATACGTGGAGAAGCCGGACGTTTAAGTATGAATGGTGATTGTCAAGGTGCTTTAGAAAAATATGATGAATATTTTTCTAAAAGAAAAAATTTAACAAATGAAGAAAAATTTGAATACGCAGATATAGCTACATGTGCAAAAAATTATCAAAAAGCAATTGACTTGTACAATGAAATTTTAAAAGAAGAATTCATTTTCAAAGCTGCTCTTTTAAAAGCACAAAATTTATTTTCAATAGGAGATACCTCCGAAGCAAAAACTGAATTGGAAAAACTTGCTAAACTTAATCCTGATGATATTCAAACAAAAATGCTTTTGGCAGATACTTATACAGCCACAAAAAATTTTACTACGGCAGAAAAACTTTATAGAGAATTACTTAATGAATCAACATCAGTATATTCAAAAAATGATGTATATCAAAAAATGATATTTCTTGGTGGTAGCTTAGTGGATGATAAAAAATTTGAAAAAGGTAAAAATCTATATCAGGAAATTTATGATTCTACGAATGATGATAATTTAAAAGAACAAATAGAACAAAGAATGATTTTGTATGCTGATCAACTTGCTGCTGATAAAAAATATGAAGATGCAATTAATGAATTCAAAATACTTGAAGAAAAATATAAAGATGAAAATAAATTAAATGACATTTATTCGCGTCAAATTTATATTTCATATTTAATGATGCAAGATAATCTTTTGGATGATGCAGCAGACTTGCTGGAAGATTTAACAGAAAAAGTTAAGGATGATTCTTTACTCTATAATTTAAATCAAAAAAAATTGTTCTTAGCCGATGCTTATGTTCAAGATGAAAGTTATGGCGATGCTAGAAATTTATATGAAGAAGTTTTAGAAAATTCTAAAGATAATTCTCAAAAAGAAATGGCTAAAGAAAGAATTGGTTGGCTTCCTCCTTCTGGAGTTGTTCGTGGTATAAAAGGTTTTGGTAGTTTCTTAAATTATTTCCTCCCAACAAATATGAATATTGCTCCATTTGCTTCATATTATCAAGATAATCAAAACCTTAAATTTTGGAATTATGGAACCAGAGTGGATTTCGGATTTTTAGGATTTCTTTCGCTTGGTGTATTATGGCAAAGAACAACTTTGAACAATTCTTCTTTTCAGAAAGATTATACTCAGTTACGTGGACTTGCTTCTATTTATTTTTCAAATAGATTAAGTCTTAGTGGAAGTTATGGTCATCTTAATACATTTGGTGAACCAAATTATGAAGTTTGGGATGCTCAAATTCGATATCAAATTCCTGATGAACTTAATTTATCTTTTTCATACGATAATACCGATGCAAGAATATTTTTCTATTCACCTTATTTATTATATACACGATTAAAAGCTGATGTTTATAGATTTAATTATTGGTATAACTATAAAAATATAATGAGAATATATGGTTACTATAATTATTTTGAATTGAGTGATAATAACAAAGGAAATGATTTTCAATTACGTTTAGGAAAGAAATTTTTAAATTTAGTTATGTTGGGTTATGAATATATGTTCTCAGATTATAAATACATTTCACAATTATATTATTCTCCGCAAAATTTTGATACACATAGTCTTTGGGCAGAATATGAATATTTATATAAGAAAGATTGGAAATTTAAAGTTGGTGGTAAAATTGGTTACGCCCCGGATGTAGATTTTATTATTAGTGAAATTTTTGGTGAAGCAAATTACAATCCAATTACAAACATATTATTAAATGGAAGAATTGGTTATACAAATAGTTTCAGGTT
This sequence comes from Melioribacteraceae bacterium, assembly GCA_026417375.1. Classification (GTDB taxonomy): domain Bacteria; phylum Bacteroidota; class Ignavibacteria; order Ignavibacteriales; family Melioribacteraceae; genus Stygiobacter. The sequence goes on along the minus strand of JAOADJ010000019.1, from coordinate 31,355 downwards.
TGGAACCGGCTACAAAAGTTTTAACATTTCACTATCAGCTTATATTGCAGTATTCTAAAAATGAAAGGATTTATGAAAACAATAAAAATTACTTTTCTGCTAAGTATAATATTTACATTTCCAACATTTGGCAAAAACTTAATCACTGAATTTAATACAACAAATTCTATAAGCACGTTTGTTACACAATCAATTGGAAAATATGTATCAATAAATGATAAAAATAATCAACTGAAATATTTTATTTCAGCATTATCAAATTCTAATAATAAACAAGTAAGAATTGCTCATTTTGGAGATTCAATTATACTTGGAGATATTATTACAGAATATTTAAGAGAAAAATTTCAGCAAAGATTTGGTGGACAAGGCGTTGGCTTTTTGAATATTGTTTCTGATGATAATAGAATGAGAAGAACAACCGTTCATACATATAGCGATGATTGGGAGTATATTTCATTTCTTACAAGAAACCAACAAAATTTACCTGTGGGAATTTCAGGTGCTTTAGCAATTCCCAAAACTGGAAGCTGGGTAAAGTATGAAGCAAATCCTATTTATAAATCATCTTCAGGATTTTCACTAATTAAAATTTTTTATAGAAATGCTGATAAAACTTCGCAAATACAATATTCAATTGATGATGGAAACTTAGTTACTCTTAATCTTAAGGAAGGGGATGTTTTACAAAAAAGTGAAATAAAACTTAAAACAAATGCAAAAAAATTTTACATGAAATTTATTTCGGGGAAACAACCAATTTTTTATGGAGTAAGTTTAGAAACAAGTAACAATGGAGTTTATGTTGATAACTTTCCAATGAGAGGAAATTCTGGCTCATCTTTGAGCGATATTTCCGAAGAAACACTTAAACAATTTAACATAGAAATGCATTATGATTTAATAATTTTAAATTATGGAGCAAATGTTTCTTCATCAAACAAAGGAATTTTTACTGTTTATGAAAATAAAATGGTTAATGTAATTGAAAAATTTAAAAAAGCTTTTCCGGAAACCAGTTTCTTAATCATTAGCTCAGCAGATAGAACTCAAAAGGTGGGTTCAACATTTAAAACAAATCCAGATGTAAACTTATTAATCGAAGCACAAAAAAGAATAGCAGAAAAAACAAATGTTGCTTTTTGGAATTTACAGGAAGTTCAGGGGGGTGCTGATTCTATGGATGATTGGGTTAATGCTTCACCACCATTAGCATTAAAAGATTATGCACATTTTACATATTTGGGTGGTGAAAAAATTGCCGATTTTCTTTTTAACGCTTTATTAGAATTTTATAAAAAATAGTTCATTTTATTTCTAATAAGTTATAGAAATCATTTATAAAACTTCTTTATATCATTTTATTAACTTATTTACTTGCAATAATTTAAATTATCCAGTATATTCCATGTAGAATTGTTTCCAAATGAAGCAATTTTAATAATATGTTCATAATTAAAACATTTTAGATAAAAAAATATTCGTTTTTATGTTAAATTGAATAAAAATTATGGCATTCTAATTGACAAATTATTTTGTTAAAACTAGGTAAGCGTTGAAAATCAATAATGAAAAATATCAAATTGCGTTAGATAACCGAGAACTAGAACCACCAAAACGCAATGAAGCAACAGAAAAAATTAGAACAATAATTATTTCTGGTGTTTTATCTGTCTTATTATTGATTGTTATTTTTATGACTCTGCCATTAACAGTATTAAGCTGGAGTGGTTTGTTTGTATATTCTTCAATTGTTTCTCTAGTGATTTTTCTTTTCATTCTTCTTATAAGATATTTTGGCACTTTATTCATGGCATATTTTTATTTAACAAAATATACCGTTCAGGATAAAGGTGGTTATTATCCTTTTGTTTCAATAATAGTTCCTGTTTATAATGAAGGAAAAGTTTTAAAAGATTCAATTGAATCATTGCTTGAATTAGATTATCCTAATTATGAAATTATTATTGTAAATGATGGTTCAACCGATGACACTGCTGAAGTTGGTGAAACATTAGTTGGATATCAAAAAGGAAGATTAGGATTAGTAAAAGTTTCATTGATTAATAAACCGAATGGTGGCAAAGCAAAAGCTTTGAATGCTGGTATTCAATATTCAGAAGCACAGTTTGTTCTTTGCATGGATGGAGATTCACAACTTTCTGAAAACACATTGAAATTAGCCGTCAGACATTTTATTGATCCTGCTGTAGGAGCTGTTGCTGGTAATGTTAAAGTACAAAACAGAAAAAAAATTCTTACAGATCTTCAGGCTCTTGAATATCTTGAAGGTTTAAATATGGCTAGAAGTGCTCAAGGTTTTTTGCAGATGGTTAATATTATACCAGGCCCAATTGGTGTTTTTAGAAAAAGTGCATTAAAAGAAGCTGGTTTTTACTCAAGTGATACTTTCGCAGAAGATGCAGATGTTACATTAAAAATTTTAGCTGCTGGTTGGAAAATTATTTATGAACCAAATGCAATTGCTTATACTGAAGCTCCGGTTACTATATATCAACTTTTGAAACAACGATATCGCTGGACACGTGGAATATTACAAGCTATTCGTAAACATAAAAGATTTTTGATAAATCCAACCATAAACTTTAATACTAGTATAATACTTTGGCAAATGTTTTATGAAGCTCTTCTTTGGCCTACTATGAATATTTTTGTTAATCTATATTTCATTATTGTTGCTCTTTTATATGGGTTATCAAGTTTTATATTTTTGTGGTGGATTGGTATAGCAACATTAGATTTAATGGCTGCCGTTTATTGCATAGCTGCAGAAAAAGAAGAATTTCGTCTTGTTCCTTATGCAATTATTTACAGAGTTATTTTCATTCTTATGATTGATGTAACTAAAGCAATGGCAACAGTAGAAGAATTTTTAGGTTTTAAAATGACCTGGGGCAAGCTTGAAAGAACGGGTCTTGCAGGTGTTAATAAAGGAAATGCGACGTTGCAAAGTGCAACGGTAAAATAAATTTAAAACGAGGTAATTATGGAATTAATTCCAATACTTTCTTTAATAATTCTTGTGGCAACAATTTCAACATTTATTCTATCTGTTGGTGCATACATTTTATATAAAATAAGAGAGAGAAAAGGTATAACAGCAACTTCTGCTAAACCTGCAACTCTACCAGCTGAACTTGTAACACCTGCACCATTAATAACAGAACAAAGAGTACCCGGAGCTGAAAGAAGAACATTTGAATCTCCACAACAAGAATTTGGTTACGAATATCAACGGCAACAATCTTTTGTAATGCCAGAGGAACATTCACACGGTCCTGAATTAAGACCAACATTTATCAATAATGCTCCACCAACATATAGTGAAACGAGATATCAAAGACCAACTTCTGAACAAACAAGACAGTATGAAGGTGAAAGGAGAACAGGTCGTGGTAAATTTATGCGTTACACAAATGAAGGTTATAATGAACAATTGAAACCAGAGAAAAAACAAGAGGATAATTTAAGGTGGCGGTAAAAGAAGCAGCCAAAGGGTTACGTGTTAACTATCTTATTATTTTTCTCAGCGGATTAGTTTTATTAATTCTAGCTGTTCTTGTTTTTTTATTAATTATTCAAAGTATATATGGTAATTATGAATTAAGTCAAATTCTTCCTACAAAAAATAATCTTACATTACTTCAAGAAACAAAAAAACAAAAAGTTGCAATTCTTTACTCTAAATACACTGAAAATATGCTCGAACCGGGAAGCACCTGGTTAAGAGATAATATTGATACATGGAAAAAATTTATTTCCAATGCAAAGTTTCAGTATGATTTAATTTCTGATCAAGATATTGAACTTGGTAAACATTATGAATACAAACTTATTGTTTTACCCGGTTCCAAATCTTTAAGTGATAAAGAATTAGTAAATGTTAAAAGATATATTGAAAATGGTGGAAGCGTTTTTGTTACAGGTGGACCTGCTACTTTTTCTGATGAAGGTAAATGGCGTGGTTGGGAATTTTTTACTGAAGTTTTTGGAATGAAATTTAACAGAGAAATTAAACCTGAAGAAACTTATAAGGTTCACACATTGAGAGGGAACTTGCCAATAACTTCACAAATCCCTACTGGCTATGCACTTAAAATAGCAACCTGGGATCGCCCAATATATGCTGAAGTTTTAGAACCAAGAACAACTCAGGTAAGTTTTTGGTATGATTTCAGAAAAGAAGCAGGTTTAGTTCGTGAGGAAATTCAAAAAAGTGCTGGAATATCTTTTGGCACTTATGGAAAAGGCAGATTTGTTTGGTTTGGTTTTGAAATTAATTCTGTTTTAGGTGTTCAAAAAGATTTTATTTACTTTGAAAAATTGTTTAATAACTCAGTTAATTGGTTAGTTTACAATCCAACAGCTTTTGTCAGAGATTGGCCAGATACTTATGAAGCAGCTTTTTTATTTATTCCTACTATTACAGAACAACCTAATAACATTATTAATGTAAATAAAAACATTGGTGGTATTAAAATAAATCCTACAATATTTGTTGATCCGAATATTACAATTAATAATTATCAAATCTTAAAATCCTTAAAAGAAAAAGGTGAAATTGGTGCAATTGTTGACATCGGATTTCTAGCTTCTCCTGAGGATACTGTTAATAAATTATTTAGTAAAGAAGTGCAAACATCAACTTTGAAATTTGCAATTGATACTTTAAAAAAATTAACTAATCAAAATGTTAAAGCTATAATGCCATTAAATGGTTACTATGATGATAACACAATGCAAGCAATGTCCCAACTTGGTTTAGAATTTTTAGTGACAGATTCTTTAACTGACAGATCTGTTCCTGAAATAAGAACCAGAAATAATAAGCAAATAATGATAATTACAAAGACAGCAAGAGACGATTATGAAGTTGTTCGGAATTATGGATTGACTAATACAGAATTTCAGCGTTATACATATGAAGAAGATATTGATAGAGTTTTATTTGAAGGTGGGTTATATGTTTTTAAAGTGCATACAAATTACCAATTACTTCCACAATATTCTTCAGTAATAAAAGATGTTTTAAAATATGCTAAATCTAAAAAAATGTGGATAACTTCGTTGGAAGAATTAAAAAATTGGTGGTTAAGTAAAGGTGGTGTTGAAGTTCGTTATGATGCAAGAAGTGCAAGACGTATTGCTGTTGAATTAAATAATCCACGCGATGAAAGAACTATTGGAATAGTAGTTCAAGTAAATTTAAATAAGAAAGTAAAAAATGTTGAAGTTTCATCAGATATAATTAATACTAAAATTCCTAAATATTCATTAAGTCCTTCAGGTGACACAATATATTTTTATTTAGATAAAATGGAACCCCATGAAACACGTTCTCTAATTATTGATTATGATAATGTTGGTTCATAAGATATATTTTATAAAATACCCAGCCGAAAAATCGCTTCAATTTTGTTTACTTTAAGTTTATGTAAACTGAATATGTTTTATTAAATTACATAATGAATAACAAAAAATTTTTTAAAGTGAAAAAGATTATAAAATCTATATTAAGTTTTCTAAGTTTAATTTCAATTTTATTTATTTCTCAATCATGTGTTGAATCTTTATCGGAAACACAAACATCAAGCACGCCATCAATTGAAATAACTTTCCCAAAATCAAATGATACAATAATGGTTGGTAAGAATGTTGTTTTTTATACAGCAAGTGATGGAGCGGGTGGCACAGGTCTTTCTCATTTTGAACTTTTTATTAATGGAGTTTATGTTCAAAAATTTGCTTTAACAAATGATGGAAATAATCCAACTATTTATATTACTGTTGATTCAACAATGATTGGTAAAACAATCAGCTATTATTTAATTGTTTACAACAAAAGCGGAAAGCTTAAAGTAAGTAAGGTTCAACAAAATATTTATATTAAAGATCGTCCACCAAAAGCACCAAGCGATTTAGCCGGTACTTTTACAAATTCTACAACTGTTACTTTATTATGGAAAGATAATTCGTACAACGAAAAAGGTTTTGAGCTTTGGAGAAAAGATATAAGTAACAATGGAACAATTGATTATAGAAGAATTAAAACATTAAATGAAAATACTATAAGTACAACTGATATTGGCTTATCATCTTTTACTGCATATTATTATAAAGTACGCGCATTTAATTCTTCTGGTTATTCCGAATTTAGTAATGAAGTTTCACCAATGACACCGGGTGGCGGACCTTGGAATTTAAAAGCTGAAGGTATTGGAATGAATACAATAAGATTAACATGGACAGATTTTGTTCCAAATGAGTTAGGTTTTATTATTGAAAGATTAGATGCATTCACTGCTCAATTTAAACAGTTAACAATTGTTTCTCCTAATACAACTGAATATTTAGATACACAACAAATTTCTGCTGGTGTTACTTATACATATAGGATTGCATATTTTACATCAACTGCAAGAAGTCCATATTCAAATGAAGTTTCGGCTGCAACAACAACCTTAAATGTGCCTGCACCGAATTTAAATTATACTTTGACAAGTCCGAATTCTATAAGATTAACATGGACTTATGATAATACTTTAAGTCAATCATTTGAAACTGAAGTTGAAAAAAGAATTATTAGTAGTGGATCAACATTTACAAGAATTGCAACAAAAGCTGCTGGTGTAACTGAACATTTTGATAATAATTTGTCAGCAGGAACTTATGAATATAGAGTGAGACAAATAATTTCATCAAATACAAATACATATACACCTTATTCAAGAACAATAGTTGTTACAATACAATAAAAATGACAAACGATTTTAATACAAAAGAAGTTGAGATTAATTTCAAACGTGCTTCAATAATTGTTGATAAATCATTACGTATTATTGCTATTAATGATGAAATAAAAAAAATATTTCCTCTTATTAAACCTCATCAAAATTTTTTAGATGTAATTAATGAAGAACAAAAACAAGTAATTGATGCACTTTTTAAAAAAATTTCTAAGTTCGGAAATACAGTTTTTGAAAATTTTACATCAACTTATGAAGAGTTATCAAAAAGTTTAATTATAAGTTTTTCACAATTAAAAAGTGAAAATAATGTTTATTACTTAATTACATTCGAAAATAATAAAGAAATTGAAACTGTTTCAGATTTCAAGAAATTAAGATTAGTTACTGCTAATTTAAAAGAGATTAATCTAAAACCTTACCTAAAAAAAATAATTGATAAAGTAAAATTATCATTCCCGTTTTCATTTATCGAAAAAGCTAAATTTCAAAAAAGTATAAATGAACTTGAAGAATTTTTTTGGATTAAAGATGTAAATGGAGTGTTCTTAGTTGTAAATGATAAATTCTCAAATGCATTTTCACTTGAAGTATCTCAGATTGAAAACAAAAACCAAACTGATGTTCTGAATAAGAATATTTCCAATTTGTTTGAAAGTTTAGATAATTACATTAAAATTTCGAACAACCCAATTATAATTGAAAATTTTAATACACAACTATCATTAAACAAAAACAATAATATTTCTATTGCACAAATTCCATTACTGGATGTAGATAAAAACGTAGTTGCAATAATTGGATTTTCCTTACCAGTTGAAGATAAAACAGAAATTAAAAATGAATTTGACAATGATTATTTAAAGTATGCTCCAATTGCTTCATGTTTTATTAATGATGATTTGAAGATTAAATATTATACAAACGAATTTCTTAAGATTTTTTCGTTGGGTGAAAAAGTTGATTTAATAAATGATTCAATTGAAAAAATATTTGAAAAAGATCTGATTGAAAAAATAAATGCATTTGTAAAAAGTGAAATTCAAAACGAAATACAATTTGCTTACAGTTTTACTCAAAAAATAAAATTAAATACCGAAATTTCTTTAATTAAAAATGATATATCCGATAAAAAAATATTTCAAATTATTGTTAAAGAAATTGATGAAAAAAACAGGGACGTAGAAACAAAAGCTTTAATGTATGATGCATTAATAGAACTTACTCCCGAACCAATGTTTATTTATGATTTGGAAAATCTGAAATTTTTAGAAGTGAATGATCAAGCTTTGAAGTTATATGGTTATAAAAGAAATGATTTTTTAAACATGGATTTAACAGATTTATATGCACCCGAAGATATTCAAACTTTGATTGAAACATCTGATAACAAATCATTAATGAAATCATATAGTGGACCATGGCGACATAAAAAAAGCAATGGTGAATCAGTTTTTGTTGAGTTAAGAAGAACTTTAGTTGATTATAAAAATAAAAAAGCTCACTTAAATTTAGTCAGAAATATTTCTGAACAAGTTGAAGTAAAAAAGAAACAACAATTACTCGAAACAGTTTACGAAAACACATCAGACATATTAATTATAACTGATAAAGATGGATTTATTAAAGAGATTAATGAAAACGGAATTAAAAAATTAGGTTATCCAAAAAGAGAATTGGAAAATTCTTCTTTTATTGCTCTTTTAAACGACGATAAACGAGCTGAAATAAATAAAAATGTTTTTCAAACAACATTACCAAAATCATTCACAGCTGATGTAGAAATTAAAAAACCAGAAACAGGATTTCAAAAAGCAAGTTTAATAGCAACACCAATTAAAAATTATAGTGGTGAAATTGAATCATTTTGTTTTATAATAAAATTAATTGAAGAAGAATCATTAAAAGATCTTAAAACACGAATTGATGAAACAGAAAAAATTGACACTGCATTTTTATCAAATATGTTTCATGAAATTTTAACACCGTTAAATGTAATTTTAGGTTTTGCACAGGAATTAGGTGAAAGCATTGATAATCCAAACGATGACCAAAAAGAAGCAATAGATATTATTAAAGAAAATCAGAAAATATTATTGCAAATAATGGATAATGCTGTTGAATATTCTCAACTGGAACAAAAAATTATAAAGTTTAGAACCGAAGAAATTAAGTTTGTAGAAATTCTTGATGAACTAAAAGATGCAATTAAAAAAACTGTTGAAGCTAAAAAAGTTGATGTTCAATATGGTAAAATATCTTCATCACTATTGATTGAAACCGATAAACAAAAATTTATTTACCTTTTAAGTTTATTCTTAAAGTTTGCAGTGCAAATTACTAAAGAAAAAAATATTTATTTATCGGCATCAATTTATGAAGATAATTTTGCCGCTGTTGGAATAAAAGATAAACCAGAAGGCATTACTCCATTTTTATTAAAAGCATTAATTGAAATATTTACAAATGAAGAAACTGCTACAAGAAGAAATTATGGTTTTTCAAGATTCACAATTATGCTTGCCAAAAAATTAATTAATCTTTTATCAGTTAAAAAAAGTAATATAACTTCAGGAGCCGAGATAAAAGAGTTTGCATTAATATTTCCATTAAAATTTTCTGTAACAGAAAAAATTAATGCAGAAATTGAAGTTGTAAAACAGGAAGTAGATAAAGAAATTAAAAAAGTAAAAGTAGTTCCAACATTTGAAAATATTGAACCAAATGTTCAGACTAAAAAAATTGATTTTGATATTTCAAATCTCTCATGTTTATATCTTGAAGATCAAATTGATTCACAGGTTCTATTCAAAGTTCAGATGAAAGATTTAAAGAATATAGAATTTGCAATAAGTTTTGAATCAGCTTTGCCACTTTTAAAAGCTAAAAAGTTTGATTTCATTTTAATGGATTTGAATCTTCAAGGTGAATATAATGGGCTTGATGCATTAAGAATAATTCAAAAAATGCCCGGATATAAAAATGTTCCAATAATAGCAACAACTGCTTATGTACAACCAGGAGCAAAAGAAAAATTTGTTTCCGCTGGCTTTGCAGATTTTATTCCTAAACCATTGCTACGCGAAAAAATTATAGAAATACTCAAAAATCTTTTTCAGCAAAGTTAATTTAAAATGCTCGAATCGAACTTCGATAAAATTTACTTTTCAAATTATCTATCACCTATTGGCAACATTATAATTAAAACAAATTCAAATTTTGTCATATCAATTAAATTTTCAGATAAAATTATATTTGAAACTAAAAATGAATTGTCCGAATTAACATGTTCACAACTAAATGAATATTTTAAAGGAGTTAGAAAAAAATTTGATTTACCTTTGCTTTTTAATGGAACCCAATTTCAAAACAATGTTTGGAAAAATTTAATAGAAATACCTTACGGTGAATTTATGAGTTATGAAAAATTTTCTGAAATAATAGGTGATAAAAAGAAAATACGAGCAGTTGCAAATGCTAATAGTAAAAATCCATTTGCAATAGTTGTACCTTGTCATAGAATTATTGGAAAAAATGGAAAACTTGTTGGTTATGCCGGTGGATTAGATAGAAAAAAATGGTTAATTGAATTTGAATTATCAAATTCTAATTATCAATCTCAAACATTATTTGGTTGATGAAATGATTTTTCAAAAAGAAATAACGATAAAACCTAAATCCAGAGGAATTCATTTAATTACTGATGAAATAATTTCAAATTGCCGAGAGATAAATAATTTTAAATATGGATTAATGAATTTATTTATCAAACATACATCAGCTTCATTAACAATAAATGAAAATGCTGATCCAACTGTACGTTACGATATGGAAAAATATTTTAATAAAATTGTTCCTGAATCAGATGCAAAATTATATCAACATACATATGAAGGTTTAGATGATATGACTTCACATATTAAATCAACTTTAATAGGAACAAACATCAACATTCCTATTACTAATGGTAAAATTAATTTAGGAACGTGGCAAGGAATTTATTTATGTGAACATCGAAATTATGGTGGCTCAAGAAAAATTATAATTACAATTATTGGCGAATAAATGAAAAGAATTACTCTATTAGTTATAATTTTATTTCTTAATCAATTATCATTTTCTCAAAACGGTATAATAAAATCATATTACCCAAACAGAAATATAAAAAGTGAAATTTCATATATAAATGATATTCTTGATGGAAAATCAATTTACTATTTTGAAAATGGTAACAAAAAATCAGAACAAAATTATAGTCGTGGAATTCTTAATGGTTGGGTCAGAAGTTATTATGAAAACGGAAAACTTAAAAATGAATTTTATGTTGAAAATGGAATTAAAGATGGAGATGAAAAAACTTATAATTTCAATGGTGAATTAATTTCAATTCTTACATATCAAAAAGGTGTTTTAATAAAAGAACAATTATTTTCTGATACAGAACAAAATAATTTAGCTTCCCGGAATTATGAAATAAAATCTATAAATAATTTTAAAGATGCTTATCCAATTGGTGGAATTGAAGAAATACAATCAAAAATTAAATATCCTAATGATGCTTTGAAGTTTGGATTAGAAGGTAAAGTAAAAATGAAAATAAAACTTGATGAGACTGGCAAAGTTGAAGATATAAAAATTATACAAAGTTTAGGTTTAGGCTGTGATGAAGAAGCGAAAAGAGTAATTAAAGAAACACGATTTATGCCTGCAAGAGAGAATGATAAATTTGTAAAATCCGAATTAGATTTAGAAATTAATTTTATTATTCCGAAACAAGAAGAAGTTGTTTCAAATGTAAAAGAAAATGAAAAAACTTTTCTTGAGAATATTTCTGTAATTTGTAATGCAGATGAATGTCCAAAACCGATAGATGATTTAAAAACCATATATTCAAGAATAACAATACCAAATGTTGCTAAAGCATTAAAAATAAATGGAATAATAACAATAGAAGCATTTGTTAATCTTGATGGTGAATTAACAAAAACCAGTTTAATTAATGGTATTGGATATGGATGTGATCAATTAGTAATTGATTCATTAAAAAAATCAAAGTTTTCATTAGCTAAAAAAAATGGTAAAACAATTGAATCAAAATTCATTATAAATTTCCCATTCAATTATGATTTTCAATAGTTTTCAAAATTTGTTCTAGCAATTCATTTGTTATACTTTTACCACGATCCTTGGCATACCATAAATGAAGTTGTTCAATAAATTCATTTTTAGTTTTTCCTTCTGCTTTTAACTTTGAAATTAATTCATTGGCTTCTTTAGGTCTTGCACCCCAAGTAAATAATTCATTTCCGGAATTATCGAAAGCAATTAATTTTGGAATACTTCTCGTTCCATTAGTTAGATATAAATCAATCAATTCTAAATTTAAATCCCTTTTGAATATTCTCAGATTAATTAAAGAATTTAATTTTGAAATCTCATAAATATAAGGAACACATTGAGCAGAGTCGCCACACCAATCTTCAGTAATTATTACCCATAGTTGTTCTTCTTTAATTTTAGAAATTATTGCTTTTGTTTCTTCACTTGGATTAAATGATTTATGAATTCTGGAACTCCTTTGGAAATTTAGTTTAATGTAATCAAAATTTTCTTTTTCAAATTCAGTTAAAATTGACAAATCATTCGACATAACTTTCATCTTAAATTCTTCAAAGTATTCCTCGTATGATAATGAGTTTTTTAATTTACTTTTTACAATTTCATATTTATTCATAATTACCTTTTTGTCTAATTAAATAATTATTTATGTCTAACTATAAATACATATTTTTTTATGAACTAGAAATATTATTAAAAATGATATTTTAAAGTTGGCATACATATTGGCTAACAAATTTGAACAAGTTGAGGTTCAAAATGAAAAAAAATATGATTATGATTTTAACAATAATTTTACTTGCATATAATAATTTCAATGCAAAGCCAAATTTTGATATTAGCTTTAATGTATTTTATTCATCCTTAAAAAACTATGGAGAATGGATAGAAATTGATAGAGATTTATATGCATGGCGACCTGTTTATGTATCTCATTTATGGAAACCTTATACACGAGGAAGATGGATTTGGTCATCATTTGGTTGGTACTGGGATTCATATGAACCTTTTGGATGGGCAGTTTATCATTATGGTAGATGGTATTATGACGACTATTATGGCTGGATTTGGATTCCTGACTATGAATGGGGTCCAGCCTGGGTAGAATGGCGCTATAATGATAATTATATTGGCTGGGCTCCGCTTCCACCTTATGCTTCGTTTCATATTTCTTTTGGTATTAGATTTTCTATAGGCTGGACTGCAAGTTATCATTGGTGGAACTTTGTACCCTACAGAAGATTCTGTGACCATAGAATTGATTATTACATATTAGATCATAGAAGAGTTGAGAGAATTTATGGAACAACCAAATATAGAAACAATTATTATTTCGACAGAGACAGAATTATAAATGGTGGTATCGACAAAGAATTTGTTGAAAGAAAAGCTGGTTACAGAATAGCTGAGAGAGAAATAAGAACTGTTAATGATAGAAATGAATTTGAAAAATACAGAAAAGAAAATAGTGATAGAATTATTTCTTACAGACCTAACGAAAGAGAATTTGATAATAATAATCAAAGATTTGAAGTTAAACGTTCAGAAAGAAAAACTACTTTAGAAAGAGATAAAATATTTTCAAGCGAAATAACTCGTACTGAAAACAGAGATGTTATAGAAAGAAAAAGAAAAAATGATGATTTTGAATTTAGAGATAAAGAAATTGAAAGAAATAATAATGAAAGAAATTATCCGGATAACATAAGACAAATTGAATCTAAAAGAAATAATGAAAGAGAAAAAGTATATAATGAATTCAAACGACCTCAAACAGAAAGAGAGAATTGGAGAACACCAGAAAGAAAAATTGAACAAAGAAGTGAAAGAAACGAGCAGAGACCAGAATTTAGATATGAAAACAAATCAGAAAGGAATGAAAACAGAGGAAGTGTTGAAAGAAATTCAAATCGTGAACCAAGTCGTTCAACTGAAAGAAGAAGATAATATAATTTTAACAACAAAAAACCCGCAGTAAGCGGGTTTTTTGTTAAGATAAAAAAGATAAAACTAAGCTTTAATTTTTCCTTGTTGTACTAATTTAGCTAATTCTGCAGTTCCATTTTTAGAAATTGTTCTTAATGCGCCAGCGGTCAATTTTACAGTAACAAATTTATTTAATTCTTTAACCCAAATTTTTTTCTTTTGTAAATTTGGTAAAAAACGTCTTTTTGTTTTATTGTGCGCATGCGAAATATTATTTCCAGAAGCTGGTCCTACACCAGTAACTTGACATTTTCTTGCCATTTTAAATCAACCTCTTTCAATTTTTGGTGGCAAAGATAATAAAATTATATTCACTAAAAAAATCTTATTTAAATTAAATTACTTGGAAGCTCTCATTCCCAGTTCGCGATCCAGTAAATATAAAGATGTTTTATTATCTCCAATTAATTTGAATTTGTGAACAATTTGAGAAACTGTTGCAACTTCTTCAACTTGTTCATTAACAAACCAATTTAAAAATAAATTTGTAGCATAATCATTTTCTTGAATTGCGAGTGCTACTAATTTGTTAATTCTATCAGTTATGTATAATTCATGTTTGTGAGCTTCTTCAAAAGCTTCAAGTGGAGAATTCCAACCGAATTTTGGTTTTTCAATAGCTTCTAATTCTACTCTTCCTTCAACTTCATTAATATAATGATAGAATTTCATAGCATGTTCATATTCTTCTGATGATTGTTCTTTCATCCATTTTGCCATTCCATTCCAGTTTTCAGATTCAAAATATGCTGCCATTGATAAATATAAATATGATGAAAAAAGTTCTGCATTAATTTGATCATTTAACATTTTTAACATTTTGTCTGATATCATTTTAACCTCTTTATTTTGTTTGTGAATTTAATATAACTTTACATGCAAATTATTTAATTACATTGATTACTTCAAATGTATTAACATAATTTAAATTTAATAAGTTCTATTAAGGAAAAAATATGAAAATATTTACATTACTTTTATTTCTTTCGGTTTCGATTTTTCCACAATCTGATTTAAATAAAATAAATAAATGGCAAACCTTTTTTGAAAAATCTAATTTTTTATCAACTCCAGATTATAATGAAACAATTGAGTACTTTAGAAAAATTGAAAAAGCATCTCCATATGTTAAACTAATTCCATTTGGTAAATCTGCACAGGAAAGAACTTTGTATGTTTGTGTTGTTTCAAAAGATAGAGCATTTACTCCCGAAAAAGCTAAAAAATTATCAAAACCAATTATTTTGATTCAAAATGGAATTCATTCAGGTGAAATTGAAGGAAAAGATGCAAGTATGTTATTGTTACGGGAAATTTTGATTACAAAAGAAAAAATAAACCTGATAGACAATGTTACTTTATTAATAATTCCAGTTTTTAATGTTGATGGTCATGAAAGAAAAAGTCCATTTAATAGAATTAATCAAAATGGTCCAACTGAAATGGGTTGGCGAACAACTGCTCAAAATTATAATTTAAATCGTGATTATATGAAAGCAGATTCTCCGGAAATGCAAAGTTGGTTAAAACTATTTAATTCTTGGTTGCCCGATTTTTTTGTTGATTCACACACAACGGATGGAGCTGATTATCAATATAATATTACTTATGGAATTGAAAAGTTTAAAAATCTTCCTACAAAAACAGCAAAGTTTGTTAAAGAAAAATTTATTCCTTTTAATAATAAGAGAACTGAAGAAAAAGGATTTTTAATTGCTCCTTATGTTGCATTTAAAGGAAGAAATGTTGAAAGTGGAATTGTTGATTATACTGCTTCACCTCGCTTTTCAACAGGTTATACTGCTATTCAAAATAGAATCGGATTATTAATTGAAACTCATATGCTAAAACCATATAAAGATAGAGTATTTAGCACTAAAGCAATGTTTGAAAATGTTATAGAATTTTGTAATCAAAATAAAGATGAATTGTTAAATATTAATAAAGAAGGGGATGAATTTGTAATTCAAAATTATTTTAAAAATAAAAATTCATATCCATTAAGTTTTGATGTTTCAGATAAATCTAAACCATTTTTATATAAAGGAATTGAAGCCATTGAAGAAGATAGTTGGATTACTGGCAAAAAAGTTCTCAGATACACAGGTAAACCTTTTGAAAAGGAAATTCCTTTTTTTGATGATAACATTGTAAGAGATTCAATAGATATTCCAACAAGTTATATTATCCCAATTGAGAATAAATATTTGGTTGAAAGAATTAAAGTACATGGAATTAATGTTGATGTTTTGAAGAAAGATAAAAAGTTTATAGTAGAGAAATACAAATTAAAAAATGTTAGATATGGAACAACATCATATGAAAATCATTTTCAACCAAGTTATGAATATGATAAAATTATGGACACAGTTATAATTTCAAAAGGTAATTTTATTATTGATCTACAACAAAGAACATTAGGTGTAATTGTTCACTTATTAGAACCAAAAGGACCAGATTCATTTTTAAAGTGGGGATTTTTTAACTCAATATTTGAACCAAAAGAGTACTTTGAAGAATATTCAATGGAACCAATTGCTCAAAAGATGGTTCGGGATAATCCAAAATTAAAAGATGAATTTGAAAATTATATAAACAGTGATCCGAAGATAAAAGAAAATCCAAGAAGAAGATTAAACTTTTTTTATGAACGTTCTCCATATTTTGATAAGCAATTAAATGTTTATCCTATATTAAGAGTAATAAAAGTTTTAGATTAAATATGATTAAAAAAATATTTTTTAGCATAATAAAATTTTTTTTGATTTATACATCAATCGTAATTTTTTTAATTCTCTTCTTTAGGTTTATTGATCCACCAGTAACTGCTTTTATGCATTTTGAATCAAGATTTCTGGAAGATCTTTTTAGTTATAACGATATAACTTACAAACCTGTTTCAATTAAAAAAGTTTCTAAATATGTTCCATTAGCTGCAATTGCAAGTGAAGATCAACTGTTTTTTGAACATTTTGGTTTTGATTTTGAACAAATTGAAAAAGCCATCAAAGAAAATCAAAGAAGAAAAAGAATTCGTGGTGCTAGTACAATTTCTATGCAGGTAGCAAAAAATATGTTTCTATTTAATTCAAAAATTATTATTAGAAAAGGATTTGAAGCTTATTATACTTTGTTGTTAGAATTACTATGGGATAAAAAAAGAATTTTAGAAACATATTTAAATATTTCTGAGATGGGGAAAAATATTTATGGAATTGAAGGGGCAGCAAAAACATACTATAAAATTTCATCAAGTAAATTGAATGAAAATCAAGCTGCTTCAATTATTGCATGTTTACCAAATCCTAAAAAAAGAGATCCAAGAAGAGCAACCAGTTATCTTGCAAACAGAAGAAACCATATTATTGAGCAAATGAATTTAATTGGTGGTGTAAGGATATTAAAAGATAAAATTAATTATTAGATTGCCCTAAAATTTCTATACATTTCAAATATATTAATTCCATTTCACTATTTTTTATAATAGGTAAATTGTATCTATAAATTAAGTCGTTATAACTACTATTATAGTGAAATGATTTCACAACATTTTTATATCTATCGTAATAAATTACATCATCAATTTTGTAACGTAAAATTTCCTTTTCAATTACATATTTTGTTTTTACAAAATAAATATCTTTTTCAACTTCTTCTAAATCAATTGGTTTTTTGTATTGTTCAAAAACCCAAACATTAATTTCATTATCTAGTTTAACAATATTTAATTTGTCAATAAAAATTAATTTATCATTATCCGAAATTTTTAACCAATCTTCTTTGGGTTGAGCAATTATATTATTTAATATTAATATGCATATCAAAAAAACTAAATTAAATTTATTCATAAAAAATCTTTTGGTTATTTATTTATAAATATAATAAAAATTATAAAGAGGATTGATTTTTTGTTAGTTACAGTTTTGATATATTTGCCAAAGTTTTTTTGAAATAAAAAATTCGGAGAGGTGCAGGAGTGGTTGAACTGGCACGCCTGGAGAGCGTGTATACCAGAAATGGTATCGAGGGTTCGAATCCCTCTCTCTCCGCAAGATTAGTAGCTTTTATTTAAAAGTTTCTCGATTTCAAATTCATATAAATTTTCATCAGTGAATTTTTCTTTTCTGAATTTTTCATATTCATTCATACCGTAAAGAATATCTATTCCATTTATTTCTGCTATTATATTTATCCATTCGAGTTCATTTGGATGCATTTTATTATCAGTAAAAGCTAAATGAATTCCATCTATTATAAATGCTTTTGCAATTTCTTTATTTGAAAATTTTGGTGGGTCCTTAATTAAAAATTCATTCTCTGGTAATTCTTTTAATATTGTTTTACAAAATGCCTTATCATATCCTAAAATACTGGATAATTTATAAAACCAATTTTTTTCATTTTCTAATATTAAATGATCTTTGCCAATTAATATCAGTAAACCTCTTAAATATTTTCCTTTATCTTGTGCAGAAATTTCCATTTAATTCTTTTTCTTTTTTGATTAATTTGCTTCTGTAAATCTAATAAAAAGTTGATGTAAAATTGGAGTAAATATGAATAAAACAATTTCAAAAAATCCCGCCACAGATGAAATTTTAGGAGAGTTTGAATTAAATACTATTGATGATTTAAAATTTAAAATTGATGAAGCCAGAATTGCTCAAAAAGAGTGGGAAAAAATTCCAACTAAAGAAAGAACTAAAAAAATATTGAAAGTAAGAGATTATTTAGTTCAAAATACAGATTTAATTGTTGACACAATAACAAAAGATAATGGAAAAACAAAAGTTGATGCACTTGCCACTGAAGTTATTCCTGCAACAATGGCTATATCATATTATTGCAAAAATGCACAATATTTTTTAAGAGATGAATTTCTATCTGCCGGAAATATTTTTCTTGTTAATAAAAGAAGTAAAATTGTAAGAATTCCCTTTGGAGTAATTGGAATAATTTCACCTTGGAATTATCCATTTGCAATTCCTTTTTCAGAAGTGATTATGGCTTTGCTCGCAGGAAATTCTGTAATTCTTAAAGTTGCAACTGAAACACAACTTGTTGGATATGAAATTAAAAAAGCAATTGAATATGCTGATTTACCAAAAGGAATTTTCAATTATATAAATCTACCCGGTAAAATTGCAGGTGATGCTTTTTTAGAAAATGGGATTGATAAATTATTTTTTACTGGTTCTGTGGCAGTTGGAAAATACTTAATGAAAAAAGCAAGTGAAACGTTAACTCCATTGGTTCTTGAATTAGGGGGCAACGATCCAATGATTGTTTGTGAAGATGCTGATTTGTTTCGTGCAGCTAAAGGTGCAATTTGGGCAGGTTTTCAAAATTCAGGACAATCTTGTGGTGGTGTTGAAAGAATTTATGTCCATGAAAATGTTTATGATAAATTTTTAGATTTATTGAAAATTAATACAGAAAAATTAAGAATCAGCAATGGAAGTAATTTCAATAATGATATTGGATGTATGACAACTAAAAACCAAATTGAAATTGTTAAAAATCATATTGAAGATGCATTAAATAAAGGTGCAAAAATTTTTGCACAGTCTTTAATTTTAGAAAAAGGAGAAAATTTTTTACCTGCAACAGTTTTAACTAATGTAAATCATGATATGCTAGTAATGAAAGATGAAACATTTGGACCTGTAGTTGGAGTAATGAAATTTTCAACTTATGAAGAAGCAATTCAATTAGCTAATGATTCATATTTAGGATTGACTGCATCAATATGGACAAGAAATAAAAAATTAGCCGAAAAAATTGCAAGACAATTAAAAGCAGGCGCAATTACTATTAACGACCATTTAATGAGTCACGGTTTAGCAGAAACACCTTGGGGTGGATTCAAACAATCAGGAATCGGAAGAACACATGGTAAACTTGGTTTTGATGAAATGACTCAACCAATGGTAATTGTTTCAGACATTCTTCCATTTGTGAAAAAAAATCTTTGGTGGCATCCATTTAATAAAACTTTGTTTGATGGTTTAAAAGGGTTAGTTGATATTTTATATTCATCTAGTCTAAGGTTAAAATTAATTGGTATTAAAAACCTTTTAAAGATTTTACCAAGAATATTCAAAAATGAATAACTTAAATTTTTATTGTTTTATTCGATAATTAATTGGAATGAAAGCAAATTTTAATGATTAACAAATGCAAAATTTAAAATTAGACTTTAACGAAAGTAAATTTAATCCAAATTCAATTGAACAACATTTTGTTGATTTAATTGAAATGTATCCACTTGCTTTTGTATTTACAGATTTTAATGGGAGAATTATTAAATGTAATACCAACTTTAAAAATCTATTTCACGAAAATGATATAAAAGAACAGAACCAAAACATTTTTAATTATTTCGTTTTTGAAGAAAATAAAATTGAAATACTTGAAAAAATTAGTGATACAAACAATGGATTAGAGTTTGAAGTTGAAATGATGAAAGAAGATGGTAACTTTTTTTTAGCTGCTGTAATTTCTAAAAAAACTATAATCAATGATGAAAAATATATTTACTTTGTTATTTATGATATAGGAGAAGAAAAAGAAAAAACAGAAGAAAGAGAAAGATTACTTGAAGAATTAGCATTGTCGAGGGCTCAGATTGAAGAGGAAGCAGCTCGTTATGTTCAAATAAATAATCAACTGGCAGAATCTGAAGCAAAACTAAAAGAAGCAAATGCTACAAAAGATAAATTCTTTTCAATTATCGGACATGATTTAAAGAATCCTTTGTTTGTAATTCAATCAATGTCAGAAATTCTTGAAACAGAATTTGACGAAATCTCTTCTGAGGAAAGGTTAGAATTTATTCAGGCTATTAGAGAATCTTCAAAAAATGCTTATGCTCTTTTAGAAGATCTTCTACATTGGGCAAGATGTCAATCCGGTAGAATTGATTATAACCCGGAACCAATTCACTTAAAACAATTAGTTTCAAAATGTATAAATTTATTAGAAGCTCATGCAATTAAAAAAGAAATAAATTTAATTAATGCTGTTGATCCCACACATATATTGATGGCAGATAAATTTATGATTGATACTATCTTAAGAAATTTAATTTCTAATGCTCTTAAATTTACTCCTGAAGGTGGAACTGTAAAAGTGCAAAGTAAAATTGAAAATGAATTTATTGAAATTTCTGTTGAAGATACTGGAATTGGATTAACAGAAAATGATAGACAAAAACTTTTCAGAATTGATGTTAAGAATAGTGAAATTGGTAGATCAAAAGAAAAGGGAACTGGTCTTGGTTTAATTTTATGTAAAGAATTTGTTGAAAAACATAGTGGTAAAATTTGGGTTGAAAGTGAATTTGAAAAAGGAAGCAAATTCAAATTTACCATTCCAAAGCTGCATTAATTTTGCTTTCGTTTTTTTTAATCTTAGTCTTACTCTTGAAATTAATTTATAAATAAAATCAAGAGTAAGACTTAAAATTTATCCAAACTAAATTTATTGTTTACAACTTTGGATTAATTCCCATATTATAAAACATAAAGCTGTACATATCAGTTAACAACTCTATTGATTTAGAAGTACTAGTTCCGGCACCATGACCAACTTTAGTTTCAATTCTTATTAGAACAGGATTTTTATTACTTGCTTTTTCTTGTAATGTAGCTGCATATTTAAATGAATGAGCTGGAAATACTCTATCATCATGATCAGCAGTTGTAACCATTGTTGCAGGATAAACAACTCCTTCTTTAATATTATGAAGGGGAGAATAAGCAAATAAATATTTAAATTGATCCGGATTATCACTTGAACCATATTCAGGAACCCAAGCCCAACCAATAGTAAACTTATGAAAACGCAACATATCCATCACACCAACTTGTGGAAAAGCAACTTTAAATAGCTCAGGTCTTTGATTTATTACTGCACCAATTAACAAACCACCATTAGAACCACCTTGAATTGCTAATTTATTTGGATTTGTATATTTATTTTTTATTAAATATTCTGCTGCATAAATGAAATCATCAAAAACATTTTGCTTATTTTTTAACATTCCGGCTTGATGCCAAATTTCACCATATTCACCACCGCCACGTAAACAAGCCATTGCATAAACAACTCCATTTTCTAAAAGCGGAATTCTTCCAGCTGAAAAACTTGGTAACATAGAAACATTAAAACCGCCATAAGCATAAAGCAATGTTGGATTTTCCCCATTTAACTTCAATCCTTTTTTATGTACTATGAATAAAGGTATTTTAGTTCCATCTTTACTTTCGTAAAAAATTTGTTTTGTTTCATAGTCATTTGGTTTGAATTTAACTTTTGATTCTCTGTACAATGTGGATTTATTTTGCTTTACATCATATCTGTAAATTGTTGGAGGATATGTAAAAGATGTAAATGTATAGAAAGTTTCTTGATCATTATGTTTTCCACTAAATCCACTTACTGTTCCAATACCGGGAAGTTTAACTTCATATAAATAATTTCCTTGTTCATTAAATACAGTAACTCTGCTTGTTGCATCTTTCAGATAAGTAACAAATAATTTACCACCAACATGAGAAACATTTTGAATTACATCTTTACCTTCAGGAATTAAAGTTTGCCAATTTGATTTATCAGGATTTTTTAAATCAACTAAAACAACACGATTATTAGGAGCATTTAAATTTGTGAGAATTAAAAATTTATCATCAAAATTATCAACAAAGCTATAACGAGCATCAGGTTTTACAACAATTTTTTTAACCTCACTATTTGTTTCAAGATTTTTATACCAAATCATATTTTCAGAAGAAGAGCCTTCCCATACAGAAATAATTAAATATTTTTCATCATCTGTAACTTCAGCCCCAAATCCACGTTTAGGATTATCATTATCTTCTAAAATTAATTTGTCATCAATCTGAGAAGTACCAAGTTTATGATAATATAATTTTTGATATTCATTTTTTTGTTTTAACTCTTCACCCGGTTTTGGTTCAGCATATCTCGAATAAAAAAATCCATCTTTGTACCAAGCATTACCACTAAACTTAGAAAACTTAATTAAATCATCAGTTAATTTTTTAGTTGCAATATCCATCACATAAAATTCTCTCCAATCGCTTCCACCTTTTGAAATACCATAACTTAAATATTTATTATCGTTAGAAAAATATAAACCTGCTAAACTTACAGAACCATCATTAGAAAGTTTATTTGGGTCAATTAAAACTTCCGGTTTTCCATTCAAACCTTTTTGAATGTAAATAACACTTTGTTCTTGTAATCCATCATTTTTTGAAAATATGTAATAATCACCAACTTTTTGAGGAGCAGAATATCTTTCATAATTCCAAAGTTCAGTTAATCTTTTTTTGATTTTTTCTTTAAATGGAATTTTTGATAAATATTCATTAGTTATTTTATTTTCAGCTTCTACCCAAGCTTTTGTTTCTTCTGAATTATTGTCTTCTAACCAACGATAAGGATCAGCTACTTTTGTTCCATGATAATCATCAACATGATCAACTTTTTTAGCTTTAGGATAATTTAATGCTTGAGAAAAGAGTTGAGATACAGATAAAGATGTAATTAATAAAACAAAAAATATTTTTCTCATAAACACTCCAATAAAATGTTTTGAATGACATTAAAATAGAATTAGCAATAATCAAAAACAAAATAAAAATTTGAAACAACTTTTTGCTTAACAATAACTAACTATCTATTTTGCATATGTCAATTTTAAAGACTTGGATGGGAAACGAGCCATAAAAGATAAAAAGGGAAATCTTTTGATTGGTTCTCCAAGTTAGATTATTAAACTAAAAAATCTAAGTCTGAGGTAAGCTATGGCAAGCAAAGAATTTAATCCCTTTGAAATGGCACAAGCACAATTCGACAAAGTAGCAGATTTGTTAAATCTTGACAGTGCCACAAGAGAATTATTAAGAAATCCATTGAGAGAATATGCTTTTAGTATTCCGGTAAAAATGGATGATGGAACTACAAAAGTATTTAGAGGTTTTAGAGTCCAACATAACGATGCACGTGGACCAGCAAAAGGTGGAATAAGATTTCATCCACATGAAACAGCTGATACAGTTCGTGCTTTAGCAATGTGGATGACATGGAAATGTGCTGTTGTGAATATTCCGCTTGGTGGTGGTAAAGGTGGAGTTATTTGCGATCCACATCATTTAAGTGCAAAAGAACAAGAGCAAATTTGTCGTGGTTGGGTTCGTCAAATGGCTAAAAATGTTGGACCATTAAATGACGTTCCTGCTCCTGATGTTATGACAAATGCTCAACATATGTTATGGATGCTTGATGAATTTGAAACAATCCATGGTGGTAAATATCCCGGATTCATTACTGGTAAACCAGTTGGAATGGGTGGTTCTCTTGGTAGAACTGAAGCTACAGGTTATGGTGTTGTTTATACAATTCGTGAAGCACTAAAAGATATGAACATTAATCCTGAAAATACCACAGCAAGTGTTCAGGGCTTTGGTAATGTTTCTCAATATGCAATTGAACTTTATACTCAATTAGGTGGAAAAGTTATTGCAGTTTCTAGTTGGGATCAACAAGATCAATGCTCTTACACATTTAAAAGAAATGATGGTGTTGATTTAGAACAACTGAGAGGTATTACAGACAAATTTGGTGGTATTGATAAAAACAAAGCTAAAGAACTTGGTTACGAAGTTTTAGATGGTGAAGCATGGATTGAACAAGAAGTTGATATTTTAATTCCAGCAGCTTTAGAAAATCAGGTGCGTGCTGATAATGCTGTAAAAATTTCTGGTAAAGTGAAAATTATTGCTGAAGGTGCAAATGGTCCAACAACTCCTGAAGCAGATAAAATAATTCAAGAAAAAGGAATTTTCTTAATCCCGGATTTCTTAGCTAATGCTGGTGGTGTTACTTGTAGCTACTTTGAACAAGTTCAATGTAATATGAATTATTATTGGGAAAAAGATGAAGTGTTAAGTAAACTCGATACAAAAATGACTTCAGCTTTTCGTGCTGTTAGTGATTTAGCTAAAAAGAAAAATCTTTATATGCGTGATGCTGCTTATGTAATTTCAATTAACAGAGTTGCTCAGGCTTGTAAAGATCGTGGTTGGGTATAATTTATTAATTACATTTTTTAAGCCGAAAGGAATTTACCTTTCGGCTTTTTTTATTTTAAAACTAATTTTTAATTATAAATGTTATTTAATTAAATTTATAAAAGAATTTGAATTACATAAATAACATTTGGAGTTTTTTATGTCTGATAAGTTTAATCCAATAGATCACCTTGTTTTAGAATTGCATGAAAGAGCGAAAGAATTAAATTGTCTATATAAAATTGAAGATAGTTTAAATCGTTCAGATATAACCTTAAAGGAAGCTTTTCATACTATTATGGATACTTTACCAAATGGTTTTCAATATCCTAATGTTTGTAAAGCAAGATTAGTTTATGGTGAAATTGTTTATCAGACAGAAAATTTCAAAGAAACTCCATGGGTTATAAGAAGTGATATTTCAGTTCAGGATAAAATAGTTGGAAACATTTCAGTTTATTATCAACAGGAAATGCCTCAATCCCATTACGGTCCATTTACAAAAGCAGAAAAAAAATTATTGGATACAATTGCTGATAGACTCGGACATTTCATTCTCCATCAAAAATTAAAAGTTGTATTTCAGGAATTAAGCAATGTTCGTGAACAAATGGAAGGAAGTCAAAAAGGAGAGTGGAGAATAGTTCTTAATATGGTAAGAAAAACTGATCCGAATCTGTTTATGAGTTTATTAAGAAAGATGCTTCACTTACTTTGCTGGAAAGGTGTAGAAGAAGCTGAAATGTTAATGAGGCAAAATGCTTTATCGCGTCAGGGAAATTTAGATGATCAAAATTATGATGATAATAAACCTTTGAAAGTAAAAAAAATTGCTAATTATGATCATTACGTTGAAACAATTTTAAACTTGGCAAAAGAAAATTTAACAGATGATGTAATTCTAACTAAAATTCAAAAATGGATTCAGGAAGATAAATCAAGTTCTTTAATTAAAGTTGTAGATAATTCAGATACATCATTAACTGAAATTGCAGATGCAATCAGAAAATTTTATCATTTAGCAACAGAAAAATTTGAATTAGAACCTTCAACAGCAAAAGGATTACGTGTTTCATTATTAAGAAGATTTTTTACCGATCAATTAGAATATATAAGCGTTGCAAAAGAATATGTTAAACTTACTGATTTCAGATTCCTGATTGACAAAATGATCTTTCCTTCCGGAAGCCATGGAAAACTTGGAGGAAAAAGTGCAGGAATATTTTTAGCTGCACATATTCTTAATAAAGAAAGTGATAAAATTGATTTAATAAAAGATATTAAAACACCAAAGACCTGGTATATAACTTCTGATGGTGTTATTTCATTTATCCAATACAATAATTTAGAAGAAGTTCTCGAGCAAAAGTATAAAGAACTTGACGAAGTAAGAATTGAATATCCACACTTAGTACAATTATTTAAAAACTCCGAATTTCCACCTGATATAGTTAAAGGGCTTTCAATTGCATTAGATGATTTAGGAGAAAAACCTATTATTGTAAGAAGTTCATCATTATTAGAGGATCAAATTGGTGCTGTATTTTCCGGTAAATACAAAAGTTTATTTTTAGCAAATCAAGGTTCAAAACAACAAAGACTTTACGCATTGATGGATGCAATTGCAGAAGTTTATGCTTCAACATTTTCGCCTGACCCTATTGAATATCGTGCTGAAAAAGGTTTATTAGATTTTCATGAAGAAATGGGAATTATGATTCAGGAAGTTGTGGGTACAAAAGTTGGAAAATATTATTTCCCGATTTTTGCAGGTGTTGCTTTTAGCAACAATGAATTTAGATGGTCACCAAGAATTAAACGTGAAGATGGATTAGTTCGAATTGTTCCCGGTTTAGGAACAAGAGCTGTTGATAGATTGAGTGATGATTTCCCGATTTTAGCAGCACCGGGTCAACCTAATTTAAGAGTAAATGTTACACCAGATGAATTGAGAAGATATTCACCACAAAGAATGGATGTAATTAATCTTGAAACAAATGAATTTGAATCTATTTCAGTATCAAAATTAATTGAAGAATATGGTGCATCATTTCCAATGTTTAATGAAGTATTTTCTATAATTGAAAATAATATGGTGCGTCAACCCGGTTTGCTTGATGTTGATGATCCAAGTAAAGAATTTGTAGTCTCTTTCGAAGGTTTGATTTCCAAAACAAACTTTCTTAAAAAAATTCATGCTGTAACTAAAGTGTTGCAAGAAAAAATTAAATCTCCTGTCGATATTGAATTTGCTCATGATGGAAAAGATTATTACCTCTTGCAATGTCGTCCGCAAAGTAATCTTGCTGATATTAGTCCGGATAATATTCCTAAAGATATTCCACAAGAACTTATTTTATTTAATGCAAAAAAATTTATTTCAAACGGAAAAGTTCCGGATATTACTCATATTGTTTATGTTGATCCATCAAAATATTCAGAAATTCCGGATAGAGAAACAATGCTCGAAGTTGGAAGAGCAATAAGTAAACTCAATAAAGTTTTACCGAAAAGAAAATTTATTTTAATGGGTCCGGGTCGCTGGGGAAGTCGTGGCGATATAAAACTTGGTGTTAGTGTTACTTATTCCGATATTAATAACACTTCGATGTTAATTGAAATTGCTAAAAAGAAAGGAAATTATGTTCCCGATTTATCTTTTGGAACTCATTTTTTTCAGGATTTAGTTGAAGCAAATATTCGATACTTACCACTTTATCCGGATGACGATGGAATAATTTTTAACGAAACATTTTTTAATGATTCAGAAAATATTTTTGGTGAACTGGTTCCAGAGTTTGAAGAATTAAAAAATGTGATAAAAGTTATTGATGTTCCATTCGTAAAAGATGGAATGATTCTGAAAGTTTATGTAAATGCAGAAATTGAAAGTGCGGTTGCAATTTTTACTTATCCAAGTAACGAAGCAGTGAAAGAAATTGAAACTAAAACATCAAACGAAGATTATCATATTCATGATCATTGGCGATGGAGAATGAAAATGGCTGAAAAAATTGCAAATGAAATTGACTTTAAAAAATTTGGAATAAAAGCAATTTATTTAACTGGCAGTACAAATAATGCAACTGCAACTGCTCAAAGTGATATTGATTTAATTATTCATACAGAAAAAAATTGCAATATTGAAAATCTCAAACTTTGGTTTGAAGGATGGAGTTTGGCACTTAGTGAAATGAATTATTTAAGAACAGGTATCAAAACAAATGGTTTGATTGATTTACATTTTGTTAATGATAATGATATTACTAATGATAATGGAATTGCAATTAAAATAAATACTCAAAATGAATCTGCCAAACTATTGAAATTAAAAAATTGAAAAGAGGATTGTTAATAACTTGAAATATATTTTGCGGAGAGTGAGGGATTCGAACCCTCGTTCCGAAAAACTCGGAAAACGGTTTTCGAGACCGTCCTATTCAACCACTCTAGCAACTCTCCTAATATATTTAATTTAGAATAAATCTATTCTTGATTTTTTTAAAAAAAATTTAATTTTAACCCAAAAAGTAAAAATTCCATTCAAAATTTAACCTGAAAAATTATAAATAAAAAAGTCACCCGAATTTTTTGGGTGACTTTTATTTTGGGGAGATATTATAGGTTGATTATTTTATTTCAATTGTTCTTGGTTTTACTCTTTCATGTTTTGGGAGTTTAACATTCAATATACCATTTTCTAATTTAGCATCAATTTTAGATTCATCAATGCTATCAGAAATTTTAAATCTACGATAGTAGTTACCCAAAACAGTTTCCTGAAGAACATATTTTTTGTTGATGGTATCTTCGTAATCAATTCTACCCATGATTACTAAATTACCATCTTCAAGTTTTATTTTAACATCTTCTTTTTTAACACCGGGCATATATGCATTTAAGAAAAAGTCATCTTCAGTTTCATAAATATCAATTAATGGAGCAACCCAAGATTCTTTTTCTAATGCTTCATCCCAGCTTCTTTTTTGTTTAACTTCTAATGTATCTTTTACTTCTGTCATATTACACCTCCTTTTTTTTAATTCTATTTGTCATCAACAACTTCATAAGAAGCATCCTGAACTTCTTTGTCATCTTTCTTTGTCGAATCACTTTGTTGTTGACTTCCGGCACTAAAATCTGGTCCCGATTGACTTGAACCTTGAGCGCCAGGTTGTTGATATAATGTTTGTGCTATTTCATTCCAAACTTTTGAAAGATTTTCTGAAGCAGATTTTATTGAATCAGCGTTGTTTGTTTTTAACGCATCTTCAACTTTTTGAACTTCAATTTCTAATCTTGTTTTTTGTTCACTTGTAAGTTTGTCCTTTAATTCTTCCATTTGTTTTTTTGTTTGGAAAACTAAAGAATCTGCTTGATTACGAATTTCAACTTCTTCTTTTTTCTTTTTGTCTTCTGCAGCGTGTTCTTTTGCTGCTTGTTTCATTTTTTCAACTTCTTCTTTTGATAAACCAGATGAAGAAGTAATTCTTATACTTTGTTCTTTACCTGTCGCTTTATCTTTTGCAGATACGTGAAGAATACCATTTGCGTCGATATCAAAAGTAACTTCAATTTGTGGAACTCCTCTTGGTGCTGGTGGAATTCCATCGAGATGAAAACGACCTAATGTTCTGTTGTCAATTGCCATCGGTCTTTCACCTTGTAAAATGTGAATTTCAACTGATGGTTGATTATCAGCAGCAGTTGAAAATACTTCACTCTTTCTTGTTGGTATTGTTGTGTTTGCAGGAATTAATACAGTCATTACACCACCAAGAGTTTCAATACCAAGAGAAAGTGGAGTAACGTCAAGTAAAAGAACATCTTTAACATCACCGGCTAACACACCACCTTGAATTGCTGCTCCAATTGCAACTACTTCATCCGGATTAACACCTTTGTGTGGTTCTTTACCGAAAAGTTGTTTTACAATTTCCTGAACTTTTGGAACACGTGTTGAACCACCAACTAATATTACTTCATCAATTTGAGATGGAGTAACACCGGCATCTTTCATTGCACGTTCACAAGGAATTTTTGTTCTTTCGAGTAAATCATCAATTAGTTGTTCAAATTTTGCACGAGTAATATTTATGTTTAAATGTTTTGGACCATCTTGTGTCGCAGTAATGAATGGTAAATTAACATCAGTTTGCATTGAAGATGAAAGTTCAATCTTTGCTTTTTCTGCTGCTTCTTTTAATCGTTGTAATGCCATCGGATCTTTACGTAAATCAATTCCTTCTTGTTTCTGAAATTCATCTGCAAGATAATCAATTAATCTTTGGTCAAAATCATCACCACCAAGATGTGTATCACCATTAGTTGATTTTACTTCAAAAACACCTTCTCCAAGTTGAAGTATTGAAATATCAAAAGTTCCACCACCTAAATCATAAACAGCAACAATCTGGTCTTTATGTTTTTTATCTAATCCGTATGCTAATGCAGCAGCGGTTGGTTCATTAATAATTCTACGAACTTTTAAACCTGCGATTTCGCCAGCATCTTTTGTTGCTTGTCTTTGTGCATCATTAAAATATGCAGGAACTGTAATAACTGCTTCTGTAACTTCTTGACCAAGATAATCTTCTGCAGTCTTTTTCATTTTTTGAAGAATTAAAGCAGAAATTTCTGGTGGCGAATAAACTCTGTCACCAATTTTAACACGAGCTGAACCATTATCACCGGCAATTACTTCATAAGGAACTTCTGTAACTTCACGGTCAACTTCATTTCTTAATCTTCCCATAAATCTTTTTATAGAAGAAACAGTGTTTTTAGGATTTGTAACTGCTTGTCTTTTTGCCGGTTGCCCAACTAATCTTTCACCTGTTTTAGTAAAAGCAACAACAGAAGGAGTTGTTCTTCCGCCTTCTGAATTAGGAATTACAACTGGTTCATTACCTTCCATTACAGCAACACAAGAGTTAGTTGTTCCTAAATCAATACCTATAATTTTTCCCATTTTATTTTCCTCATTTTATATTATAAAAAAATGAGCTGAAGAATTTTACTTCAGCTCGATAACTTTTTCATTTTTTACTTTTGGTTCTATTTTTTTGAGAGTGATATTCAACATACCTTCTTCAAATTTTGCTTTAACTTTATCGCTATCAACTTCAGCAGGTAGAGTAAAGCTACGTTTGAAACTTCCAAATATTCTTTCGCAGCGATAGAAATTTTTGTCTTTCTTTTCTTCTTCTTTTTTCTTTTCGCCTTCAATTGTTAAAATATTATCTTGCAATGTGATTTTTAAATTTTCTTTTTTTACACCAGGTATTTCAGCAATAACATTAATTTTATCTTTTTCTTCTGAAATATCTATTTTTGGAGAAAAGGTTTCAGTGAAATTAAATCCGAATGTTGAGAAATCATCAAA
>JAOADJ010000007.1 GCA_026417375.1 Melioribacteraceae bacterium | reverse complement strand
TGATTTGATTTTGATGATATGGCTTAAATATTACTTTCCCGCTTTGTCCCATTTATTTTTCCTTTCTTCTTCAGACAAACTTATTTAAATCTTTTCTATTTTACAAAAAAGGCTGCCCTTTTGAGACAGCCTCTTCTTTTTTTTGAATTTTATTGTTGATTATGAAAAATCAAATTCTATTTTATTAATATCATTTTTTTAGTGTTAGTAAATTCTTTTGTTTTTAATGTATAAAAATAAGTACCACTAGAAAGATTAGATGCATCAAAAGTAATTGAAAAGTTACCAGCATTTTTAAATTCGTTGAGAAGAGTAGTAACTTCATTTCCGAGAATGTCATATACTTTAAGAGTTGCAAAAGTTGGGCTGCTTAAGGAAAATTTTATTGTAGTAATTGGATTAAACGGATTAGGAAAATTTTGATATAACATAAAATCATCAGGAAGAGAAAAATCTGAAATTTCAGTTGAAGCTTTAATAATTGGAAGTACAGAAAAATCATTAAATAAAATTCCTTTAATTTCATTTGAAGGCATAATGAAATGATCTTTTAAAATAGTTGCATATATTTGACGATAATCAAATAAAAATTTTATATCACCATTACTATCAAGGTTTGAAAGATTAGAGTTAGCTCCAATAATTCCACCATTAACTTTATTACCAATTATAAAAACAGGTAAAGCTGCACCATGATCTGTTCCCAAACTTGCATTTTCTTTTACTCTTCTTCCAAATTCGGAAAAAGTCATAATAATAACTTTATCTGCAAAGCCACCTTTCTCCATATCACGTTGAAATGCTAAAATTGAATCAGCTAAATTTTGCAATAATGTTTGATGTGTAGTTAATTGATTTGAGTGTGTATCAAACCCATCAAGTTGAGTTAAATAAACAGGTGTTTCTAATCCACCAAGAATTAAATCTGCAACTATTTTTAACTGGGGACCAAGACGAGTAGAAGGATAAATTGAAGTAGGGTTTCCTTTGTCTGCTTTTTCTTTAATAATATTTGCATACTGAATTGATAATGTTGCAACTTCTTTTAGAAATTTTAATTCATCGCCGGCAATGTTCGAAGGTGGTGGATCGTTGTCAACTTTCATTCCATTAACTAAAGTATAAAAAGAATTAGGATCACTAAAATTCAAAGCTAAACTTCCTTTATCACTATCAAATAAAGCAGAAGGTACAGAACTTATCTGAATTCCCATTGGATGTGCTGGAGGTAAATCCGGAAAAGAAGGAAATTGTTTTAATAAATATCTTGCTGCCCAACCGTCATATAAAAATTGATTTGAATCTGAAGCTGTTAACCAAATATCAGTTGCTCTGAAATGTGATCTGTTTGGATTTTGATAACCAACATTTTGGACTAAATTTAATTTGCCTTCGTTGAAAAGAATCAGAAATTGTTGCAACGCAGGGTGTAACCCTGTTGCGTTATTAAGTTTTATTATTTGTGATTCTTCAATTTTAATTGATGGACGATTATTTGCATAAAGTGAATATTGATCAAGTGGTATAACAGTATTTATTCCATCATTTCCACCTTTGAGTTGAATTAAAACCAAAATTTTATCTGTTTTATTATTTATGTTGAGAAATGGTTTGGCAAATGCTTTAATTGGAATACCCCCCAATGTTAAACTAACAGTTCCAGCAGTTGAAATAACACCAAAATTTTTTAGAAATTCTCTTCTTTTCATATTAGCTCCTTGAATCTACGATAACTGGAATTCTGGTAATCTCATCAATTCAATTAGAAATTTACTAAGTCTTGATGATGCACCAGTATTGTAGGTTGACCAATTTTGAACCGCAGTTCCATCTAAAAGTGAAGTAAGTAAGTAGTCTTTCCTTTTTTGACTTAATGGATATTGAAATAAAACTTTTGTTATGTCATTTATAAATTCAACTGCATTTTCAGAACTTGGATAAGAACGAGCATATGTTAAGACATCAACCTTATATGTTTTATTATTTATTTTTATTCCATTTATTATTGAATCTGAAAAAATATTTCTAGCCGGATAAGAAGTTGTATTAATCCATCTACGTTGTCCTTCCCACCCCCGAACATCCGGAGGATTAAGAATTTCCTGTTCTAATTCTTTTGACTTAGTTCTAATAAGATTAAGTAAATCATTATCATATTTAATATTAAAATATCTGATAAGAGAAATTAGAAATTCTATTGGTGATTTAATTTTTGCTCCACGAATTTCTTGTGAATGGAAATACTGAGATTTAAATAATGAAGATAAAACCGGCTTTAAGTTAAAATTATTATTTCTCATTAATGTGGCAAGTTGTTTTACATATTCTTCATTTGGTAGGTAATAAATAAATTCTTTATAAAGTTTACGACAAATAAATTCTGAAGCAGGTGTAGATTTTTCAGTAAAAATCAAATTTATTACATCATCATTATTCCAATTTCCGGTTTTGTTGAAAATTGTTTTCGATCCTGTATCCCATCTCGAATTTGTAAAATAACTTGTTAGTTTTGTGTTATCTACACGCCAGCCGGTTAATGCTTTTGCTGCTTGTTTAATATCTTCTTCCGTATAATTTCCTATACCCAAAGTAAATAATTCGAACAATTCTCTCGCGTAGTTTTCGTTTGGAGCTGTTTTTGTACTTAAATTTCCATTTAAATAAATTAGCATTGCGGGGTCTATTGTAACTTTTTTAGTTAGCTCTATAATATTTCCGAAAGCATATTTTCTAAATAATTGATTGGATATATAGAAGTATTGAGGAATTTGAACAACATTAAATTCAGTTACAAAATGATTTGAGAAAAACCAAACCATTTTTTCTCTCAGTGAGTAACCTTGATTAAGCATTAAATCCAACCACCACCATATTAAAGAATATCTGTAATTTGTAAGATTACTATCAGAGCTATTATAAGGTAAATTTACCCATTCTGAATCATTATATTTTGGAGGATTAGGTTCGGGTAAATCTTTTAATAAATGTTTGTCTACAAAATCATCTAACGAAAATGAAAGAGCAAAATCAATATCAGCTTTTGTATATCCATAAATTGCTCTTGAAAGAATGTGGCGTGCAGAATCAATATCCCATGAATTTATTTTCTTTAAATAATTTATTTTATCCATTGATTATTCCGATTTTAATTTTAAACAATTATTAGTTCAATAAAGATTAAAATAATCCAGCACTATGAATAGCATTAAACAAAAATTTAAATGTTCCAAAAGTTTGATGACGATTTTGAACTTTGAATCCCAATAAAATTACATGTCCTTTCTTTTGTTTTACATCAACAATTGCAGAACGACGATAAAGATAATCTTCACCTAATAAAAATCCTGATTTTAAAATATTTGATGTTGGATAACGAACAATCACATTTCTGTCATAATCTGCAAAAGGAATTGATGTTGAAAATGCAATATTATCACTTAAATAACCGATTGTTTCGGTATCAAATCCAAAACCAATAGGATTTTGATTGTTTACAGTCATTCTTACTAGTGAACCAGGGCAATAAAATTCTTCTGGTTTTATATTCTTTAAAACGTTTGTTACACGTAAACCTAAATCTTCAATTGCAAAATTACATGCTTGACCAAGAGTTATTAAATAACCACCATCTTTTTCAACAAAAGTTTTTAAATTTTCAACACCTTCTTTTTCAATTCCACCTTCATATTCCTGAGGTTTGGGTCTGTAAAATCTTGCATTCTCTCCACTTGGTTTTCCATTTTTTATTAAGTCGCCAGACATATCTGGTAAAATAATTACATCATAAAGATCTTTTAATTTTTTGTTTTTAAAATCTTTGTTGTAAATATTTTTAAAGTCGAACTGATAATTTTCTAAAAGTAATCGTGTCCATCCTTCATCCATATTTGCAGTGTAAGGTTGATAAAGTGCAATTCGAACTTTCTTTAATTCTTTCAAAGCAGATTTATCTTTTAATTCAACTGAATAAATATTTAAATGAAGTTCTTTTGCTAATTCATTAATTATTTTTTTTGATGATTCATTAATTGGAATAAATACAGATCCCTCTTTGAATTGATTTATTTCATTTACATTCCAGTAAACAGAAATATTATTTTTTTGCAATTTGTTGATAAGTGAAGAATTTATATTTAAACCAGCAGGTGCAACAAAGTAATCTCCATTTTTATTTTCAACAAATCCTTCAACATATTTTGGATTATTTAATAATGTTGTTTCTAAGTCAAAAGGTTTTTCGATAGTAAAGAATTTAACTCCCATTAAATATGGTAGTGTCCACCCGGCAACATCATAAGGACGAATAGGAGTTTCATTTCTTGATTTACGTAAATCAGGATAACGCTGTTCTTCAAACAAATCTTTAACATATTTTCCATTTGGTTGAGCTAAATAAATAATGTAACTGTTAGCGGGATAAATAGTATTGCCAAGTTTAAATTCTTTATCACACCAATTAACTTCAACTGCACCAAGTTGTAAAATCTCAATCATCTTTGAGGTAGTTTGTGGATCTTTTTGGTCCCGTGGAATTACATAAGCAAAAGGATTTCCTTTTTTACCATCTTCAATAGCTTCTTTTGCCATTCTATAATAATTCAAAAGCAATTCATTTTTATATTGAGCAGAAGTTTCAATTAAACTATAAGTCAAACCAAGTTCATATTCAACAATATCGCGTAAACGCCACCAACCACCACGCCAAGGAGAAACATAATTTGTTCTAATATCATATGTTGTTAATTCAGGTGTAACTCTAACTTCAGCTGAATCAATATAAATCGGAGAAGCAATGTTACAACTTGCCATTTCGGAAAGCAAAGAAATTTGATTGTGCCATAATCCACAATCACTTGCAGGTCCTTCCCACCAACCTTCAAATAGTGCTTGTGTTATTATACCAGTTTTATTTTGTTTTTGTAAATCGAGAGCACTCATTCCACCAAAAATATTTTGCCATCTCCAAATAAGTGGATTTACATTTGGGTTAATCGGATCTTTATATGGAACAACAAATAATCTTGCCCCAGTGCTTCCCATTTGATGCTGATCTAACCACACTTGCGGAATTAAATCATGAAAAGCAACTTTAATAACATTCTGTGTTTCTTTTAAATTAAACATGAACCAATCACGATTGTTATCATGACCGGAATAAATGTGATACAAATATGGCATTTGTGAACCTTCAAATTCGGTTCCTAAATATTTATTATACCAATTTACAATCATCGTTGTACCATCGGGATTAATAGAGGGCATTAAAACAAAAATTACATCTTTTAACGCATTTAATGATTTTTCAGAGGCTTTTCCATTTATTAAATCATAAGCTAATTCCATTGACATTTGTGCCGAAGCAATTTCATTTGAATGAATGTTACATGTAACCAACACAACTATTTTGCCTTCTTTTGCTAATTCTTCAGCTTCTTGTTGATTTGTTTTTCGCGGATCAGAAAGTTTATCAATTATTTTTTTGTATTTGTCAAGTTGAGAAAGATTTTCTTCGGTGCTAATAATTGACATAAACATATCTCTTCCCTGAGATGTTTTGCCAATATTTTTAAATAATATTTTTTTTGAATTTTCAGATAAGTGTTTAAAGTATTTTGTAATTGTTTCATAGTCAGCAATTTTATAATCTGTACCAACTTTAAAACCTAAAAATTCTTCGGGTGATTTAAGTGTTTGTGTAAATATTTTGTTTGGTAAAAAAAATAAATTCGATAGAAGAAATAATAGCCAAAGAGATTTTTTTATAGAAAAAAAACAATTCATTCTTCCTCCATAATTTTTGAATTCTGGTAATTATAATAAAGAAATGATTTTTAAATAGAAAGATTTATTTCTTTTCAGGAATGAAAAGCCCTTCTGGGATTGAACTACTGAAACAAATATCAACAACTTCTTTATCTGCTATGTTTAATTTTTTTATTGATTGCCTAGGAAGAATTCGGTGATGATAAATTTCAAAAAGATAATCTCCGATAAATTCTAAATCTTTATCTGTTGTCATCCAATTGTATTTATCAAACTTTGAAAGATTTACAGGATTAGAGTAACTTCTTAATGATTTTTCACCAAGAGTGTTGAAATAAAATTCGAAATAGGAAAGAACTAATTCTCTTAAAGTTTTATAAACGGGTTCTCTGAAGCGTAGTAATGTTGTATTAGATTTTGCAACAGCACCATAAAAATTATTTTGTTTAAAAATAGCAATAACATGGTCATCATCATTTTCTGCCATCATATCTACTATCAAAGGTTTATAACCTAAATATCTTAAACTTGCAGCTGCAAATAAAGCACCTTCAAAACAATTTGCTTTCCGATGTTTTAAAATTTCTTTCGGAGATCTTGTAATGTATTCGGGATTATAATCTATTTCATTAAGAAAATGTTGAATATCAATTGGTGTTTTGAATTTCTTAAATATGTCTATTTCATTTTTATCAAAATCTTTAAACAAATTATTTTGTTTTTTTCTTTTCATGAATTTTACCAAGTTCAATTCTGTTCAAACCATTTAATGCTGCAACACGATATGCTTCTGCCATAGTTGGATAGTTGAATGTAGTTGTTGTAAAATATTTAATTGTATTTCCACCATTTTTTTGAGACATAATTGCCTGACCAATGTGAATAATTTCAGATGCTTCATAACCAAAACAATGTATTCCCAAAATTTCAAATGTTTCCTGATGAAATAAAATTTTTAACATACCAACTGTTCTACCTGTAATTTGTGCTCTTGCAAGGTGTCGGAAAAATGCATGTCCAACTTCATAAGGAATTTTTTTTGCAGTTAATTCTTTTTCAGTCATTCCAACCGAACTTATTTCTGGAATTGTGTAAATTCCTGTTGGAATATCTTCGAGTCTTAGCACAGAAGTTTCACCAAGAGTAAGATGCCGTGCAGCAAATCTTCCTTGATCATAAGCAGCACTTGCTAAACTTGGAAAACCAATAACATCTCCGACTGCATAAATATTTGGAATTTTAGTTTGATAAAATTCATTAACAGGAATTGAACCGCGCGTATCTGTTTCAATTCCTAATTTTTCTAAATTCATTCTATCAGAGTTTCCGGTTCGTCCCTGAGCCCAAAGTAAATAATCACTTCTAATTTGTTTATTGGACTTTAAATAAATAGTTACACCGTTATCATCAGCTTCTACTTTTTCATACTCTTCATTATGACGAATTAATACTCCATTTTCTCTCAGATGATAAGCAAGGGCATCAATAATTTCGTCATCTAAAAATGAAAGTAATTGATGACGTGTATTAATAAGATTAACTTTTATACTTAACCCACGAAAAATAGATGCATATTCACAACCAATTACTCCAGCACCATAAATTGAAATTGTTTTTGGGTTATCCGGAATTTTTAGAAGTTTGTCACTATCAACAATTCTGGGATGAGAAAAATCAACATCTGGTGGATGATAAGGACGTGAGCCAGTTGCTATTATAAAATATTCAGCATGATATTTTTTCTTTAATCCTGATGGCTCAACTACTTCAACTGTGTTTTCATCAATGAAAGAAGCTCTGCCAATAATTAATTCAACATCATTTCTTAAATAGAAACTTGTTCGTAATTCAACCTGTGAATTTATCACTTCTCTTGTTTTAAGAAGTAAATCCTGATAACGAGCATTTTGTAATTTTTTGTTATCCATTAAAATTTGACTTGCATGACGTAAAGCTTTTGATGGAATTGTTCCTTTGTGAGTGTTGCTTCCACCAACTAAAGAGAATTCATCACAAACGGCAACTTTAAGACCTTGTTTAGCACAAGTCATAGCAGCACCTTCGCCACCAGGCCCGCTACCAATTATAAATACATCAAATTTATTCATATAAATATTTTTCTTTTTTTACAAATATATGGAATGAAAACAAATTAATAGAAATTTAATATTGAATTGAAATTATATTGAAAAAAATTTTTTCTAATTTTCATATGGATTCAGCCAAGTGATTAAATTATTGAAAAAGAGCTAAAGGCTTTAGCCTCATTTCTTACAATGTGGCTAAAGCCAAATAGATTTTTTAATTCTTTTTCACTTGACTAAAGTCAAGTGTTATTAAATTATAAAAATATTTTTCTTCTTTTCTCACTGAAGTCAAGTGATAATGAATTTATTAAGAAAATTGCAGTCTGCTTTAGCTGACTGATTATAGAATTATGAAAATATATAAGGCTTTAGCCTCATTTCTTCCAATGTGGCTAAAGCCGGATTTATATCTATAAATTTCTTTTCTCAGTTCACTAAAGTGAACTGCTATAATATTAAAAAAATTTATTTACTTTTATAGCACTTGGCTTAAGCCAAGTGATTAAAATAATCTTGGAAAAATTTAAGGCTTTAGCCTCATTCTTAACCAGAATCATTCTTAACAAAACTCCAACCATATTTTTTCATAAACTCATCAACTTCTTCTGTAAATGTTTTTAATCTGTGATGTTCTTCTTGTTCTTCAATATATTTCCTAACACTTTCAATATGGCTTTCACTTACACTTACAGCCCAATAATCATCTTGCCAAATAAATTTAGTTTTAGTCAATTTATTTTTGTTTATCCAAAAGGAAGATTCCCCTTTGATTAGTTGAGCTACTTTGCTGATTGATTGTTCTTTGCTTAGAGAGATTAAACAATGTATGTGTTCTTTGTAGCCATTAATTGAATCGAGCCAGATTCCTTTTTCTTTTGCATTTTCTTTTATGTGATTAAATACTTTTTCTCTTAATTCTTTGGTGTGAAGTACTGGCTCTCTGTTTTTAGTGGAGAATACAAGATGAATCCAAACTCTGACCCAACTCATTTTTTAACTCCTTGTGATGTGGCTAAAGCCAAGAATATTTTTTGATTTTTTAATTCAGTTCACTGAAGTGAACTGTAATTAAATTAAAAATTAATTTCTTATAGCACTTGGCTTTAGCCAAGTGAATGATTGAGAAAATAAAAAGCAAAATGGCTTTAGCCTCATATATTGATTTAATGTGGCTGAAGCCAGAATTTTATTCTTGCTCTTTTCTTTCTCACTTGACTAAAGTCAAGTGCAATTATATTAAAAATTTATTTCTTATAGCACTTGGCTTTAGCCAAGTGAATGATTGAGAAAATAAAAAGCAAAAAGGCTTTAGCCTCATATATTGATTTAATGTGGCTGAAGCCAGAATTTTATTCTTGCTCTTTTCTTTCTCACTTGACTAAAGTCAAGTGCAATTATATTAAAAATTTATTTTTTATAGCACTTGGCTTCAGCCAAGTGATTGAATTATGGGAAAAATATAATGGCTTTAGCCACATTTTATTACTAATTAATATTTAGCTTCTCATACTCTTCTTTTGATATTGTTTGTTCTATTGCTGGGTCTATTATTTTAACTTCTTCGTAGGTGAGGTTATAGAGTTTGTAAACTAATATGTCTATCTCGCGCTCCCAGTGGCTGATGTCGGTTTGCGGAGTGGATGCTGAGCTTGCCGAAGCAGGCTTTTTGGCCGCGAGGATTTGGTCTACCAGCGATTCTATTTGTGACACAATCGGCTGATTGGAGGAGGTGATGGGGGAAAGAGGGATATTTTCCATATTTACTTTAGATGCATATGTGTAATTTTCTTCTGATGAAAATAGAAATGTTAAATAATATCTAATTATTTTTGAATTAAACAACCCACAAAAGTATTTTACATTAATACCCGTTATCATAAAAATAGAATTATTAAAGTAAATACCTTTAGGGAGAATAGTAAAACTATATTCAGAATTAACTGGTGTCCACACCACCTTTTCCTTCTCAAACTCTGGGTAGTAGACAATTTGATCTTGGGTTTCAAACCATTTATTGCCTGTTTTCTTACGTGCATCAAAGCCTAATTTAGGATATTTTTTACCCGATTGTTCCAATTGCCGAATGTCAAAATTATCAAGAAAATATTTTTTTAATGCTGGATAATCTTCAATATTTAGTTTCAGTGCTGGAAAAGTTCCAATCACCCACAGCCCCGCCCAATCGTAGTAGTAACGTTTGATATCTCTGCCACGCAAGATAGGTTTAATGATTGCTTCGGTGTGGCGACGTTCTTCTTCGTCTTTACAATTGGTAAGTATTTCGTTACGCTTTTCGGTGGTAATGATAAATGCTTCGTTTAAACCTGTTAATACTCCACGATAGATATTCACATCCCATTCTTTGAGTGGCTTGCCAATACGTTCAATCTTTTCTTTGAGCTGTTGTTCAGCACTGCTACCAATAAACCAGGCATCTTTGTTTAATTTATTCAAAACAACACTATTTTTTTCTACTTGAGCAGAGATATCTACTTCACCATTTTGTTTTTGTAAAGTAAGTGCTATTAGCTTGTGTGTTTTATTAAAGTTTTTTTGTACCAAAAGAATATTAGTATCTACGGTAGCATTTTCAAAAACACCAGGACCTAAATCAATCAATAAAATGGGTTTAAGCTCTG
Source organism: Melioribacteraceae bacterium (assembly GCA_026417375.1). GTDB lineage: Bacteria > Bacteroidota > Ignavibacteria > Ignavibacteriales > Melioribacteraceae > Stygiobacter. The sequence goes on along the minus strand of JAOADJ010000007.1, from coordinate 39,842 downwards.
AGAAATATTGTCTAAGCTTTTCACCATAACCAGCCCGCATCCATTTATTAGAAGTAATGTAGCACAAATGCCCATTGAGTTTTAATAAATTCATTCCTTTTTCATAAAACAAAGTATAGATATCACCAGTAGAAGCAAATGTTTTATATTTTTGGTTTTGATATAACTTAGATAATCTGCCACTATCTTTTTGCAATTGAATATACGGCGGATTACCAATTACAATATCAAATCCAGAAGATTCGGATACTATTATTCCAAACATCCACTCTGGGTCAAACCAATCGGCAAAGTGGTTTTGGTCGTAGGGATCAAAGGAGGCAATTTGTTCTGCTACCTTATTATCCCAGCCATCTTTCTGTAGCATCTTGGCAATTTCGAGTCGTAGTTTTTTATCTTGCTTTTGCAAAGATATTTTTTCTTTACGTGTGCTGGCGGTAAAATATTTGTGGCGAAGTTCTTTCAATTCGTTTTCTTTCGATTCTATTTCGGGGTTGCGTAAAGTGGTTTGCTCTGGTTTATCTAATCCAATCAGTGCATTGGCAGCCACAAATTTGGTTTCAAGATTAGGCAAACTGCGAACTCCAAAATTTTCTTTGCTTTTATCTACTTTTTGGTCAATCACCAACGAAATAAAAAAACGTAGCTTGGCAATTTGCACAGCAATTGGTTGTATATCTATTCCATAAATACAGTTTTCAATCAAATAGAGTTTACGACCATAATCGCTAGAATTATTTTCAAATACATCGTTTATCTCAGCTAATCGTTTTGCTCTTTCTTCTTTATTTCCAATATTAAAGGCAGATTGGGTTTCATCAATAGCTTTTTTGCGTTGCAGTTCGCGCCAGAATATATTTTCAGGATCAAGTTTTTTAAGAATGTGTACCATTTTTTGTAAAATACCCATTGGAAAAGCACCTGAACCGCAGGCAGGGTCTAATATTTTGCAGTTGTAGATATAAAAAATAATATTTTTAACATCTTCTGTATTATCAAAGGGCTGATCAGTTTCATAGCTTAATAATTTTCTTAAATTTTTCTCAAGTATTTTCTCTTTGTCTTTCCAGCGATTGGGTTCAACTGGGGTTTCAAGTTTTAGTTGTCCTACACGAGCATCGTTACCAAACATATCTACTTGCTGACTTCCTAATTCAATTTTTCCATTTGGTTTAGATATAATTTGTTGTTTTAAATATGCGATTATTGAATTATCCACCATATAATTTACAATTTCGCGGGGAGTGTAAAAGCTACCGGTCTGCTTTCTTGCAGTTGTTTTTGTTTCCGGATTATAACTTGCCAATAGGTTTTCAAAAACTTTACCCAATAATTCCGGGTCAAGGGCAATTTCTTCTTCTATCGGAGTGTTTTCAGCAACTGTAAATTTGTAACTCTGTAAAATGTTTATCAAACCTCTAGAAATATATTGTTTGTTTTTTGTTCCGTAAACTTCGTTTAGGTCAACTTCTTTTTCTTCGCTAAAGAAAATGTAATCGGGCACAATAGCACGTTTCTTTGGATTACGACTAAATCCATCAACATATTCTATTTTCCCGTCTTCATCAGGCTTGTCTAAACAGTCAAATAAACCACCATTTAAGAAAGGAATGTCTTTGAATAAGTCTAATACTTCTTTTTCAGAAATAGTAAACAAGTCAGCATAACGGAACAGGTTTTTTACACCATATTCTTCTTTGTTGGTTTTGATATCCCCATCTTTGGTGAACTTCCGATTTTTAATTTTTTGGTTGAGTGTTGCAAAAAAGAGGTTTTGCAAAATAGCGTTGTAATAGTTGTGCGATTTTTCGTTTTTGTTGAAATCTTTTAAAATTTCTCTTAGAAAATCTTTGTTGAACAATGAAGCTGGAACCAATTTTTTTTCTTTAATAAACCAAATAAAAATAATTCTTGTAATAAGACGAATGAGGTTAGTTGCATTGCGTATCTCTTTATTTTTCTCTAAATCATCAGGAAAAGAAACTTTGTTAAGTGCAGAAAAATACCAGTTAGAAATTTCCTTGAAGAATTTTTTATTTAGAATACTTACATCTAATATTTGTAACCAATGTTGATGAAGCTGATTGAAATCTAAAGCATTGTGATTTTGAAGGTCTTTCAAAATAAGCAAGTGACCTGTATGAGGATTTTGAGTACGAATATCACGAAGAATAATAACTTTTCCAGCTTTCTCTCCTTGTCTCCAGTTTTGCAGGAATTTAAAGCGTTCACTAATTGAAATGGAAATTACAGCTTCATTTTCAACAAAATATTTAAGTACCAATGCAACAGGCATTTTTTGGCTAATGCGGTTAAAAACTCTTGTAATTTCAGAAATTTCAGTTCTTGTTGGCTGCTTTGTTAATTCTAAAGCAAAAAGCATTAAACCATTGTAGTTTTTTTCAGCGTGTTGGAGAGCATTTTGAGCGTTGTATTTTTCTTCAAACAAAGTATTTTGAAAAACACTATCTTCAATAATTCCAATAAAGTAGGTTTTGTCTATGGCATTAAAAGTGTCGTTGTTTCTATAATGTTCTTTTAAAATATCTTTTGTTGGAATTGGTAAAGCGGTGTTGGAGTTAAGTTTTATACCGAGCTGTTGAAATAAGTCTGTTGCTGCTTCAAAAAGATTGGTAGTATTAAATATAGAAAGATTCATTGTTGGCTACTTCAATTTATTGGTGTTAATATTATTAACTAAAGACTTCATCTGTTGAATGGCAATTTGGTTGAGTTGTTTTAGTCTTTCTGTTTGTGATAAACCTTGATGAATAAGTACAGCATTAATGCTTTCGAGGTTTGACAAAACAACTAATTGTTCTATTGTTGCATAATCTCTAATATTTCCTTCTTTTTCGGGATTAATATCTCTCCATTGTTTTGCAGTAATCCCAAATAAAGCAACATTCAACAAATCGGCTTCATCGGCATACATAAACTGAATTTGTAATTTAGAAAGTTCTTTTGGAATAAGATTATCTTTAATAGCATCAGTATGGATGCGATAATTTATTTTGGCTAAAGTTCGCTGCAGGTTCCACTCCAGTTGCAAGCGGTTGTTTTCATCTGCTTTCAGGCGTTGGAATTCTTTAATGACATAAAGTTTGAATTCAATGGAAATCCAGGAAGCAAATTCAAAAGCAATGTCTTTGTGAGCAAAAGTTCCACCATTACGTCCAGATTTTGAAATAATACCTATTGCTTTAGTTGATTCAATCCATTTTTTTGGAGTCATAACAAAACTGTTTAATCCAGCTTGTTTTCTAAAGCCCTCGAATTCGAGGGGTTTAAAATTGGGGTTATAAATGCTTTCCCAAAAACCCAATAACTCAATCGTATTCCGGTTGCGCATCCAGTTTTGGATAATGGTATCGGTATGCTCGGCATCCTTATGTCTTGCAATATCTGTTAAGGAAATAAAATCATCATTTAGATTTTTGAGAATAGTTATTTCAGTTCCTTTTACATCAATTTTAGAACTCTTTGCCATAATCAATTACCTGTTTGATATAACAAACCAATTGATTAAATCAAAATTTTCGGGTTTAAATTTTTCTTCTAATTTCTTTTGTTCTGGTGAAATACTCTTTGGAGAAATATTACCAGTAAACAAATCTTGAATTTCATTCACAGCTAAGGGTGTTACTTGAGCTTTAATCCAAGTGCCAAGGGCATCTGCGAGTTTATTTAAAGCGGATGTATCACCGTTGTCAATATTTTTCGGAACATATCTTTGCTCATGTTTATGAGAGCGAAGGAAAGTTAAAATTTCCTGATTGTTTATTAAAACTATTCGACTGTTATTTCTACTATCGTTATTTTCAGAAAATTCATCAATGTTTTGATGTAATAAGTGAACTTCATTATAAATAAAATTTTCATCTTCATCAGGTCTTTTGGGATATCCTAATAGAGCTATAATACTATCTGGCATTGATTGAAATTTACCTAATGGTCTAAATTTGAAACCAGTAAAAACACCGTTTGGTATTTTTCTGAAGAAATCTTCATTCTGTTTGAAGAACTCATAAAGTTCTTGTCGAAATTGCTCTAAAGAAAGGTCATTAAAACCAAGAGTATCTTCATTGGTTTCAACATCTTCCCAAGTTATTTGCAATTGTTCTAACATCTTTTGTGATTGTTTTGAAATAATTGGATTTTCTTCGAGGATTTTTTCCAATTCAGGAGTCATCTTTTCATCTAGTTCTGTTCCTACGACTGTCATTAATGCCATTCTACTTTCTACTCGTCTTTTGAGTTTGAGATAATCGTCGTAGCTTTTACTTGGCCAAAAATTAATTCCTGTTATAGTTTTGTTTGGTGAGCCAATGCGGTCAATTCTACCCATTCGCTGTATAATACGAACCGGATTCCAATGAATATCATAATTCACAACAGTATCGCAGTCCTGTAAATTCTGCCCTTCACTTAAACAATCTGTTGCTATCAATACATCAATTGGATTTTCAATTTTCGTTTTTGTTGAATTATCATACAATTCTATAAGTTCAAGCCATTTTTCATAGGGAACAATCCATTTTCCATTCTTATAATAAGTAGAATCAAAACCAAGGTGGTTCTCATAAAATTCGGACCAATCTTTTTCATTATAAAGTTTTGTGAAAGGAGCAAAACGTTCTAAAATAGTTTCGAATTTTTCACCAGAATAACCATCATAAGATTCGCTATGAGAACCTGTAACATAAGCTAAATTTTTGATGCCACTTTTGATAAGTTGATCATAAAGAAATTTGGCAGTGTCTGCAAATACTGTAAAAATTAAAACTTTCTTGTTTTCCGAAGTTGATTGTTTACTGGTGATGTGTTTAATTAATTTGTTCAGTTTTTCATCTTGCGTTTTTCTGTTGTTAAAATCTTCTTGGTATTTGTCTAAATTAGTTTTGAGTTTATCAAGCTTTTCAATATCTGCTTCTAGGTGCATTTTAAAATTTTCAATGTTAGTAATAGAAGAAAGAGGAATTGGGCTTTTCTTTCCTAAAGTAATTGTTTCATTAATTTCGCCATTAATCTCTGATGCTGCTTCATCAATTTCTTCTTTTTCTTCTTCAGTTAAATCATCTTCAATAGAACTGTCATTTTTACTTTGTAAAAACTGCTCTACTTTATTCAAAGCATTTTTGTGATGATTCAAAATGTTCTCTATAGTATTTTTGAATGAAAACCAACTTGATTCAAGTCGTTTCATCAAAAGGATATACATCATTTTAACCAAGAACTTTTGGCGTTGTTTCTCGTCTTCAAGAACACTTTTAGGTTGGATATTTCCAATGTAATCAGCAGGACGGTAAGCGGTCATATTAATCGAAATCCCTTCAAGTATATCCTCAAATGATTTAAATTCCCCGATATTTTCAGGGGTTATGAATTCATTAATAGGCTTATTTTTCCTGGGAAAACTAATTTCACCGAATTCACTTTCTATTAATTTTCTAGTTCTAGCAACAATTAAAGCATCAGTCAATTTTTCAAATTTTTTAGGAAACTTAGCAATAAGATCAGATATTTTTCGTTCTTCAAGGTTTGACCATTCATTAAAATCTTTTTGAACAATTCTAAAAATACTTTCAAGGCTATCAATTTCTAATTCGGTTTCTTTAAATCCATCATCCAGCCCTTTTGACATTAATTTGAACTGATTACGAATATCTATCAGTTTATTATTTATTGGTGTTGCAGAAAGTTGTAATACTTTTACATCGCGCGTTTTGTTTTCAGGCAATAACAATTCTTCGATCAGAAATTTGTAGCGAGATGATTTGTCGTTACGTAAATTGTGGCTTTCATCAATAACAACTAAAAGTTTAGGTCTTGTTTTGAAATATCGAAGTGTTTTATCGTTGTATCTTTCAAAACGTCCTTCTTGCAAATCAGTGTGATACCTTATGTAAAAATCAATTTCATCCTTTTCAAATCTGCTTTGCTGCCCTACTTTGTATTGCTGCCAGTTGTTTGAGAGTTTTTTAGGACAAAGGAGTAGAACAGTGTATCCCTTTAGTTCGAAATATTTCATAACAGCTAGTGCAGTCCAAGTTTTACCCAATCCAACAGCATCAGCTAATATTGCTCCATTAAATTTTTGAAGCATTTTAATTAAACTAATTGCGCCTTTTTGTTGATACGGGTATAGGGTTTTATAAACAATTGTTTCTTCTAAATGTGTTATTTCACGTCTGAATTCTTCGCTACCTGTAAATTGTAAAATATCGTCCTTAAACATTTCGTAAAGGATTTTGTAATAAAGATCTTTTGGTGTGTATTCTTTGAAAAGATTTTTAATCAGTTCAATGAAATATTCCTTCACATTGATTTTTGTTTTATTGGACAATTCGATTTTATCTACCGCTACTTTATCCCACAATTCATCAAACCAAATTTTCAGGCTTTTGAATTCATCTTCATAGTCGTGTTTAGCAATGTTTAATTCTATATTTGAACTTTCTTTAATTCCAAGACCAGCATCTGTAAGGTTTGAACTGCCAACAATAAAATAATTTTTAGTAATGGTTTTGTCACTGTAAAGATACGATTTTGCATGACAAAAGTTTTTTTGAATTGTTTTAACTACTACCTTGTCTTGTTGTAAAAATTCGACAGCTTTTTTTGCTGTAGTACTTAAAGAAAGTGTTGAAATAATTCCAGGATTTCCATTTAGAAGATCAATAATTTTATCTTCTAGTAATTCATTCTTAATCAAATTTCCTAAAATCATTTGAAATTTTTCAACTGAATTGAGCTCATCATTAATCATTGCTAAAGCATTTACTGAAAAGTAACCAGTAACAATATCCAGATTACCTTTATCAGTATAATTTTTTATAAAGTCGAAAACTTTATAGTATTCATTTACATTAATTTTTGTTTTGTTATCAATAAGCATTTATTTATTTAATTTTAATTTTAGAATTATTTTGATGTAATATATAATTTTATTCTTGAGCCCTCAAATAATATTTTCTAGAAATTTTTTATTACTTAAAAAAATAAAATAAATCAAAATAATACAAGTGGTGATAGCTGCAAAAACTAACAAAGCAATAAATAATTATAATCTTCTGGGGGTAAATTCGTCTTGAAATTTTTAATGTGATTTCTATCTATAAATCAAGCAAACAAAGATTTTTAGATATTACAAATTATGTAAAAATTCTTACTTTTTTTCTTTTATCAGTTCACTAAAGTGAACTGAAATTAAATTATTATTCATCTTGTTTTATAATTTGATTACATATATCACAATTTCCACAATCATTTTCATCGAAAAATCCAAAGTATTCTGAAATAAACTTTCTTCTGCATTTTTCGGTTCTAAAATATTGAACCATTGAAAGTAATTTTAAATTATCTCTTTTAAGTTTTTCATTTAAATATTTTTCATTACTTAACTCAAATGGTAATTCATTTACTATAGTTAAGTCTTTTGTTTCAATATCTCCTTCTGTTATTCCATATCTATCGAACATTGCTAATGCTGTTTCTAAACGAAAATCATTTTTGTTTTTCCAACTTAATTCTTCTCTTAAATATTCAATTCCGAAATTATTTATTTCGTGATTTTTTGATTTTATTAAATCATAAAGTCTAGAGTAAAAATTTGCATCGGGATTTGCCCATTTAATAAATTCCATTTGTGTGTATAAATCCTGTTGATTATAAATTAATAAACAAAGTGAAGGTTTATTGTCTCTTCCGGCTCTTCCAATTTCCTGATAATATGATTCAATTGATGATGGAACTTCTGCATGAATAACAAATCGTATATCAGGTTTGTCTATTCCCATTCCAAAAGCATTTGTTGCAAGAATTAATTTTTCTTTATTATCTAAAAATTCTCTTTGTGTTTTTTTTCTTAATGTTGAATCTAATTTACCATGATAAATTTTGTGGTTGATTTTTTTGTCTTGTAACAATTGAGAAAAATTTTCAAGTGTCTTGATTAATGAAAAATATATAATTCCCGAACCATTGTAATTTTTAATTACATCTAAAATATTTTTTAATGTATCTTTTTCATCATAAACTTCTATTGCTTCTAATTTTAAATTTGGTCTTTGAATTCCTTGATGAAAAATTTGAATACCTGATTCTTTAAGTCCAAGTTTAGAAATAATGTCTTTTTGTACTTCAATTGTTGCAGTAGCAGTTAATGCAATTGTCAAAGGATTTCCAATTAAATTTCTAAATTCAGCAATACGTGAGTAATCTGGACGGAAATCGTGACCCCATTCACTAATACAATGTGCTTCATCAACTGCAAGTAAATCAATTTTGACTTTTTTTATTTCATCTATAAATTCTTCCTTTCTAAACCTTTCAGGGGTAACATAAAGTAATTTAGTTTTTCCTTCTACAAACTTTTGTAATCTTTGTTTTCTTTTATCAGGTGGTACAGATGAATTAATAAATTCTGCCGGGATATTTTTCTTTTTTAATGCATCAACCTGATCTTGCATTAAAGCTATTAATGGACTAATAACAATTGTTCCACCTTCGAACATTAATGCCGGCACTTGGTAACATAAAGATTTACCACCACCAGTTGGCATTAAAACTAAGCAATGATTCTTTTTATAAACTAAAGTGTTTATGATATTTTCTTGTTCACCACGAAATGATTCATAATTAAAAAATTTCTTTAATATTTCAGTCGGGTTCATATTTGATCTTTTTATTTGAATCTAATTTAACAAATTAATTTCTATGTTTTAAGCTAAGTTCAAATTGGTATATTTAAATAACAAATTTGGATTATAAATTGAAAAAAGTAGTTCTGAAAAAAAATGAAGATAGAAGAATTAAAAAAGGGCATCTTTGGATATTTAGTAATGAAATTCTAAAAATTGAAAACAATCCCGAAAATGGTGATCTGGTTGACGTTTTTGATTTTACAGGAAATTTTTTGGCAAAAGGTTTTTATAATGCAAATTCTTTAATTGCTGTTAGAGTTTTATCTAAACAAAAGGAAATATTAATTGAAAAAATAATTGAAGACAGATTAGTTCAGGCATTCGAACTAAGAAAACAGTTTTATCCAAATCGAGATTCTTATCGACTTGTTTTTAGCGAGAGTGATTTTTTACCCGGATTAATAATTGATAAATACAATAATATATTTGTTCTTCAAATTTATTCTGCAGGAATTGAAAAAAATATTGAAATCATTTTGAAAATATTAAAAGAAAAATTTAATGCAAAAAATATTTTTACAAAGCATGATTCATATTTTAGAAAACTTGAAGGGTTAAATGAAGAAGATAAAATTTATTTTGGTGAGAAAGAGACTGAATTGATTGACGATGGAATAATTAAATATAAAGTTGATTTTAATGTCGGTCAAAAAACCGGTTTCTTCTTTGATCAATGTGATAACAGAGAATATTTTGGAAAATTTTGCACAAACAAAAATGTGTTGGATTGTTTTTGTAATTCCGGAGGATTTGGATTACATGCAATTTATAATAAATGTTCAAAAGTAACATTCGTGGATTCATCAATTACTGAAATTGAAAACGTAAAAAATAATTTAGCACTAAATAAATTTGACACAAAAGTTGAATTAATCAACTCTGATGTTTTTGATTTTATGGAAGAAGAAATATTAAAAAATAAAAAATATGATGTTGTTAATATCGATCCACCAGCTTTTGCAAAAAGCAAAAAGTCAATTCCAACAGCAATTAAAGGTTATGAAAAATTAAACAGACTAGCAATGAATTTATTAAATGATGGTGGATTATTGTTTACTTCATCATGTTCACATCATATAAATCATGAGGATTTTTTGTCAATAATAAAAAACGCAGCAACCAAAGTGAACAAAAAAATTCAGCTGTTTCATTTTAATCATGCATCTTTAGATCATCCGATTTTGCCAGCAATGCCTGAAACAGTGTATCTTAAATTTGCAATGCTCAAAGTAATAAATGAATAAAAAGAGAAAGTAGAAATCAAAATCAATATATTTGCACCTCAAAAAAACGAAACCTACTTCAATTTTAATTTGTAGAAGCAAACAAAAAAGGAGAGAAAAGAATTGGATATAACTTTATTGAATGAAAAAATTCGAAAAGAAAGTGAGTTCATTGATATTTTGTTTAATGAAATAAGCAAAACTATTGTCGGTCAAAAGTCAATGGTTGAAAGACTTGTAGTTGGCTTACTTGGCAATGGACACATTTTACTTGAAGGTGTACCTGGTTTAGCAAAAACACTTGCAATAAAATCATTAGCTGCAACAATGAAAGCAAAGTTTCAAAGAATTCAGTTCACACCAGATTTATTACCTGCCGATTTATTAGGTACAATGATTTACAATCAAAAAGATGGAAACTTTGCAATAAAAAAAGGACCAATCTTTTCTAACTTTATTTTAGCAGATGAAATAAACCGCGCACCCGCAAAAGTACAAAGTGCATTATTGGAAGCAATGCAAGAAAGACAAGTTACAATCGGAGATACAACATTTAAACTCGATGAACCATTTTTAGTTCTTGCAACACAAAATCCTATTGAACAGGAAGGAACTTATCCACTTCCGGAAGCACAAGTAGATCGTTTCATGCTGAAAGTTAAAATTACTTATCCAACAAGGGAAGAAGAACAAAAAATAATGAGGTTAAATACTTCACAAGATTTGCCGCAAATTAATGCTGTAATTTCCCCTGAAGATATTTTAAGAGCAAGAAAATTAGTTCATGAAATTTATGTTGATGAAAAAATTGAGAAATATATTTTAGATATAGTTTTTGCAACACGTTCACCAAAAGATTTTGGACTTGAAGAACTTACAGATCTTATTGCTTATGGTGCTTCTCCAAGAGCAACAATAAATCTTGCTTTAGGTGCAAGAGCAATTGCTTTCATAAGACGGCGCGGTTATGTAATTCCCGAAGATGTCAGAACAATTTGTTCTGATGTTTTAAGACATCGCATTGCTGTTACTTATGAAGCTGAAGCTGAAGATATTACTTCTGAAACAATAATTAATAAAATACTTAATGCAGTTGAAGTTCCTTAATCATATTTATAAAATATACGTTTAAGTAATTGATTGATTTAAAATTAGTTTATGATGTTATGAAATGAAATTATTCAAATAAAAGATTATGATTTCAAAAGAATTATTAAAACAGGTAAAACAAATTGAAATAAAAACTCGTGGAGTTGTAAACGAAGTTTTTAGCGGAGAATACCATTCTGTTTTTAAAGGAAGAGGAATGGAATTTTCTGAAGTGAGAGAATATACTATCGGCGATGATATCAGAAATATTGATTGGAATGTTACAGCACGTTTTGGACATCCTTATGTTAAAATATTTGAAGAAGAACGTGAACTTACTGTTATGCTTTTAGTTGATATGAGTGGTTCACTTTCCTTTGGTTCTGTTGATAAAACAAAACAAAAAATTGCAGCAGAATTAAGTGCAGTCCTTGCTTTTTCTGCTTTGAAGAATAATGATAAAGTCGGGTTAATTCTTTTTACAGATCGAATTGAAAAATTTATTCCACCAAAAAAAGGAAAAACACATTCACTCAGAATTATTCGTGAAGTTCTTTCTTTTGAACCACAAAGAAAAGGTTCAAATATTAAAAGTGCACTTGAATATTTTAATCACACAATTAAAAAGAAAGCTATCGTTTTTTTAATCTCAGATTTTCTGGATGCCGGTTATGACAAAATCTTAAAAATTGTTGGACGTAAACATGATTTAATTGGGATTGTTTTAGAAGATCAAAGAGAGAAAAAATTATTCAATGCAGGACTTGTTAAATTTTATGATTCTGAAACCGGTGAAATTAGATATATAGATACAAGTGATAAAAAAATCCAAAACGCTTTTGAAGAATATTCAAAAAATTTAAGAGAAAACAGAAAATCACTTTTTATTTCCAGCAGATTAGATTCAATAGAAATTGAAACTTCGAAATCGTATGTGAAACCTTTGGTTGACTTCTTTAAACTTCGGGAGAAAAGATGGTAAAATATTTTCGTTTATTATTTTTATTGATATTAATTACTAAATCAATTTATTCTCAATCAATTTCGGTTACTGCTTTTACAGACACAACAGAATATAAAGTAGGTGATTATATTACTTTCTCTCTCCAAATTAACCACGATAAAAAAATTAAAACTGAATTACCAAATATTAAGGATAGTTTAAAAGTATTAGAGTTTATAAAATTATATCCGGTGGATAAAAAAGAAGAAAATGAAAAGATAATTGAATTACATAAATTTATTTTTAGTAAATATGATTCAGGCAAAGTTGAAATACCTTCATTAAAAATATTTTATTATGAAAATAATGTAAGTGAAAAAAAAGTTATTGCAACAACTCCTTTTACAATTTTAGTTAAAACATTAGAAGTAAACCCACAGGAAGATATTCGTGAAATTAAAGAACCTATAAAAATTCCATTACCATGGTGGGTAATTGCATTAATTATTATTTCAGTTACTATTCTGTTTGTTGCTATCTATTTATTAGTAAAATATCTGAAAAAGAAAAAAATTAAAGATGAAATAAAAGCACCTGAAATAATTTTACAACCTCACGAAATTGCTATTCAAAAATTAGATTTATTAAAAGAAAAAAAATTATGGCAAAATGGAAATGTTAAAGAGTATCATTCTGAATTGACCGAAATAATACGCGAGTATTTTGAAAACAGATTTAAATTCCGTGCTTTAGAAATGCCATCATCAGAAATATTGCCAATATTATCAATTATTGATGAAGCTAAAGATATTTTTACAATTGCAGAAAACTTTTTCTCTAATGCAGATCTAGTAAAGTTTGCTAAATACGAACCTATTCCAAAATTAAATGAAGAAATGCTTTCTCAGGCTTATGAAATTGTAAACAAAACAATTCCAATTATAAAATTAGAAGAACAAAAAAATGGAGAGCAAAATGTTTAGCGATGTTACTTTTGCTTATCCATGGATGTTTACATTACTAATTTTTGTTTTTGCTTTAGCATATTGGTTTTGGAAGAATAAAAATTCAATTACACCAAATGTTAACTTCTCATCACTTCAGTTTTTTGGAAAAGCACCTGTTACACTAAAAGAAAAATTAATTCACTTACCGAATGTACTCACCTTAATTGGTTTAATATTATTAATTATAGCAGCTGCTCGTCCACAAAGTTTTAGCAGTGGAGAAAATATTTATACCGAAGGAATTGATATAGCAATGGTTCTTGATATTTCAGGAAGTATGCTCGCAGAAGATTTTAAACCAAACAGATTAGAAGCTGCAAAAAAAGTTACAGAAGAATTTATTAATGGCCGAACAGTTGATCAAATCGGACTTGTAATTTTTTCCGGTGATAGTTTTACACAATGTCCATTGACAATAGATTATTCAGTTTTAAAAAATTTATTACGTGAAATAAAAATGGGAATGATTGAAGATGGAACTGCAATTGGAAATGCAATTGCAAATGGAGTTAATAGATTAAAAGATAGCAAGGCAAAAAGTAAAGTAATGATTTTATTAACTGATGGTGTTAATAATGCAGGTCAAATTGATCCAATAACAGCAGCACAGATTGCAGCTAAATTTGGTATTAGAATTTATTCAATCGGTGTTGGTTCTATTGGTGAAGCACCATATCCATTTCAAACTCCTTTTGGAATTCGTTATCAGATGGTACCTGTTGAGATAGATGAAAATTTATTAAAACAAATTTCCTCAATTACTGGTGGTAAATATTTTAGAGCTACAAACAATAAAAAACTAGCGCAGATTTATGATGAAATTGATAAAATGGAAAAAACAAGAGTTGAAGTAACTTCATATCGTCATGCTAAAGAACTTTACTTTTGGTGGGCATTTTCTGGAATGGTTTTAATTTTAACTCAAGTTGTTATTTCTAAAACTTATTTGAAAAAAATTCCATGATAAGATTTGAAAATCCCGAAATATTATATCTTTTATTAGTTATTCCTTTTCTTGTTTTACTGTACTTATTGAACAGAAAAAAACAAAAAGAAGTTTTGAACGTTTTTATATCAGAAAATCTTCAAAAAGAAATTATACCTGAAAAAAATAATTTCAAAGAAATGTTAAAGTTTATCATTTTAATGATTGCTTTAACTTTTACAATAGTTGGTGTTGCAAACCCAAGAATTGGTACAAAGATAGAAGAAGCAAAACAAGTTGGAATTGATGTATATATTTTACTTGATGTTTCCCGAAGCATGGCTGCTGAAGACATTAAACCAAACAGATTAGAAAAAGCAAAATTCGAAATTTCAAAATTGATGCAAAGATTAAATGGAGACAGAATTGGTTTAATTGTTTTTGCTGGACAAGCATTTATACAATTTCCATTAACTTCTGATTATTCAGCAGCAAATTTATTTTTAAATGCTGTCGATTTTAATACTGTTCCTCAACCCGGAACAAATATTGGTGATGCATTGGATTTAGCTCTTCGATCATTTAAATATGAAGACCCAACAAATAAAGCAATTGTTATTATTACTGATGGTGAAGATCATGAAGGAAATATTGATGAACCACTAAAAGAAGCTAATTCTAAAAATGTTTCTATTTATGCTATTGGTCTTGGTTCAACAGCTGGAACTCCTATTCCAATTTATAATGAAGATGGCGTTCAAATCGGTTATAAAAAAGATAATCAAGGAGAAATTGTTTTAACAAAATTAGATGAAGAAACCTTAAAGAAAATTACTGAACAAGGAAATGGTAAATATTATCGGGGAACAAATTCTGAAGATGAACTTGATAAAATTTATAATGACCTTGCTAAAATTCAGGAATCTGAATATGGTTCAAAAAGAATAACCGATTATGAAGATAAATTTTATTGGTTTTTAATACCCGCAATTTTTCTATTGTTAATTGAATTTAGAATTACATCTAAGAAAACAAAATGGATAGTTAAGCTGGAAGAATTGAGAAAAGGAGAGATACGATGAAAAAAATAATTTTCTTGATTTTTATTTCATCTTTAGTTCTTGCTCAAAGTCAAAGAAGTTTAAACAATGATGGAGTTGATTTATACAAAGAAAAAAAATATTCTGATGCCGAAGTAAAATTCAAAAAAAGTCTGGAGAAAAATAATAAGTCATTTCATAGTAATTTTAATTTAGGTGATGCATATTATAAACAAGGAAGATATGATGAGGCAATTCAATCATTTCAAAATTCTATTCCATTAACTGAAAATGAAAAAGAGAAAGCAGCTGTATATCATAACATCGGAAATGCGTTAATTAAAAAAAATGAATTTAAAGATGGAATTAATGCCTATAAACAAGCTTTGAAATTAAATCCAAATGATTTGGACACAAAGTATAATCTTTCATATGCTTTGAATATGTTGAAGCAAAATCAACAAAAGCAAAATCAACAAAACAAGAACGATAAAAAACAAGACCAAAATAAAAATCAAGATCAACAACAAGAGCAAAATAAAAATCAGGATAACAAAAAAGAGCAAAATCAACAACAGCAGCAACAGCAAAAAAATCAAATTTCGAAAGAAGAAGCACAACGAATTCTTGATGCCTTGAAAAACAATGAAAAAGATATGCAAAAGAAATTAAGAAAAGTTCAAGGTAAAGTTTATTCTACTGATAAAGATTGGTAAGAAAATGAAAACGAAAATTTATTAATCGAAAAATGATGTTGGAGTAATGATGTTAAAAATTAATTACATAAAAATTTTGTCGTTTATATTTTTATTAATTACAACAAATAATTTGTTTTCACAAAAATTTACTGCATCTGTTGATAGAACAATTGTAGGCGAAGGAGAACAGTTTCAAATCGATTTTATTTTCGAAGGTAGCGATATAAATAATATCAGCAATTTCATCCCTCCATCTTTTAATGGATTTAGAATTTTAACCGGACCAAATCAATCATCCAGTATGACTATTATTAATGGAAGAACTAGTGGATCTTTAACCTTTTCCTACATTTTACTTGCACAGAATTTAGGTGAATTTACCATTGGTTCAGCATCAATTACATATGAAGGAAAAAAGTATTCAACTCAACCATTGAAAATAAAAGTTGAAAAAGGAGTTCAACGACAATCAAATCACTCCAGTAATTCAAATGTAAAAGAAGATTTATCAAAAAATGTTTTCATCATAGCCGAAGCGAATAAAACAAAAGTTTTGCAAGGTGAACAAATCACAGTTACTTATAAACTCTATACTAAATTAAATATTGCATCGCCACAAATTTCAAAACTTCCATCTTATGAAGGTTTTTGGGCAGAAGAAATTCAGCCAATCAAACAAATTAATTTTGATCTTGAAATGTTTCGGGGAGAAAGATATCGTGTTGCAAAAATAAAACAGGTTGCTCTTTTCCCAACAAAAACAGGAATGTTAAATGTTACACCTTTTGAATTAAATATTCCTGTAATTGTTAAAAAGAAAAGAACTGGAAATGATCTCTTCGATGATTTTTTCAACGATTCATTTTTTAATAGAACAGAAACTATTGATTTACTATCTAAATCAAATACAATTAAAGTTCAGGTTGACCCATTACCTTCAGGCGCTCCTGCTTCCTTCTCTGGCGCTGTTGGTAATTTCTCAATGAAAAGTGAAATTGATAAAAAAGATGTTGCTACTAATGAATCTTTGAGATTAAGAATTAATATTTCCGGAAGTGGAAATATTAAACTGTTAAATATTCCGCAATTACAGTTGCCTGCCGGATTTGAAAAATATGAACCAAAAGTAATTGAAAACATAAATAATGGTGCAATTGTTAGTGGTCAAAAAATTATTGATTATTTAATTATTCCTCGTTCACCTGGTGTAAAGGAAATACCTCCTGTTGAATTTACTTTTTTTAATCCATCCACAAAAAAATATGTAACCTTAAAATCGGAAGCTTATAGAATCAATGTTAAAAAAGGAGCAAGTGATGAGTTTGTATCACAATCATTTGATAAAGAAGATATAAAAATTTTAAGCGAAGATATTCGATACATTAAGACAAAAGATTTTCAATTAGAATTAAAACCAGAAATAACATTAATTAAAAATTGGTTTTGGTTTGCAACAATATCACCAATTATTTTATTGGCGGGTGCGTTAATAATTAAGCAAAGAAGAGATAAACTTTATGGTAATATTCAGTTAATGAAATATCAGAAAGCTGAAAAGGAAGCACGTAAAAGATTAAAACTTGCTAAGGCAGCTTTAGAAAAATTACAAACATCAAATTTTTATAATGAATTATCTCTTGCGTTGTATGGTTATTTAGAAGATAAATTAACAATTCAAAGATCTGAATTTACAATTGATCTAGCCATTGAAAAATTAAGAAATAAAAATGTGAGTGAAGAATTATTACAAAGAGTAAAAAATGTTGCAGATAAATGTGTATTCGCACGGTACGCTCCACAAGCAGAAATGCAAATGCAAGCAGATGATCTATATGAAGAAACGATAAAAGTAATCGTTGAGCTTGATTCAAGGATTGGAGGTAAGAAATGAAAAAATTTTTAATTCTAATTTTTGTTTTATCAATTAATCTATTTGCTCAATCGCCTGAAGAATTAATGAATAAAGCTAATGACTTGTATAAACAACAAAATTATCAGGAAGCAATTTCTCTTTATCAAAAACTTATAGAACAGGGATACGAAAGCGCACCTCTTTATTATAATCTTGGCAATGCATATTTCAGAGAAGGGAAAATAGGTTTTGCAATTTTGAATTATGAAAGAGGATTAAAACTCGATCCAAGTGATGAAGATCTGCAATTCAATCTTAAATTAGCTAATGCCCGCACAGTTGATAAAATTTCTGAAGTCCCAAAATTATTTATCATTTTGTGGTGGGAAAGTTTAATTACTTTTATTCCTTCTACAACTCAACAAATTATTATAGTTTTTATTTTATGGATTTTACTTGGAAGTATTGCTATCTATTTTTTTTCAGGAAAAATTTCTTTGCAAAGAATATCATTTCTTGTTGGTTCAATTTCATTAGCCGTACTAATAATTTTTGTGATAATATTTATTTCCAGAATTACTCGTGAAAAGGATTTGAATTATGGTGTTTTAACAGAACAAGTTTATACTGCTAAAACTTCTCCCGATGAAAAAAGTAATGATAATTTTGTAATTCATGAAGGAATTAAATTTACTATTGAAGATGAAGTTGGCAACTGGGTGAAAATAAAACTTCTTGATGGAAAAATTGGCTGGATAGAAAAAAATAGTTTTGGAAGAATATGATAGAAAATTCAAAAGCAAAAAAATATAATAACATTAAACTATTTTGGGGCATAACCGAAGGAATAATTTCATTTATACTTTTATTCTTATTTGTTTTTTTAGGTTATAGTTCTAAGCTGGAAAATTATTTAAGTCAATTTACAACGAATAACTACTTAATTTTAATATTCTTTACTTTGTTGATTGGTTTTGTTCAATCAATATTTTTCTTTCCTTTGAATTATTACACTGATTTTTATCTTGAACATAAATACAATTTATCAAATCAAACTTTTTTGAAATGGCTTTGGGAAAATGTTAAAGGAACGTTAGTTGGATTAACAATTGGATTGCCACTTTTAATCTTATTTTATTTTATTATTTCAAAATTTGGAAATTTATGGTGGTTGCCATTTTCAATAATTATGTTTTTTGTATCAGTTGTATTAGCCCAAATTTTACCAATTCTTATTCTACCATTATTCTATAAAATTACTCCGATTGAAAATGAAGAATTAAAAGAAAGAATTATAAACCTTTCAAAATTGGCGGGTCTTAAAGTTGAAAATGTATTTAAATTCAATATGAGTAAGAATACAAAAAAAGCAAATGCAGCTTTTACAGGTTTAGGAAAAACAAAAAGAATTTTGTTAGGCGATACTTTACTTGAAAACTATTCTGCTGATGAAATAGAAACAGTAATAGCACATGAACTAGGACACTATAAACTAAAACATATTCAAAAAAATATTTTAATAGGGACCATATCAAGTTTTTTAATTTTTTATCTGATAGCAAATTTACATTTAGTATCATTAGAATGGTTTGGATTTCAAAATATTACACAAATTTCATCTTTGCCGATTTTAATAATTTGGGCAACAATTATAGGATTATTTTTCCAACCAATAACAAATTGGATTTCAAGAAAATTTGAATATGAAGCTGATTCGTTTGCTGTGAAATCAACGAACAAAAAAGAAGCATTTATAAATACACTTGAGAAACTAACAGAACAAAATCTTGGAGATCAAGAACCGCATCCATTTGTAGAATGGTTTTTTTATAGTCATCCCTCCATCAAAAAAAGAAAAGCACATATTAATTCTTTGTAGAAGAATAATTTTTATTTTTATATTTGAAATAGAATTTTGAAGGAAAACTAATGACTAATTTTATGAGAAAAATAAAAATTGCACTCGCAATAATTTTTCTCATTATGAATAGTTGTTCTTTTGATGGAAATACCGAAAATCCAACTTCACCAAATAATTCAGTAATACAAATTCAAAGTCCAAAAGATGGAACAAAAGGAATCCAGGTTTATGGTATTGACTTAAGTTGGACTTCAACAGCACAAATTGGAACAGTTTTTCAGGTTTTTTTAGAACCAACATCGAATAATGGAACTTTACCTTCAGCAACATCCTGGTTAACAACACCAAAAGGAAATGGATTAACCACAACAAAATTTTTTACAGGAAAGTTATCATATTTAACCTGGTATGCATGGAGAGTTAGAGCTTTACTTCCAAATGGTACATGGACAGATTCACCAACTTATTATTTTCAAACTGAAGATATTCCACAAACTTCATCATACTTTATTAAAGTACATGATTATGAAAGTCATATAAATATTGATCACGATATTCCGATTTTATTTCAGGTTGTTGATGCATCAGGAAATGGTATTACCGGATTAAAGTTAAGCGATTTTGAAATACTTGAAGATGGCGAACCATTAAGAGAATCAAATTTATCTTTTGTAAATCAGAAAACAGAAAATATTTTGATGCCAGTTCATATTTTGATTGATAACAGTTCAAGTGTTACAGATAATTCCATCTTACAAAAAATGAAAGCCGATGCAACTTCTATTGTTACTTTTTTAAGTTCACCAGCAGCTTTTATTTCATCTTTTTATGTTTATGAATTTAGTGAAACTTTAAAACCAAAAGGTGGTCAGATACCAACTCAGTTAACAGCTCAACAAGCAATTAATGAAATCAGTAACATTCAAAATGGTGTAAGATCAACAGATTTTTATGGAGCTGTTTCTGATGTAGCAAATAAATTAATTAGCAGTTTAACAGTAAAAAAAGTCAATCAACCGATTATGATTGTTTTATCCGATGGTGATGATACTGCCGGAAAAAGAACGCTTGCTGAAGCTACAAATGCAGTTGCAGGAAAAAGAGTTTATACAATTGGTTATGCTGGCGATTTAAGAGAAGATATATTAAAAATGATAGGTGTTTCAGGTTATTTCAACGCTTCAAATGGAAATGTAACACAATTTTTAACCAGTATAAGAGAATACCTTAATAATTATTCTCAAAGTTTTTATTTATTAACTGTAACAAGTCCTAAAAGAGGATTTAGATCTCACACAATTACAATTCGTTTAAGAGGAAGTTTAGAAAGTGTAAATGTAACATATCAAGGTTGGTAAAATGTCTGTAAAAAAAGAAGATGTTATTTATATTGCTTCACTTGCAAAACTTAAATTTGATGAAAGTGAATTAGAAAAATTTACTTCGCAATTCAATGAAATACTTTTATATATAGAAAAGCTGAATGAATTAGACACTTCAAATGTAGAACCACTTGCACACCCATTTGAAACAAATAATGTATTTCGAAATGATGAATTGAAAAAATCGGTTTCAACAGAAGATGCTTTAAAAAATTCACCAGCAAGAAATGAAGAATTTTTCCATGTCCCAAAAGTAATTAGTCAACAATAAAATGAAAATAGGAATTATTCCCGCTCGATTCGCGTCATCAAGATTATTAGGAAAACCACTTGCCAATATTGGTGGTAAACCTATGATTCAACATACTTATTTAAGTGCAAAAAAATCCAGATTGTTAGATAAAGTAGTAATTGCAGTAGATGATGAAAAAGTTTATCAGGTTTGCAAAAATTTTGGTGCAGAAGTTTACATGACTCCAAAAGATTGCACAAGTGGTTCAGATAGAATTGCTTATGTTGTAGAAAAAATTCCCGAAGCCGAAATAATTGTAAATATTCAGGGAGATGAACCTTTTATTAAAGGGAAAATGATTGATCAGGCAATTGAACCACATTTGTTCGATAAAGAAGTAAAATTATCAACGCTTGCAAGAAGAATAACTAACGTTGATGAAATGAAATCACCTTCTGTTGTAAAAGTAGTTTTTGATTATCATAATTTTGCAATGTATTTTTCACGTAGTCCAATTCCTTTTGTAAGAGATGCAAGAACAAATCTTGAAAGAATACAAACAGCAGAAATTTATAAACATATTGGCTTATATGTTTATCGTAGAGAAGCACTTCTGAATTTCACAAAACTAAAACCAACTGATTTAGAACAAATAGAAAAATTGGAACAACTCCGGTTTCTTGAAAATGGTTACAAAATTAAAATTGTAGTTACTGAGTATGATAGTCTTTCAGTTGATACACCCAAAGATTTAGAAATAGCACGCAGGTTTTTTGAAAAACAAACTAAAAACGAAAAAAGAACTAAGTAATCAAAAAATCTCAAATTGTCTTTTCTAATTAAGCATATTATTTTTGTAGTAATAAGTTTGGAGTACAAGAATGAATAGAAAAATTCGTGTTTTAGTCGCAAAAGCAGGATTAGATGGTCATGACCGAGGAGCTAAAGTTGTTGCTGCTGCATTGAGAGATGCTGGTATGGAAGTTATTTATACTGGATTAAGACAAACACCCGAAATGATTGTTGAAGCTGCAATTCAAGAAGATGTTGATGCAATTGGTATCAGTATTCTTTCTGGTGCACACATGACAATCTTCCCAAGAATTCTTGAATTAATGAAAGAAAAAAATGTAAATGATATTCTTCTTTTTGGTGGAGGAATTATTCCGGAAGATGATTTAAAGAAATTAAAAGAAATGGGAGTAGGTGAATTGTTTACACCTGGAACTTCTACACAATACATTGTAAAATTTTTAGAAAATTGGGTAAATGAACATCCAAAAAATTAATCTGATTTTTATAATTAGTTAAAAAATTATTTCCCCACGAAAGTGGGGTTTTATTTTTAAAATATTATTATGATTAAACAAGAACGTATAATTTTTATTGATTTAATGAGAGCTCTTGCTGTTCTTATGATGGTTCAGGGACATACTATTGATGCTTTTTTATCCGACGAATATAGAACTAGTGATTCTTTGCTTTATAATTTTTGGGTTACCATGCGTGGATTTACAGCTCCAATTTTTATGATTTCATCCGGAGTTGCTTTTAGTTATTTATTTAATTTATCAGGTAAAACATTTCATGAAAACCCAAGAGTTATAAAAGGAATTCAAAGATTTATCTTGTTAGTGTTAATTGCATATTTACTAAGATTTCCGACACACAGAGTAATTGAATTCAGTATTGTTTCATTCGAACAATGGATGATCTTTTTTCAGGTTGATGCTCTCCATTTAATTGGAACAGGAATTTTATTTTTAATTTTTCTTTCATACATCTCAGAGAAATTTAAAGTTAATATTTATTTGGTTTATTCAATTGCTGCTTTATTTTTTTTCATTATGTGGAATTTTACTGAACAAATTAACTGGGCTAATTTTTTACCAATCCCTTTTGCTGCCTGGTTTTATCATAAAACAGGATCATTATTTCCAATTTTTCCGTGGAGTGGTTATGTAATAACCGGCGGGATATTAGGCGTTTATCTCGCCAAAAATCCCGGAATATTCAAAGAAAAAAAATTTGTATTAAAACTTAGCGGAATTGGATTATTATTTCTTATACTTGCTTTATTAACTTCATTTATTCAAAATAAATTTTTTGGATATAAATATTTTATAACAGATAATTTATTTGTAATTTTTTTAAGACTTGGAGTTGTTCTATTATTAAATAGCATAATGGCAACTATTTCTCTATTTGTTGATGAAATTCCGGAAATAATAAAGCAGGTAGGAAGATATACATTAATCATTTATGCAGTTCATGTTATTATTTTATATGGAAGTGCATGGATACCTGGTTTTTATATGTTTTGGCCAAAATCATTGAGTCTCGCCGGTTCAATATTAGCAGCAATATCATTAATTTTATTAATGATTTTAATGGTACATTTACTTGAAAAGTATAAATTTGCATTTAGTAAAAAATTAAAAAACAAAAAGAAACCAATTGAGCAAACGAACTGAAAATATAAACCCCTTTGCAAACGAAGAAGAGAAAAAAATTGAAAACTCAATTCGTCCGAAAACCTTTGCAGATTTTACCGGACAAACAAAAATTACAGACAACTTAAAAGTTTTTATTGGAGCTGCAAAAAAAAGAGGGGAAAGTTTAGATCATGTTTTATTAACAGGACCTCCGGGTTTGGGCAAAACAACTCTTGCTCATATTATTGCAAACGAACTAGGTGTTAAAATTAAAATAACAAGTGGACCCGTTTTAGAAAAGCCGGGCGACTTAGCAGGATTATTAACAAACTTAGAAGAAAAATCTGTTTTATTTATTGATGAAATTCATCGGCTAAGTCCTGTAGTTGAAGAGTATCTTTATTCTGCAATGGAAGATTTTAAACTTGATATTATGATTGATAGTGGTCCAAATGCCAGAACAGTTCAAATAAAATTACCTCCTTATACTTTAATCGGGGCTACAACCCGTGCTGGTTTATTAACCGCACCTTTGCGAGATCGTTTTGGAATAAAAAGCAGATTAGATTATTATGAAAGTGAATTAATAACAAAAATAATTAATCGTTCCGCTAAAATTTTGAATATTAATATTGATGAAAATGCATCTGTTGAAATTGCAAAACGTTCACGTGGTACTCCAAGAATTGCTAACAGGTTATTGAGAAGAACACGCGACTTTGCAGATTTTGAAAACAAAAATATTATTGATTTAGATATAGCAAAAAAAGCACTTAATGCTCTTGAAGTTGATGATTTTGGTTTAGATGAAATGGATAAAGATATAATATTAACTATTATTGAAAAATTTAGTGGTGGACCAGTCGGACTAAATTCTCTTTCTGTTGCTGTGAATGAAGATCCGGGAACAATTGAAGAAGTTTATGAACCTTTTTTAATACAGCAAGGATTTATACAAAGAACACCAAGAGGGCGAGAAGCAACTGAATTAGCTTATAAACATTTTAACAAAAGTATAAATCGTTTTAATAATCAAGTAAATCTTTTTGATAAATAAAAGGTGTATATGATTAACGCAAAAAAAATTAAAATAGGAAATGGAGAACCATTTGTTCTCATCGCTGGTCCATGCGTTGTTGAAAATGAAAAAACAACAATGAAGACTGCTGAAGAAATTAAAAAAATTACTGATGATTTAAATATTCCATTTGTATTTAAATCAAGCTATAAAAAAGCAAACAGAACAAGCATTAATTCTTTCAGCGGTATTGCTTTTGAAAAAGCATTAAATATTTTATCAAAAGTAAGGAAAGAATTTCAGGTTTGTGTTTTGACAGATATTCATGATGAAAGAGAAATTGAATCTGTTTCTCATGTTGCTGATATTTTACAAATACCAGCATTTTTATCAAGACAAACAGATTTATTAGTTGCTGCAGGTAAAACGGGTAAAATTATTAATGTAAAAAAAGGACAGTTTCTTGCTCCTGATGATATGAAACATGTGATTCAAAAAATTGAATCAACAAAAAATAAAAAAATATGGTTGACTGAAAGAGGAACAACTTTCGGTTATCATAATTTAGTTGTTGATATGAGAAGTTTACAAATAATGAAAAAATTTGGTTATCCTGTAATTATGGATGCAACACACGCAGTTCAGTTACCAAGCAAAGGAACTGAAAGTGGTGGAGAAAGAGAATTTATTCCAACATTAGCAAAAGCAGCTGCAGCAGTTGGAATTGATGGTTTATTTTTAGAAGTTCATCCTTATCCTGATAAAGCTTTGAGTGATGCTGCAAGCCAATTGCCTTTAAATAATTTGAAAGAGTTGTTGATTACAATAAAAAAAATTGATGAAATTGTAAAAAATGAAAAATGAAATTCTAAAAAATTTTTCTGGGATTAAGTTATTTTTATTTGATTTGGAAGGTTGTTTAATACCGAAAAATTTTGTTCATAATGATAAATCGGAAGATGATTTAATTGATAAACTCAGATTTTACTGCAATGAATTTAGAAGTTTGAATCTTGAATTAGGAATTATAACAGCAAGCAGAAGTGAAATTGTTAATAGATTAAAATCTAAAAATTTATGCTTCATCTTAGATGGTTCAATTAATAAATTAGAATTGGCAAATAAAATAATTAATGAAAAAAAAATAACATATGAAGAAGTATTTTATCTTGGAGATGATTTGTTAGATATTCCACTTCTTCAAAAATGCAAAATATCAGCATGTCCTTTTGATGGCAGAAGAGAAGTTAAAAGAGTAGTAACATTTGTAACAAAAAGTAAAAGTGGTTTTGTAATTGAAGAAATTTTAGAATATATAAAACAATCAAAAAAATAAATATGGAAGAGAATAAAAATTTCCCTCGTGAATTAACAGAAAATGAAAAAGATTTACTTTTTTCTGCCTTGCCGGAAAACAAATTGGGTTATAAAATTTATCGTGATAAAATTAATAACTCGTTTGTTTTAGGTTACGGGCGGTTTGGTGGTGGCAATTTAATTCTCGGTACTCCCGGGACTGAAATTGATACTGAAGAATCTGCAACTCCAATTTTTGCAATTTCAAAAATTGTGTACAGCGACCATGAAATTTATGTTACAATTCATCATCAAGATAATGACCAAATTGAAATTGATATTCAGAATTTTGAACTAACTCCCAAAATAAATGAAATGAAAGAGTTATACCGATGGACTTATTCAGATTGGACGCCGGGACAAAAAGCTCCTTACGATAATTCTTATGTTAAAGAAATTCATTTGATTTTGAATTCTTTAGTATTAGCAATAGCTCCAGTTCACAGAAAAATTTGGACTTATAACGCTAAAGATGAAGTAAATTATTTAATTCCTGTTACTAATTTTTATAATGAATTAATGTTATTGATGGATGAAAAAAATCCTGAAGTTGCACTCAATCCAAATTTACTTTTCGAAAATCTGGAAAATTATTCTAATGAAAAGTTAGGTCAGGCATTTCTGCTTTATAACAAAATGTGGAACAGAATTGAATTAGATTATTCATTATTCGATCCTAAAATGATTCAAAGAAAAAAATCCTTTTTCGATTTTCTTAGGAGATAGTTAATGAATTCTTCTGAAATTATTGATATCGGTAAAAAAGTTGTTAGTATTGAATCAGAAGCAATAAATAATTTAATTAACAACATAGATGAAAATTTTGCAGATGCGGTAAAACTTATTTTTAATTCAAAAGGCAGAGTTGTATTTACAGGAATGGGTAAATCGGGATTGATTGCAAGAAAAATAGTTGCAACTATGAATTCAACCGGAACAGCTGCAATATTTATGCACCCAACCGATGCACTTCACGGCGATCTTGGTATGGTTAGAAAAGATGACATTGTAATTTTAATATCGAAAAGTGGCAACACAGAAGAATTAATAAATTTAGTCCCTATGTTTAAAAGAATTGGTGTAAAATTAATTGCCATGATTGGAGATAAATTTTCTAAACTTGCAAAAGATTGTGATATAATTTTAGATGTTTCAGTGAAAGAAGAAGCCTGTCCTTTTGATTTAGCTCCGACATCTTCAACAACTGCTTCTCTTGTAATGGGTGATGCTTTAGCAATATCTCTTTTAGAATTAAGAGGCTTTACTGCCGAAGATTTTGCACTATTACATCCTGGCGGAAGTTTAGGAAAAAGATTAGCATTAAAAATTTCTGAAATTATGTATTCAGGTAAAGATGTTCCAATTGTAAATGAAAACACATCATTAAAAGATGCAATTCTTGAAATTACTTCTAAAAGATTAGGAACTACTTGCGTTGTAAATGATAATGGCAAACTTAGTGGAATTATAACAGATGGTGATTTAAGAAGATTACTTGAAAAAACAATTGATATAAAAGATTTAAAAGCTGTTGATGTTATGACAAAAAATCCCAAAACAATTTCACCAGATTTATTAGCATCTTTTGCACTTCAGTTAATGGAACAATATAATATCACATCTTTAATTGTTGTCGATAATGATAAAATTCCTATTGGAATGATTCATCTTCATGATTTAGTGAAATTAGGTTTACGCGAAAGATGAAAAAATTATGTTATTTTTTTCTTCTGTTAGTTTTATTTGGCTGCAATAGAGAAAAAGTTCAACCCCAAATTGAAACAAATAAATTAGTTGGTGAAATTCCATCTCATGAAAGTTGGAATTCAAAAGTTTATTTTTCTGAAGATGGAAAATTAAAAGCTATACTTTATGCAAATCATCTGCTTAAATATGAAATTAAAAAAGAAACTCTCCTTGAAAAAATTAGAATCGAGTTTTATGATAAACAACAAAAAAATGCATCGCAATTAACTGCTGATAAAGGAAAAGTAGATGATATTACCCGAGATATGTATGCCTTTGATAATGTAATTGCTCAGAATGATAGTGGTGTTGTTCTTAAAACAGAAATGCTTATGTGGAGAAATAATGACCAAAAAATTGTCACAGATAAATTTGTTTCAATAAAAACAAAGAAAGAATTAATTGAAGGTTATGGCTTGGAATCTGATCAAAGCTTAAATAACTATGTTGTGTTCCGACCAACATATACAGCAACTTTTTCTGAAGTAAAAAAATGATTAAAAAAATTTTTATAGTAATAATTTTTTCGGTATCAATTTATGCTCAAAATGAAAATCCAATAATTGCAATTGGTGATAGCTTAGTAGGTAAAGTAATTAACGGTGAATCAATTCGTGAACTACATGGAAATGTAATTTTAACACAAGGAAAAGTAAGAATAACATGTGATAAAGCAATTCAATACTTAGCAAAAAATGAAGCAGAATTGATTGGAAAAGTTGTTGTAACTCAGGATAGTATTGAAGTTAAAACATCTAAAGGAAAATATTTTGGTAATACTCAGATTGCTTTTTCAGATGCGGGAATAAATTTAACTGATGGTCATGTAAAACTAAAATCTAAAAAAGGTTATTATTACTTCGAAGAAAAAAGATCTTACTTTTTTGATAATGTTACTCTTGAAGAGGGAATTACTAAATTATTTACAGATAAACTAAATTATTATGACAATGATGACAAAGCAATTGCAGTTGGAAATGTTGTTGTTCAAGATACAGCTTCAGTTTTATTGGCAGATAGCTTAATTTATTTACGACAAACAAAATTTACCGATGCGTATAATAACATCCGACTTTATAACTCAACAAATAATATTTCACTTTTTTGCGATAGATTAAATGATGATGGTATAAAAAAGATTTCCACAATTTGGGGTACACCACTTCTTTTAAGAATTGAAAAAACAGAAGATAAAGCTGATACTTTAGTTGTTTCATCAATAAAAATGGAAGCTTATAACGATTCAACTAATAATAAGTTAATAGCAAAAGAAAACGTGAGAATAAATCAAAATATGTTTTCATCAATCAATTCAAATACTGTTTTTTATCAAAATAATGATTCAATTGAAATAATAAAACAAGAAGAAGATACTAACCCACCTATCATTTGGTATGATAATGCTCAATTAATAGGAGATTCAATTTACATTTATATTAAAAATAAAAGATTGAAAGAAATTCAACTAAAAAATAATTCATCAATAATTTCTGAAAATGAAAATTATAATTTCCGATATGACCAAATTTCCGGTAAAAGAATAAATATTTATTTTGGAAACGATAACATAGAGTTAACAGAAGTTTTTCGAAATGTATTGAGTATCTATTATGTATTTGATGATGGTAAAAAAAATGGATTAATAAAATCAAGTTCTGAAACTGCTCGAATATATTTTCAGGACAAAGAAGTAAGTGATGTAAAACTTTTTGGAAAGCCACAAAGTGAGTATTTCCCTGAAAATATAATTGAAGGAAAGGAAAAAGAATTTACTATTCCAACTTTTAAAATTTATGAAAACAGACCATCAAAGGATGAATTACTTTCAATCAGAAAAAATATTTTATTTTATTTAGAAAAGGACAAAAAATATAATGTCACAAAATCTCAACTTAAGAAGTGAACACTTAATAAAGATTTATAAAAAAAGAACTGTTGTAAACAAAGTTTCAATCAATGTTACTCAAGGAGAAGTTGTTGGATTACTTGGACCAAATGGAGCCGGAAAAACAACAACATTTTATATGATTGTTGGAATGATAAAACCAAACGATGGAAAAGTTTTTCTTGAGCAAACTGAAATTACAAAAGAACCAATGTACAAAAGAGCAAGAATGGGAATAGGGTATCTTCCACAAGAAGCATCTGTTTTTAGAAAATTAACTGTTGAAGATAATATTATGGCAGTACTTCAGGTAATGGATTTAACTTCTCAACAGAGAAATGAAAAATTAGAAAAACTTATTAATGAATTAGGTTTAGAAAAAGTAAGAAAAAATATGGGATTTCAATTAAGTGGTGGTGAAAGAAGGAGATGTGAAATTGCAAGAGCTTTAGCAACCGATCCCAAATTTATTTTACTCGATGAACCATTTGCAGGTGTAGATCCAATTGCTGTTGAAGATATTATGAACATTGTTGCAAATCTTAAAAATCGTGGAATAGGAATTTTAATAACAGATCATAATGTACATGAAACTCTAAGTATAGTAAATAGAGCTTACATTTTAATAAATGGCTCAATATTCAAAGAAGGTACTGCAAATAATTTAGCCGAAGATGACGATGTTAGAAAATTATATCTTGGTGAAAAATTTAAACTCGACCGTTATAATTAAATAATTGTAATTAAAAAATATGTTAAACCAGATACTGCAATAGTGTATAATATAATAAAGATAAAAAGTTTTATGTTTTTCTTTCTCTGTTTCTTCCTAAAATATGACCAAGTTGTGTCGTCATCTCTTTTATAATCCCCCTTTTCAATCGACCAATTCTTTTGAAAAGACATATATCCTCAAATACTTTCATTCAAATATAATATTTAAAAATACTTAAGGTATGCTAAACATCACTAAATATTATTTTGAAAAATCTTTAATTATTTTTTGTATTTCCTCTTCTGAAATACCACTACCAAAGCTGGATGAGGATTTTACACTTTTACTCTCATGATTTATAAAAGGTTTAACAACAGGATTACCGGCTCTTGCTCTTAATCTATTTTCAATTTCTTTGGTAAAATTAATTTCCGAATTTGGTTTTGTATTTTCAGAAAAATAACCTTCAAATGAATTGACAGAATTTCCTTTGTTTATTTCAAGTGTTTCAAATGCTAATGTTTTTATATTCATTAAATGCATAGCTGAAACATTTTCAGAAATAATAGAACCACCCCAGGTTCCGGGACCTAGAGTCATTGAAGGAGTTAATCCAGTCGAATATCCAACAGCACCAACCGAAGATGGTGTATTGACAACAATTCTAAATGCAGGTTTTTCTAAAGCAAATTTCATTATTATTTCTTTATCGTTTGCATGAATTACTAGAGTGTGTCCAATTCCTCCAAATTCTAAAAGTTCAATACAACGATGACATCCCTCCATCCAATTTTCAACTGTGTAAAAAGCGAGAATCGGAGATAGCTTTTCAATTGAAAGTGGTTCATCTTTACCAACCGAATCACATTCTGCAATAAGAACTGTTGTACTATCCGGAACATTTATTCCAACAAAATCAGCAATCCATTTTGCAGACTTACCAACTATTTCAGGATTTAATTTTGCACCTTTTGCAATTTTATTTTCAAGTTTCTTTTTTTCTTCTTCATTGAGAAAATAAGCACCTTTTCTTTTGGCTTCATCAATTACTTTTTCTTTTATAGGTCGGTCAACAACCATTGCTTGTTCAGAGGAACACAAAACTCCATTATCAAAGGTAGTTCCGAAAATTATATCTGCAACAGCTTTTTGAATATTAGCACTTCTATCGATGTAAGCAGGTACATTACCAGCACCAACTCCATAAGCAGGTTTACCAGCTGAATATGCAGCATGAACCATTGGCATTCCACCAGTTGCCAAAATTACTGCAATATTTTTATCATGCATTAATGCGTTTGTTGCTTCAATTGTTGGTATTGGTAAACATTGAATTAATCCTTTTGGTGCGCCAGCTTTTTCAGCAGCTTCGGTCATTACTTTTGTTGCCTCGAGTGTACATTTTAATGCTTTAGGATGAGGTGAAATTACAATTCCGTTTCTACATTTTAATGATATTATAGATTTGAACATGGCTGTTGATGTTGGATTTGTTGATGGTACTAATGCAGCAACAACTCCCATTGGTTCAGCTATTTTAACTATTTTACCATTTTTTAATACACTTATTACACCAACAGTTTTTAAGTCTTTAATCGATTCCCAAACAGTTCTGCTACCAAACTGATTTTTAATAATTTTATCCGATACTTTTCCAAATCCTGTTTCTTCATGTGCTAGTCTTGCTAAACGCTCAGCTTCTTTATACCCAGCATCTGCCATTGCTTTTACTATTTTATCAACTTGCTCTTGATTATAATGTTTGAATTCTAATTGAGCTTCTTTTGCAGCTTTTGCTAAATTTCTTGCTTCCTGAATTGAAAGTAAATCTTTGTCAATGTTCATTTTATTACCATAGTTTTACAAACCAAATATAAGTAGTGATAAGTAGAACTTCAATTTTTATAATTAATTGAAAAGCTCTTTTAGTTTTGAATAACCCGATTTACTTACTGGCAATTTTTTTGAATTAAATAAAGTTAGTTGATATGATTCTTTTTCAATTATGTCAATTTGTTTAATTTGATCAAGTTTGACGATGTAAGAACGATGTGTTCTAATAAATTTTTTGGGGTCTAAATTTTCTTCAAAATATTTCATTGTTTTTTGTTTGAGAAAGTTTCCCTCTTTAGTATAAAACATTGTGTAATCATCTTGTGCTTCAATAAAAATAATATTTTCAACATCAATAACATTTATTTTAGATCCATTTTTAAAAACAATTCTTTCTAAATTTTCTTGATTCGGTAGGTTGTTAGATATTTTATTAAAAATTTCAATTTTAGATTTATCATTTTCTAAATGAATTTTTTTTATTCTTTCGAGTGATTCATTAAATCTTTCTTTTGAAAATGGTTTTAGTAGATAATCAATGGCATTAATTTCGAATGCTTTTATTGCGTATTGGTCAAATGCTGTTGTAAAAATAATTAAAGGTGGATTTTCAATTAGTTCAAGCATTTCAAATCCATTTATTTTTGGCATTTGGACATCAAGAAAAATTAAATCTGGCTTTAATTCGTTAATTAATTTTATTCCTTCAAAACCATTAGATGCTTCAGCAATAATTTCGAATTCGTTGTTAGTTGATAAAAAATTTTTGATTATATCTCTTGCTAATTTTTCATCGTCAATTATTACAGTTTTAATTTTTTCCATGTTAATTGTTTGGTATATAAATGTTTACAATAAATTTGCTTTTTTCTTTGATGACTTCAACCAGATTTTCTTGTCCATAAATTAATTTCATCCTATTATAAATATTTTTTAAACCAATTCCAGCACCTTTTTTGGAAATACTTTTATTATCAAAATCATTTTCCACAGATATTTTAATAAAATTATTTTCTTTATGGCAAGAAAGTTTTATGGTAACTTTTTCTAGACTTTCATAAACTCCATGTTTAATTGAATTTTCAAAAAGTGGTTGAAGTATCATACTTGGCACTTCAAAATTCTTACATTCTAAATCAATTTCTTCAATTAATTCGAACTTATCATCAAATCTAATTTTTTCAATTTCTAGGTAAAGTTTTGCTGCATTAATTTCATCTATAAGTTTACTTTTTTGTGAATCATTTCTTGAAAGAGTATTTCTCAAAAAAGTAGAAAGTTTAATTGTCATTTCCTGTGCAAGTTGTGGATTTGAAATGGTCAGGGAGCTAATTGAATTCAGGCTATTAAAAATAAAATGTGGATTAATTTGATATTTCAAAGCGTTCAGCTCTGCTTCTTTAACAAGTGATTTTAATTCCGATTCCTTCAATACTTTTTCTTGAAAATTATTATAATAAATAATCAAGTAGTCAATAGAAATTAAAACTATGTAAAATAAAATACCGATTAAAAATCTCCATATGTATGATGAATTTATAAAAAGAACATAATTTGGATCATCACTAAGTATATTTAATGAGATTAATGAGCCAGTTGTAATCCATATAGTTGATGTTAAGATTGATGCAACAAAATGATTTAAAATTAACTTTGGAGTTTTATAGGTTTCTAGTGAATTGAATCTTACAGTGTACCAAACTCCAATTCCTAATATGAAGTAAATAAAAGTAAAAATAGCAGAATCAATAACCGCAGAATTGATTTTTATATCCTGAGTAAAAAATATAAGAATAATTGATGCAATAAAAATAAATAACCAGATCAAAGTATATGAAGCAAAAATTTTTCTGTTTGTTGTGAATGGATTAGTCATTTTTCACCTAATAAGAAATTTCACAACCGCCAAAAGCAACAGATCCTTTAATCATCAATGTAGAGTTGCTTTGCACGTTTATAAGCTTTGCAATTCTTTTGTCATCTATTCCACCAAAAGTTGCTGATATACTTGTATTTACTTTCCAGTCTGTTGGAACTCTTAATTCTAAACTTCCAAACATTATATTTACGTTTAGTGTATTATCACCTTCTTTAAGTTTTGATTGAGTTAGGTCTAATTTTAATTCGCCAAACCAAACATTAATATTTCCACCGGAAAAATTTTCGGAGTTAATTATTTTTTTCATTGATGTAAATTGAACTGATTCATTAATCAAATTTTCATTTGTTGAATCAACTTTTTCAGTAAAGTCAAAATTGATTTTATTTTCATACTTATCTGATCTTAAATTCATTATCATCCATATTCCAATACCTATCAAAATAAGTGGCCATAAATTTCCAAATGTTAAAAATGAAACCAATGGATTAAAAGGAATATGCTTTAGCAAACTGATTAATCCTATGGTTATGAAAAAATATCCGCCGAATGATTTTGAATTGTTCGAAATTAAAATTGCCCCAAAAATTATTGCAAAGGTGTGCCATGAAAAAATTAATTTTCCTAAAGGAAATCCAAAAAATATTAGGTCAAAATTTTCAAATAACCAAAGCACACCTATGAGTATAAAAAATATTCCTATATAATTTTTTAATTTATTCGAGTTCATAACTATCCTATTTTTTAAATTGTTGATTTAACTTCGCCACCACCAAAAATTGCAACACCTTTGATTATTAATGTTTTGTTGGTATCAATTATTTGGTTTGGATCTCTTTTTCTTTTATCACTGAAACCACCAAAAATTGGAAGAACATCTGTTATTACATTCCAATCATTAGGAATCACAATAGTTGATCCACCAAAGATTGATGTTGTTTCTAAAATATTTTCACCCTCTGCTAATTTGCTGCCGGTTAAATTAACTTCTGAACCACCAAAAATTGAAATTATATTTCCACCTTTAAAATTATCACTTAAAAAAACTTTTGAACCACCACCAAAAATGCTTATTTGTTCTAAGTAATTTTTATCTTTTTCTACATTATCATTTGGACCTGAAAAGCTAAAATTCTTTAACCCTTTGAATCCAATTAAAATATAAATTCCAATGAAAATGAAAACCAAAGGCCATAATTCAGGTACTAAATTAAAAAGTCCAATTGAAAAGAAAATTATACCAGCTATTTTATTTCTTGATAAAAGAAAGAATAATAATCCAAAAAGGATGAAGAAAAATTCCCATTTATATATAAAGCTTGGAATTAATTCATTAAAAGGTTCATGATTTTCTAAAAAGAATAATAAACCAATTAATACTAACATTATTCCAATAACCACTCTTCCATGAAATTCGCGAGCCATTTTATTTTCTCCTTTTTTTGTTCACAAATTCTGACGGTAAAAATAGATTAGAGTTTTACGATTGGAAACAACTTTTCGGCGAATGGTGGAAAAATATCGGTGAATGGAGAATTTATTTGTTATTTATTAAAAAAAATTTAAATGTTGATAAAAAATTTTATTCGATTAATTTTATTTCATCACCTGGAATTACTTCAACATCTTTTAATTTTCTTTCAATTGCTCTTGTTCTTGTTTTAGCACTATCAATTTGTTTACTGGCTTGTTCAAGTTTTTCTTGTGTTTTATCAAGCACTTCACCGAATTTTGCAAATTCAGTTTTTACACTACTTAAAATATTCCAAACTTCGCTCGAGCGTTTTTCTATTGCAAGTGTTCTAAATCCCATTTGTAAACTATTTAATATAGCAGAGATTGTAGTTGGACCTGCAATTATAACTTTGAAATCAGTCTGAATTTTTTCAAATAATCCGGGTCTTCTTAAAACTTCAGCAAATAATCCTTCTATTGGTAAAAACATAATTGCAACATCAGTGGTATTTGGTGGATCAATATATTTTTCATTTATTTTTTTTGCTTCAAGTTTAATGTTGGTTTCAATTGCTTTTGAATATTCTTCGACTAAAGCGATA
Source organism: Melioribacteraceae bacterium (assembly GCA_026417375.1). GTDB lineage: Bacteria > Bacteroidota > Ignavibacteria > Ignavibacteriales > Melioribacteraceae > Stygiobacter. Next base: position 3,961 of record JAOADJ010000007.1, on the reverse strand, counting down.
TCTCCAATTTCTTGAGCATTTATTAATCTTTGATAATTTTCAATAGGAAATTTTGCATCAATTGGTAAATAGCAAAAGTTATTTATATCATTTCTTCCGGGCATTTTAATTGCAAATTCTACTCTATCATTGCTGCCTTTTTTTGTAATAATATTTTTTTCAAATTGATCTCGGGTTAAAATTTGATCTATTAAATTTTCTAATTGTATTTCTCCCCAAAATCCCCGTGATTTCACGTTAGAAAATAATTTCTTTAAATCTCCAACACCACTTGCAAGATTTCTCATTTCACCAAGTCCTTCTCTAACAGCTTCAAGTCTATCACTAACTAAAGAGAAAGATTCACTCAATCTTCTTTCTAAAGTTGAATGTAATTTTTCATCAACAGTAATTCTCATTTCGTCAAGTTTTTTTTCATTTTTGTCTTGAATTTCTTTCAACTGACTTTCAACTTTTTCTTGTAAGCGATTAAATTTTTCTTCGTTAGTTTGAGTTAAATTTTTTAGTTGGTCGGCAAAAATATTTAATTGATTTTTTTGCATTTCAGAAATAGAATTTATGTTCATCATTAATTGTGATGCAAAATCATTTACGGAATTTCTTATTTCATCTCTTTGAGCTTTTGAAATCGTATTTATTTCTGTTCTGCTTCTTGAAATTTCATCACGAAAAGATTTTTCAATTCTTTCAAATTCTTCTTTGTTATTGTTACCTTGAAATAAATTTATTTTTCTATATATGATAAATATTAAAATCAATCCTAACACACTTATTGTTGTTGTAACTATTAAAATTATTTCCATGTTTTTCCCTTACTAAAAAAGTTTATAAAACAACCATGTTAAATATATTCAATTTCAATTAATCAATTTATAAATTAGATATGTAAATTCTAAGGAAAGATAAAATGAAGAATTGGAAAAAGATAACAATTGGTTTTTCACTTGTTTTTCTATGTTTGATATTGGTTGGATTTATTATTTCATATTTTATGTTGAAAAAATCATTGCCAATTTATGATGACGAAATAAAAGTTCATCATTTAAAGAATAGAATTGAAATTTATCGTGATGAAAACGCCATTCCATTGATTATTGCCAAAGAAGATGAAGAAGCTGCATTTGCATTAGGATTTTTGCATGCTCAGGAAAGATTTTTTCAGATGGATATTTCAAGAAGAGCAGGTGAAGGTAGATTGAGTGAAATCTTTGGCTCTAAACTATTAACAATTGATAAAATGTTTAGAACAATGGGAATAAAAAAAATATCAAAAGAAAATTTTTATAAAATAAATCCACTATCTCAAAAAATTTTAATTGCATATTCAAATGGTGTTAATGAATTTATTAAGTATAGTAAAGGTAAGTATCAAGTTGAATTTGATATCCTTGGATATGATCCTGAACTATGGAAACCTGAACATAGTTTAATGATTGCAAAATTAATGGGTTGGGAATTAAATATAAGTTGGTGGACAGATATTGTTTTTTCGCAACTTGTTCAAAAATTTGGTGAAGAAAAAGCAAAAGAATTAATTCCACACTATCCCGAAAATGCACCTACAATAATTCCACAACAATTAAAAAACTCAAAATTGATTTCATCTGAAATAATAGATATTGATAGAAGTTATAGAAAATTTATTGGATTTGTTGGAACACATATTGGTTCAAATAATTGGGTTGTCAATTCTTATAAATCAAGTTCAGGTAAACCAATAATTGCAAATGATCCACATTTAGCTTTTAGTCAACCGGGCAAATGGTTTTTTGTAATGATAAGAAGTCAAAACTGGAATGCAGAAGGATTTACTATTCCCGGGTTACCATCTATTGTTATTGGTAAAAATAAAAATATTGCATGGGCAATGACTAATGTTATGGCTGATGATGCAGATTTTTATTTAGAAAAAATTGATTCATCTAAAACAAAATATTTTATTGACGGAGCGTGGAAAAATCTAATTATTAATAAAGATACTATAAAAGTAAAAGACTCAACAAACGTAGTTTATGAAATTAAAAAAACACATCGCGGACCAATAATAACAGACATTCATCCTTACAATAAACTTTTTCCTAAAAGTGAAGTTAATATTGCAACTATGAGTATGCGATGGACTGGTTTTGAGTTTAGCGATGAAGTGTATTCTTCAATACTCTTAAATAGAGCAAAAAACTGGAACGATTTTAATGAAGCATTAAAATATTTTACTATACCGGGACAAAATTTTGTTTATGCAGATAAAGAAAATAATATCGGTTATGTTTGTGCAGTTCGTCTCCCGATAAGAAAAAATAATTCGCCAACATTAGTTTACGATGGAACAACTTCAAATTCAGATTGGCAGGGTTATGTTCCTTTTGAACAATTACCAAAATTATTTAATCCACCTCAAAATTTTATTGCATCTGCTAATAATAAAACTATAAAAGATTACCCGATTCATATTTCAAATTTGTGGGAACCTTCATCAAGAATTGAAAGAATTACAGAATTATTAACAAATAAAACAAAACATTCTGTTGAAGATTTCATGAAATATCAAAATGATTTTATTTCACCTTATGCAAAAGCAATTACAAAATATATTTTAGATTCATTCAAAGATGTGAAAATCAAAGATAAAAATTTAGAAACATCACTTTTACTTTTTGAAAATTGGAATTATGAATTTAATCCAATTAGTCAAACACCAACTATTTATTCTTTCTTTTTGAAAAATTTTATTAAAAATGTTTGGGGTGATGAGTTTAGTAATCATCTTTTAAGAGAATATGTTTTTGTTGCAAATGTACCATATAGAAAAATTTTAGAAATATTAACATCAGAAACATCATTTTATGATAACATAAAAACACAAGAAGCAGAAACAAAAGAAGATATAATTAGAAAAAGTTTATCCGATGCTTTAAGTGAATTGGAAAAAAAATATGGAAAGGAAATTGAAAATTGGCAGTGGGGAAAAATTCATCAGGTATCATTTAAACATATGTTTAGTGGTCAATCATCGTTAATTGATAATATTATAAATGTCGGGGAATTTTCAATTGGCGGAGATGGCACTACAATATTTAATACTGAATATTCTTTTAGTGATTTATTTGATGAAAAAAGTGAAACAAAAGATACTTCAAAAAGAAAAAAATTTGAAAACTATTTAGGTCCGTCAATGAGATATATTTTTGATTTTGCCCAACCATATAATTTTTATTTTATTTTACCGACGGGACAAGCAGGACATTTTTTGAGTAATAATTATAAAGATATGACAAATAAATGGTTAAAGGGAAATTATATTAAATTAACACTTAATGAAAAAGAATTTATTAAAACATCAAAACATAAACTGATATTAATTCCTGATTAAGTGGAAATCAAATAAAAATATTAAATTGCAACTGATAATATTTAGGGAAATATGAAAGTAATTGAACATTTAGAGAATGCAAAAAATACATTAATCAGTTTTGAAATAATTCCACCAAAACGTGGAGGAAACGTAAAACAGTTACTGCAAGTTCTAGATGATTTAGTAAAATACAATCCACCTTTTATTGATATAACAAGCCATGCTGCAGAAGTGATTTATGAAGAAACGCCAGATGGTTCTGTTCAAATGAAAATTAAACGCAAAAGACCAGGTACACTTGGACTTTGTGCATTAATTCAAAATAAATATAACATCGATGCTGTTCCGCATGTTTTATGCAGTGGTTTTACTCGTGAAGAAACTGAAGATTTTTTGATTGAAATTCACTATTTAGGTATTGATAATGTTTTAGTTGTTCGCGGAGATGATCAGGCTTATAAAAAGCCTCTTAAATTTGGAAGATCTGCAAATGATTATGCAATTGATCTTGTTCGTCAAATTGTAGATTTAAATAATGGTAAATACATTGAAGATGGTTTATTGGACGCTGAACCTATGGATATTTGTATTGGAGTTGCTGGTTATCCC
>JAOADJ010000028.1 GCA_026417375.1 Melioribacteraceae bacterium | reverse complement strand
AAAAAGTAACCGTTGAAATCGGGTTGGTTGCACTGGCTCATAATTTATCAAAATGGGCAACAATATCGGCATGAAAAATATTTGTACATATTTTTGTAAAAATGAAATGCCGTCTCAAATTTACTTTTGAGACGGCCTCTTCTTTTTTTATAGATAATTATTTGTAATTAGTAAATTGAACTGGAAAATCCAAATCAGCTTCTTTAACAAGTTTTATTACAGCTTGTAAATCATCAATCTTTGGAGCGGTAACTCTAATTTGTTCATCTTGTATTTGAGCATTAACCTTTAATTTAGAGTCTTTTATCATTTTGGTAATTTTTTTAGCATTATCTTTTGAAATACCACTTTGAAGATCAATAATTTGTTTTAATCTTCCATTTGCTGCTGCTTCAGCTTCACGTGGTTTTAATGCTTTAATTGAAATTCCTCTTTTTATAAATTTACTTTGAAGAATATCAAATGATTGTTTTAATGAATAATCATCTTTTGTATTAATTGAAAGATGTTTTTCTTTTTTGTTTAGAATAATTTCTGTCTTCGAGTCTTTCAGGTCATATCGTTGTTGAATTTCTTTTAAAGCCTGATTAACTGCATTATCAACTTCCTGAAAATCAATTTCAGAAACTAAATCGAATGAATGATTAGTTGCCATTTGCTTTTAAATAAAAAATAATTGATTTTAAAATAAGTTAATTAGAAATTTAGTTATTGTCGGGGTGGGGAGATTCGAACTCCCGACCTCTTCGTCCCGAACGAAGCGCGCTAACCGGGCTGCGCTACACCCCGAAAATATTTTGGGGCTAAATCTATATAAAATAAATTAAAGGAAAAAGTTATGAAAAAATTTTTAGTAACATTTATTTTCTTCTTTTCATGTTCAATAATTTTTTCACAAACTACTACTCCAAAAGATGCCTGGCTTTATGATATCGGATTTTCTTATGGAAGATTTATAAATCATAATTTTACTTATCCTGATCCATACAATTTTGGTGTTAATTTTGGAATACAAAGAAATTTTTCCGAACACACTGCTCTAAGATTAGGATTAAGATACTTTAATCTTGGTGGAAAATGGGGAATCCCAGAAAAAAAATCTACAACTCATGCTTTTGATTTATCCGCAAATATTTTTTATTACTTTAATCCGTGTGAACCAGTTACACCTTATTTAACTGTTGGTGGTGGACCATTAGGTTTTTTTGTTAACACACCTCAGGCAGTTACCGAAAACAAATTATTTTTTACAAATGAATTTAATGTTGGGTTTGGTTTTGATTGGGTAATGGGTGAAGATTGGAGAATGAAAACTGAACTAAATTATGTAACTGTTTTTGATGAAAAATTTGATGGAAGTGGCTCCCTTGTTAAAGGTGGTTTATTAGGAACAGCAGATAAATCTTTTTTCAATGTTAATGTAGGGTTTAATTTTTATATAGATAAAGGAGAACCATCAAAAATTTGTCAACTATATGATGGATTGGGACAAGATTTAACAGATTATAATAGAATTGAAGAAATGATTAAAGCTCATATTCCACAAACTGTAACAAAAGAAGTTGTTGTTGAAAAACCAGTTAAATCAGCAGTAGCAACAGAAAAATGGGTTTTAGTTGGTGTTAATTTTAGTTCAGGAAGTTATAAACTTACTTCTGAATCTTATCCAATTTTATATGATGCTGTTAAAACATTACTAAAAAACCCAGATATGAAAGTTGAAATTCAAGGTTATACTGATAACGTTGGTTCAGATTCATATAATAAAACATTATCACAAAGACGTGCAGAAGCTGTTAAAAATTTCTTAGTTGCAAAAGGAGTTTCAGCAAATAGATTAACTGCAGTTGGATATGGTGAAAATAATCCCGTTGCTGATAATAAAACAGCTGAAGGAAGAATGCTAAACAGAAGAATTGAATTTTTAGTTAAGTAATTTTTATAAGGTCGCTTTAGCGGCCTTTTTTATTATAAATAATTTTATCTATCTTTGTAACAAATAAACCTTTAATTTTATCCGAGAGGTAAAAAAGGAATGAAAATAAAATCAAAACAAAAACGAAACCTCGAAGGCATTTGCCAACGGGGAATTTTTTTATTTAAACGGAATATTTTATGGATATCAAAGCAAAAATTATTGACGAAGAAGGATTTCACAGAACAATTACCCGACTTTCTCATGAGATTTTAGAACGTAATAAAGGTTCGAATAATTTAGTTCTAATTGGAATGAGAACACGCGGAGAATTTATCGGTTCAAGAATTCACAAAAAGATTAAAGAAATTGATAATTCTGAACCAAACTTTGGAGTTCTTGATGTTACTCTTTATCGTGATGATTTTAGGAAAAGACTAAAGCAACCGGAAATTTCAGTTACTAATATTACTTTCGATATTAATGAAAAAGATGTAATTCTGATTGATGATGTTCTTTATACAGGTAGAACTGTAAGAGCTGCATTAGATGCATTAATGGATTTAGGGCGTCCGAATACTATTCAATTATGTGTTATGGTAGATCGTGGTCATCGTGAATTACCAATCAAAGCTGATTTCGTAGGTAAAAATATTCCAACTTCTATTAATGAAGAAGTAAGAGTTAGAGTAAAAGAAATTGATGGTGAAGATGCTGTTTATTTAGTTAATGTTCCTTCAAAAAATGAATAGAGGATTTTATGGCTTTATCAAGTAAACATTTATTAGGCTTATATGGTGTTCCTAAAGAAGATATTCAATTGATTTTAGATACAGCAAGAACTTTTCGTGAAGTTTTAGAAAGACCTATTAAAAAAGTACCAACTTTACAAGGTAAAACAATTGTAAATCTTTTTTATGAAAACTCAACACGCACAAGAATTTCTTTTGAACTTGCACAAAAAAGACTTTCTGCGGATACTATTAATTTTTCTACATCCACAAGTAGCACTAAGAAAGGAGAAACATTTAAAGATACTGTTCGTAATATCGAAGCAATGAAAGTTGATATGATAGTTGTGCGTCATCAATCAGCAGGTGTACCACAATATTTAACAAAAATAAGTAATGCAAATATAATTAACGCGGGTGATGGTTTGCATGAACATCCCACGCAAGGTTTATTGGATATGTATTCAATAAATGAAAAACTTGGAAAACTTGAAGGTTTAAATGTTTGTATCGTAGGAGATGTTGCACATAGTAGAGTTGCTCTTTCTAATATTTTTGGATTAAAGACAATGGGTGCTAATGTATCTGTATGTGGTCCGGCAACAATGATTCCGATTGGAATTGAAAAACTTGGGGTTAAAGTTTATAACAAAATTGAAGATGCAATAAAATATAATAACGTGCTAAATGTTCTTAGGATTCAATTAGAAAGAGATGCCGGAAGAAGAATTCCTTCTTTGAGGGAATATCATAATTATTTTGGTATAACAACAGAAAGGATTAAGAATTTAAATCCGGAAATTTTAATTTTACATCCCGGACCAATAAACCGTGGAGTTGAAATTTCTTCAGAAGTTGCTGACGGTGAATTCCAAATTATTTTAGATCAAGTAACAAATGGTGTTGCTGTGAGAATGGCAGTTCTATATTTACTTGGTACAATGCATTAATAAAAAGGTGAATTATGAAAATTATTTTAAAGGAAATTAGAATTATAGATCCTTCAATTTTATTAAATGAAATAAATGATATTTTAATTGTTGATGGAGTTATTAATAAAATCGGAAATATTTCAGAAGAAGAATACAAAGAATCAAAAATTTTTGAAATGAAAGGAAAAATAGTTTCACCCGGATTTTTTGATATGCATGTACATTTACGAGAACCCGGACGTGAAGATGAAGAAACTATTGAAACAGGTTCAAATGCTGCTGCAGCTGGTGGCTTTACTGGAATTGCTTGTATGCCAAACACTAATCCAGCTATTGATTCTGCTGAGGTTGTAAGATTTATTAAAGAAAAATCATTGAATCATTTAGTAGATGTTTATCCTATTGGAGCTGCAACATTAAATAGAAAAGGTGAATCAATTTCTCCGATTTTAGAGTTGTACGAAGCAGGAGCAGTTGGATTTTCTGATGATGGAAATGTAATTAAAAGTGTCGGAATTTTAAGAAATGTTTTAGAGTATTGTAAAATTACAAATGCACCAGTAATTGAACATTGTGAAGATGAATCTTTATCTGATGGTGCAATGAATGAAAGTTTCACTTCAACATTATTAGGATTACCGGGAATTCCAACTGTGGCAGAAGATTTAATTGTTGCAAGAGATATTATGATGGCTGAATATGTTGATGGAAAAGTTCACATTGCTCATATTAGTTCAAAAAAATCGGTTGAATTAGTTAGGCAAGCAAAAAAGAAAGGAATAAAAGTAACTGCCGAAGTGACTCCACACCATTTTACATTAACTGATGAAAGTTTAAAAACATTTGATACAAACTTTAAAATGAATCCTCCACTTAGAAGTAAAGAAGATGTTGAAGCAATAATTGAAGGATTAAAAGATGGAACTATTGATTGTATTGCAAGTGATCATGCCCCACATTCAATTGAAGAAAAAGAAATGGAATTTATTTATGCGCCAAATGGAATAATTGGTTTGGAAACACAAATTGGTTTAGCAGTTTCTGAATTAGTTAAAAAGAAACATCTAACTATTGAACAATTAATTGAAAAGTTTGCAATTAATCCAAGAAGAATTTTGAATTTAGAAATACCAAGTATAAAGACTGGTGAAAAAGCTAATCTTACAATTTTAGATTCTGAATTAATATGGACTGTTGAAGTTGGAAAATTCAAATCAAAATCAAAAAATTCTCCTTTCGATAAAAAATTATTAACGGGAAAATCAATTGCCGTTATTAATAACTCCAAAATGTTTTTTGAAAATAAATTTTTCAATATTTAAAAAATCAAGAGCTGTGCAATATAAAGTACAGCTCTGTACATAAATACACTTCATAGTTTCTATTCACTTATAAAAATCTTTTTTTTATTAAAAAAATCATAAAATAATTGGTATTCTTTCCAAAATAATTTGGCATTTCAATTGACCATATAACAAAAAGCAATTTTGAGGTTAATATGAAAATTAAATTTATTATTCCGCTGTTATTTACTTTAATACTTATAAATGGTTGTGATAATTTAAATGAATATTTTGATGATACACCACCATTAGAACCAAGAAATATTGTATCAATTTCCGGCGATAATAAAGTTTATTTAAAGTGGGATGAAAACAGAGAAAGTGATTTGGCTGGTTATAATATTTATTATAGTTATTCTTATAATGGAAAATATACTTTGATTGGGAGTTCACGTTATGCATCATTTACAGATTATGGTGCAAGAAATGGTGTAACTTATTACTATGCTGTAACTGCTTATGATTTTAATGGTAATGAAAGTGATTTAAGCAGAGATGTTGTTTATGATACACCAAGACCAGAAGGATTTAATCAAGCAGTTTTCAATTATAAAGTTTCACCAAGTCTATCGGGATATGATTTTAGTGATTATCGTGTGCTTCCTTATAATGATAAAAATACAGATTTCTTTTTTGAAAAATATAACGATAAATATTATGTAAATGTTTGGGATGATTCAGATATTCAAGATATGGGTCCCACAAAAGATATTTATGATATTAGCTTTGCACCAAAATCCGGTTGGGTTCCACTTTTTCCAAATGAAAATATTAAATATGAAGAAGCAAAAGTTGGTCATACTTATGTAATCTGGACTTGGGATAATCATTATGCAAAAATTAGAATAAAAAGCATTGTTGGTGACAGAATGGTTTTTGATTGGGCATATCAACTTGTTGAAGGAAATGATGAATTAAAAAGAACAATTAAAGAAAAAAGAAAAATTTTACCAACAGAAGTTAAACGATAGAGTATTTATAAATATTAAATTTAAAAGCATACCAACTTTGGTATGCTTTTTTGTTTCTTTTAATTATTTTGGATTAGAAAAAAAAGAAAATCAATGGTAAATAATTTGCAATATTACATCATTATTATTTTGGTGATTTTTAATAATATTTTATTTCCACAAGAGGTTAAATCAAAAGAGGCATTAAAAGTATTTTTAAGAATAGAAGAAGGAATTAATGATAACTCGATAGATAAATTTGCAAGTTATTTTTCATCAAAAAACTATTTGAGTCTTAACAATTCATCAATTGGATATTTTAGTGATAATCAATCATATTATATTCTTAAAGATTACCTTAGCATAAATCAACCAATTTCATTTAAGCTATCTAATATTATTACAGAAATAAGTAATCCATTTGCATCTGGAACATTAAAATATGTTCAAAAAGGAATAAGAAAAACTGCTATTGTTTATATTTCTTTAAATTGGATTGATAACAAATGGAAAATATCTCAAATAACCATTAATTAAAATGCATCTACCTCATGATAAAATAATTAAATTTTTGTTTGTTATTTCTGTAATATCAATCATTACATTATCTTTTCTCAATCCAATACTAAAATCAAATAAAGAGAAAAATTGGGAAAATGAATACAAAGAAATTCTTTTTAACCAAAGACAATTTATTCAAGATGAATTTGATGTAAAGAATAATGAAATAATTAAACATTCTGATGAAATTTTAAACGAATTAAGAAAAATCAAAAATGAAGTAGAAGCAGAAACCTTTGAAATATTTTTATCTGAAAAGAATCATGATTTTTATGTGCAATTATTTGATGAAAAATTAAATCTTATTTCTTGGGGAAAAAAAGTTTTTATTGATTCTTTGAATAATTATACATTGTTGAAGATTGATCAAACATTTTTTATTAGTAATAAAGGTAAATCATATTTAACACTAATCAGAAAAATTGAAATAAAAAATAATTCTTATTACGTAGTTTCAGCTTTACTAATTGATAACTTAATTAAAATCAATGATGAAGAACTTGATTTCAAAAATTATTTAAGAAACAAATATGGTATTGATGTTGATTTTATATTTGACGAAAAAGCAGATCTAAGTAAAGATGGAAGAAAGTATTCCTTTCCAATACTAAATAATTTTAAGAATAAAATAGCTGTGTGCTATATTACAATTCCTACTCTTAGTTATGAATTAGAAAAAATTAATAACGTAATAAAACAACTACAGGGATTAATTTTAATTTTTATTTTTTCATTAATTGCATTTTATTTTCTTATAAAAACTAAATTAAATAAACCGGTTTACAATATTTTAATAATAATAATTTTAATCATACTTAGAATTTTATTGTACGTTTTTGATGTCCCATCTTTGTTCCTTAAAAATGAATTAAGTAATCCGGCAAATTTTTCTTCTAGATTTGCTTTTGGAATTGTTAGTTCACCAATTGATCTGTTCTTAACTTCAATTTTTATATTAATAATATTATATAACATTTATGATATTATAAAATCCAAAAGTTTTCTAAACAAAATTAAAATCAATAATATCATTTTATTAATTATTGCTCTTTCAATATTGACATTAGTTTATTTAATGATATGGCGAGCATTTGGTGCTTCGATTCGAAGTGTAATTTTTGACTCATCAATTCGATATTTCAAAGAATTTAATTTAATTCCTGAAACTGTTGAAATATTGATGATTGTTAATATTTTATTGGTAGGATTAATTTATATCGTCAGCACATTACTAATCATTTTCATTATAATTTCTTTTGCAACAAATTATTATAAAAATAAATTAATATTTATTAGTGGGTTATTTATAGCTTTTCAGTTAATTGGGTTTATATTTGATTTAGCACAAAAAAATCCACAAGGAACTAATCTAATCCGAATATTATTTATAACGCTTACTTTTGTACCATTTATCTTAGCCCATTATTTATCAGTTAGAAAAATAATTTATAGTTCAGTGATAATAATTCTTGCATCAATTCTTTCAGTCTCTTTACTTACTTATTACAATTCAGAACTGGAAAGGGAATCATTAAAAAACACAGCAATAGATATTACAAGAGTTAAAGAACCACAAGTAAGTTTTATGATTTACCAAATGTTTCAGTACTTTAATGATTGGGATGAAAATAATATAACAGATTATGACGTTGTTACTTTTAATTTATGGAAAAACAGTTTATTAAAATCAGAAAACATTAGTGTTGAAGTAGTTATTTATGATGAGAATAAAAATATACTTTCTGAGTTTTCAAATTTTGATAATACAACTAATATAATCTATAATCTTAGCGATGAATTTAACATAAGTAAAACAACAAACATTTATAATGATGAATTCATATTATATGGTTCAAAAGCATTTAAAGTGAATAACAAAAAAATATATTTATTAATAGCAGTTCCATTTGAAAATAATCTGCCAAAGAAAATAAATAATAGTTTGTTCAAGTATGAAGGTAAGGGGATAGTAACTTCATTAACTAATATTAATGTTAAATTATTTTATTATAGTAAAAATGGATTAGAGAAAGAAAATGAAAATATTAATTTAGATGAAACATCTTTGAAAGAGTTGAATATTATTTATTCTCAAAAAGAAAATGAAAGTTGGTTGAAGATTAGAATAAATAATGAAGAACACCTTGCATTTACATTATTAGATGAAAGTAAGTATCTGAAACTTATATGTGTTGCAAAACCTATAAAAAGTATCTCGTGGAACTTAACTGATTTCTTTAAAATATTTTTTATTCACTTTTTAATTTTATTCATTCTTCTAGGTTTTTATGTAATTGTAAATATTAGAAAATATAAAGTTTCGTTTTACTCTTTTAGGACAAAACTTGCATTTATTCTAATTCTACTTTCTTTAATTCCAATGATTATAATATCAAATTATGTAAGAGAAATAATTGATGATAACAATAAAAAAATAGTATATGATAAATTAAAAGATGATGCACAAAGGATTAAACTTTTAATTCAGTTTAATAAAAATGAAGACTTACCTCTAATTAAAGAAAAAACAAATATTAATTATTCATTATATGAAAAAAGTCGTTTAATATATTCTTCATTAAAAAGTATTTATTACTTAGATATTACAAATAAAGTACTGGATGCAAATGCATATCATTTTATATTTAATAAAAAAAATGAGATGTTATTTCTTCGAAAGATGATAAGTGAAAAAGAAGTGAATTTCTTTTTTGTTCGATATAATAATTACATAATTGAAGTGAATGACATTGAAAATCCTCAATCAGTTTTTTTGTCTAAATATGATTTTGATATTATAATATTTGGTGTAATATCATCTATTATAGTTTTAATAATTATAATATCATCTTTCTTTTCTTATCAAATTACAAAACCAATTGAAAAATTAAATTTAGTTACTAAGTCAATTGCAAATGGAGATTTAAATGTAAAAGTTGAAATTAATAGTAAAGATGAATTTAATGAATTGGCAAAAGCATTTAATTATATGTCGCAAAAAATTAATGAAAATCAAATGGAGTTGGCTCAATTTGAAAGAGAATCAGCGTGGAAAGAGATGGCTAAACAAGTTGCACATGAAATTAAAAATCCTTTAACACCAATGAAGTTATTAATACAACAATTAGTAGTTTCATACGAAGAAAAATCTGATAAGTTTGATGAAATATTTAAGAAAGTAACAATCACAGTGCTGAATCAAATAGAAATATTAAAAAATATTGCTTCAGAATTTTCAAATTATGCAAGAATGCCAAATCTTAAAATTGAAAAAATAAATTTGATTGAAATAATTAATGAATCAATAAGCTTGTTTATTTATGAAAACAAAAAAATTGAATTAAATAATTCACAAAATGAAATTTTTATAAATGCTGACAAAGATCATTTAAAGAGAACATTTATTAATTTATTCAGAAATTCTTTTCAGGCAAACGCAAATAAAATTGAAGTTATTGTTGATTTAGTTTATGACAACGTCATAATAAATATTAAAGACAATGGTTGTGGAATTGAAAAAGAGAATATCAATAAAGTTTTTTTACCAAATTTTTCAACTAAAGAAAAAGGAATGGGTTTAGGTTTAAGCATGGCAAAACAATATATTGAAAACATAAATGGAAATATTTCAATATTAAAGACAGATAAAGAAGGAACAATTTTTCAAATCAAATTACCTGTAATTCAATGAATAACTTAACACCTTATCAAGAAAAGGCAATTAATTATAAAAACCATATTTCGGTTGTGGCAAATGCTGGCTCCGGTAAAACATTTGTGCTTGCAAATAGATTTATAGAAATATATTTAAACGAAGAAGTTGATATTAGTGAAATAGTAGCAATTACTTTTACTGATAAAGCATCGGGTGAATTAAAAAGAAAAATATCAAATCAAATTGCAGAAAGAATTAGAGAAGAAAATAATTTTCAAAAGAAGAAAAAATTAATTCAGTTACAAAGTGAATTAGTGGAAGCAAACATTTCAACAATTCACTCTTTTTGTAAAAATTTATTAAATGAATATTCTGTTGAAGCCGAGATAGATGTTTCTTCGATATTGATTGATGAACAAAAATCACAAGAATTAAAAGAGATTGTTGTAGAAGAGACAATTCAAAAATTATTGAATGAAGATAATAATCATTTAACTATAAAAAAATTGATTAGACTTTTCGGTTCAAAATCAAATTTAAGAAATGAATTAATTAATGCACTCGAAAAGAGAAAAATTATAGAACAATTAAATAACAGTTTTTATAACAAAGATATTGAAAAAATAGTCGAATGGTTTGATAATAACTATCAGAAATATTTTAACAAATACTTTGAACCATTAATAACAAAATTTATTGAATCAATTAAAATTGTAAACGATAAAGTATTATCCCAATCAAAGAAAAGTGATATTGCTTTAGAAATTGACAGATATTTAAATGAAGATCTTTATTCAACAGAACCAAAAATAAATTTTATAAAATCAATCAGAGAAATATTATTCACAAAAAATAAACCGATCAAACTTAGATCTAAAGGTTATTATAATTATAAAGATGATGAAATAGTTGAAGTTGATTTCATAAATCAAAATATATCAAAAGTATTTTCTGCGATTGAATATTATGGTAAAAAAGACTTACATAAATTACTTGCAGAATATGGGTTATTAACAATAAAAGTTCTTAATGAAATAATTACAAATTATAATCATAAAAAAAAGCAAAAAGGTTTTTTAGATTTTGAAGATTTATTATTACTAAGTAAAAAGATCTTGCAAAGTAAAGAAGTTCAGCAATCACTTCAGAATAAATACAAATTCATTATGATTGATGAATATCAGGATACAAATGAAATACAATATGAAATTGTAATGCCAATATTAGAAGACCTAAAAAAAGGTAATTTGTTTGTTGTTGGTGATGAAAAACAAAGTATTTATGCTTTTAGAGACGCTGAATTAGAAATATTCGAAAAAACAAAAAAGAAGATCACAATAGAAAATGAAAATGGTCTTCTTTTTTTACCACATAGTTTTAGAATGCAACCCAAATTAATTTTATTCATTAATAAGTTGTTCAAAAAATTATTTGAAAATCCAGAAAGTGATTTTAACGAAGTTCAATACAATAATTTAATTTCAACAAAAGAAGATGTTTCAAAAGGTAAAGTCGGAATACTTTTAGCTGAAAAAGAAAAAAACATATCCGAAGCATTTTTAGTTGTAAAAAAAATAAAAGAAATTATTTATCATAATTCTGAATACTCTTTCAAAGATTTTGCAATTCTTTGTAGAAAAAGAAACTCTTTCGAAAATATAGAAAATGAATTGGTAAAAAATAATATTCCATTTACAATTGTTGGCGGTAAAGGATTTTATCAACAACAAACAATATATGATATTTATAATTATTTGAGTTTTTTGTTAAACCCAAAAGATGATGCGGCTTTAATCGGGGTTCTGCGTTCACCTTTTTTTAATTTATCTGATTTAGAGATTTATAAAATTAGTTTAATAAAAGAAAAAACTTTTTATGAAAAATTAAAATATTATTCAATACACTCTAATATCAATTTGATTAATATTGTTGATGGCTTAGAAAGAAATATTAAAAATGCAAAGAGTAATTCTCCAGCTGATATTATAAGGACAATTCTTGTTGAATCAGGATATTGGACCTATGTTTCTGAAAAAGAAGATTCAGAACAAGAAATTGCAAATCTCGAAAAATTAATTTCCATTGCATGCGATTTTATTAATCAACCTTTTAAAAATCTATATGATTTTGTTGTCAATCTGAAATCATTAATTGAAAATGATGAAAATGAGGGGCAAGCTCCAATATCGGAAGACCAAAACACAATTAAAATTATGACAATACATCAATCCAAAGGATTAGAATTTCCAATCGTTTTTCTTTTTGATTCAAATAGTAATACAGTAAAAAATTTAATAAAAGAAAAATCACTTTACATTGATAAAACTTTTGGAATAATTACCAAAATTCCAGTAAAAAATTATTTCGAAAATTATTCTCAACCACCAATTGGAAATATTTATGAATATATTATCACAAATAAAGATTTAGCTGAATTAAAAAGATTATTATATGTTGCACTTACAAGAGCCAAAGAAGAGCTTTACATTTCTGCAACAATAAAAAACCTTGAAGCAAATCCTCAAAAAAATTCCTTTTTCGATTTAATTAATAATGTATTTGGGATACTTAAAAAGAATGAAGTAAAATTTTCTGATAACATTCAAGTAATGTTAAAGGAAAAAAACTATGAAATAAAAACTGAATTATGTGAAATAAAAATATCTGTAGAAAAAGATATTTTAGATTATGAACTGATTAATGAAAATATTGAGCAAAAACATTTTCAAAAAATATATTTGAATAAAATAGAAGATAAACCAAGTAATGAAATAATTTCAGCAACAAAAATTGCAATATACAATCAATGTCCAGTTAAATATCAATTGACATATGAATTTGGATATCAACCAATTTTAGATATAATTAAAAACGAAGAAGATAAATATGAATATCAGCCTAATGAAGAAACTGAAATAAAAGGTGAATCAAAAATCAGAGGCAGAATTATTCACAAAATTCTAAGTAGTGAAAAAAAATTATCTAATTATAAAACATTTTTATTAGAAGAAACTAAAAGAGAAAAAATATTTAATGAAAAATTTATTTATAGTATAAAAGAAGATTTAGAAATGTTTTTGAATTCATCAACATATAAAGAAACAACATCATTCAAAGATTATAAAAATGAATTTGAAGTTTATTCAAAACAAAATGATTATATTCTTTACGGAATTATTGATAAAATAATTTTTAATAATGATGAAATAATTATAATTGATTATAAAACAGATAATGTTTCAATTGAAGAAATTCCTCAAAGGGCAAAAGATTATTTTTCACAATTAATGTTTTATGCTATTATTTTAAAAAATCTATATCCGCAAACAAAAAAATATTTGTTACAATTAATTTTTATCAAACATCCTGATGAAAAAATAATTAAAAAAATTACAAACGATGATTTAAATAATTATGAAAATGAAGTTTATAATTCTATTCAAAATATTTATAACCAGAATTTTATTCCAAAATTAAATCATTGTATCAAATGCCATTATTTTATTGAAGGCAAATTATGTGTAAAAGAAATAAAATATTAATTCTTCTATTTACATTAATACAAATTGGATGCACAAAAACAATTATTTATAATGTTCCACTTTACGATGCCCCAATTGATTGGAAAGAATACGAAACAAGAAAAAAAACAATATCAGAATTCTCAAAATATCTTACTGATAAAAAAATATTTTTAGATGCAGGTCACGGTGGGGAAGATAGAAGAAATAAAAGTAGAAATGGTGAAGTAATAGAAGCTGATGTTAACCTGAGAGTTGTGTTAAATCTGAAAAATTATTTAGAACAAGCTGGAGCAAAAGTTTTTTTATCTCGAGATAAAGATACAACCGTTCAATTAGGTTATCGTTCAGAACTTGCAAATAAAAGTGGAGCAGACTTATTTATAAGTATTCATCATAATGCGCCCTCAAAAGTTGAAGATTATTATACAAATTATACTTCTGTTTATTATCATGCTTTTGAAAATGATTATGAACATGAACCATGTAATAAAGATTTAGCTCGTTATATTCAAAGAGATTTATCATATGTAATGAATAATCCCGGAGGGCTTGGTTCTTTTGATGGCACATATTCAGATTACATTATTTATCCTAAAGAAGGTTTTTCAGTTTTAAGAAAAACCAAAAGTCAAGCCGTGTTGGTTGAATGTGCGTTTCATACAAGTAGATTAGAAGAATTGAGACTTAACAATGAAGAGTTTAATCAAATTCAAGCTTGGGGAATTTTCAGAGGAATTGCAAAATATTTCAGAGCAGGAATTCCAAATATTAAGTTCTTGGAAGATAGTACAAATTATACGGATTCTTTAAAAACAATTAAATTTAAGTTTGATGATCAAGACAATATTAATAATAGATCAATCCAAGTATTTTATAATAAAGAAGAGAATGAATTTTATTTTAATAGAACTGAAAAAACAATTTCAATTCCTTTAATAATTAAAAATGAAAAATACTTTGAAATAAAAATGATTGCCGCAAATTCAAACGGCAATCATTTAAGAAAAACATTCTATAAATTCAAAATTGACTCGGATGGAAAAATAAAGCTAATTGAATAAATCAATTAGCTTTTTTAGAATCTATTCTGTCAGTAATTATTTTGAATATCCAAAGAGAAATTGCTGCAACAAATCCAATAGCTAAAAAGTAATACCAAATAACATGTGCATTTGAATAATAACTTGCTTTTTCAATTTCTGAAATTCCTATTGGTAATGTTTTGGGATCCGGACAATATTTATCAAGTAAAAATCCAGACATTATAAAACCGACTAACGCAGAAAAAAATGAATGCAAATGACTAAATCCTAAATAAACACCTTCTTCACCTTTTGGTGCTTGTAAAGAAAAATATTCTAAAAACCTTGGAGAAATAAAACACTCAGCCAAACCTTGAATTGCAATACCGATAATCATCATAACAGTTAAAGGATGCATTGTAAACCAACCAAAAATACTAACTGATTCTCCAGTTAAATTAAATAACCATTGACTACTTGCCATAGCAAAAGCAGAAAATGGCATCAATAACATGCCAATAAACATTGAAGTAACTGCTTGTTTCTTCTTCATTAAATTTGTTACAATTACTACAAACAAAACAACTACAGCAGGATTAACATTAGCAAGCCATTCTGGTTTAGCACTTTCACCCAATAACCTTATAACATATTTTGGCATCGTAGCATACATTTGTTGTTGGATAATCCAAAATCCAGTTACAATAAATGTCAATGCAACTAATCTTGGTTTTGAAAAAACTTTTTTAAGTGAAATAAAAACATCTGAAATCTTTTTGCTTTGATGTGAGTTATCAATTGGTTTGAAGAAAAATATTGCAAACAACATTGCAAGTAAAGACATACCTGCTGAAAAGAAATTTACATATTCTAAACCCATTCCTTGTCGGATGTAAGGTACAAATGTTTTACCTGAAAATGCTCCAATATTTACAACCCAATAAAAAAGTGAATAACCACGCGCACGATTTTCTTCGCTTGTTGTTTTTGCTACTGTACCAGTTATTAATGGTTTAATAAAAGAACCACCAATTAAAGAAATTAATAAAAAGAAAATAACAAAAACTTTTTCATGATAAAGACCAAGCAATGTATAGCCAATTGTTAAAAGACCAAATGCTAAAATCAACCCATTTTTAAAACCAATTTTATCAGATACTGCACCTGCAAAAGGTGGAAGTAAATAAAGTAATGCATAAAAAATTCCAGCAACAACACCGGTTTCTTTATCATTAAACCCAACTATATCAGTTAAATAAAGTGTAAGAACTATAAAAAATCCATAATAGGCAGCACGTTCAAATAATTCCATTACATTTGCAATCCAAAATTCTTTAGGAAATTTCCACGAAATTGTTTTTTGATTTTCAGTCATTTTACCTCAAAATTTATTTTTGCTAAGATAGTAAAAAATATATTTCGGGCTAAATAATATTATTTAAAAAGTTTGAAGTAATCTTTATTATAAAGTAATTTCACGCTGGTAAAAAATTAAGTTGAGGAATTAATGAAAATATATAGCAAAAAGGATTTAAACGAATATTCTCTTTCACTTACCTATGATGATATTTCACTTGTTCCCAAAGAAATTTCTCAAGTAAAAAGTCGAACGGAAGTAAATATTAAATCTTCTTTTCTTGGATTTGATTTAACTGTACCGGTTCTTGCAAGTCCTATGGATACAGTTTGTGGTGTTGAAATGGCAAGAGAATTAAATTCACTTGGTTGTATTGGAATTGTAAATAGATTTGATTCTTCTTTAAAAGAATTATTTAAAGATGAAAAATCAAGTGAAGGAATTCAGGCTGTTTCAATTGGATTAACTGCTGAGGATGAATTATTAGAAAAAATAGCTGAGAAAAAATTTATAGTTTGTATAGATACTGCAAATGCAAACAATGCACATGTCTTGAAAAAATGTGAAGAAGTAAAAAAGAAATATGATTTAAAAGTAATAATTGGAAATATTGCACATGGTAAAACATTAAAACAATTGACCGATGCAGGTGCTGATGCAGTTCGTATTGGTATTGGTGGTGGAAGTATGTGTACAACATCAATTCAAACCGGAATAGGTATTGGTCAGGTTTCATCTTTGCTTGATGTATATTTTCAT
>JAOADJ010000001.1 GCA_026417375.1 Melioribacteraceae bacterium | reverse complement strand
GGAACTGAATATATTTTTCTCTTAAGTCCTCTTGCTTCTGCAAATTGAAGAAGCATTTCTTTATAAGAGATAATGTCTGGTCCGCCGATATCATAGTCTTTTCCAAATGTTTTTTGATTTAGTAATACTCCGGTAAGACATTCAACAACATTGCGTATTGCAATTGGTTGATGTTTTGTTTTAAGCCACCTGGGTGCAATCATAATCGGAAGTTTTTCAACAAGGTCTCTTATTATTTCGAACGACGCGCTTCCACTGCCTACAATAATTCCAGCTTTTAGTGTTGTTACAGGAACATTACCACGTTTTAAAATTTCTTCAACATTTTTACGAGAGTTTAAATGACTGGATAATTTTTTTTCATTTGTAATTCCGCTTAAATAAATTATCTGTTTCGCAGATGTTTTATTTATAAGAGTCACAAAATTTTGGGCTGTTTCTGATTCAAGCTTTTCAAAATCACTTATGCCGGAACTCATTGAATGAATTAAATAATAAGCTGCATCAATATCTTTTAATTCTTCTGTTATTGAAGTCGGTTTAAGAAAATCGACTTCAAAAAGTTTAATTGAAGGATGTGAATAGAAACCTTCTTTAGGAAACCGGGTTTTATCTCTTACACAACAAATAACCTCGTACCCTTTATCTAAAAGAGAGGGGAGAAGTCTTTTTCCAATATATCCGGTAGCGCCGGTTAATAGTATCTTCATATTATCCAAACAATGTAATGATAATAATAATTCGATAGAAACAATTTAATTCAAACGAAAAATCTGTTCTAATATATTTTTCAATTCTCTATTCTTCTCTGAAGTACAATCGTTCCCAAGCCATCACCACCGACAATTTCACAGCCTCTTCCTTTTAGAAAATCATAAACTGTAATTGCTGCAATGGAAGCATCCAACATATCTTTCATGCCAGAAGAAAAATTGTTCAGGCATAATTCATACTTTACATTTTCTTTTTCCAACATTCTATATGAAGCAGATGGAAAAACTTCATACACAAATGGAAAATCTTTAAGTGCATTATAAATCGAAAAGCCGAGTTTCATCCATTCTGGTAAATCTTTAATTGTTCTTGTCCATTGAGGATTTGCGATGTTGTAAGATTTGATTATTACTTCGCATTCTCTGCCAAGTTTCTCATCACTATTATTTGTCCAGGAATTTGTTTTCTTGTTAAAACTCCTTTTACGAAGTTTATCAATAGGCATTCTTGGTGCATCAATACCAATGGCAACTAATTCATTATAGTTTTTAGTTAGATCTAAAAATAGATTGCGAAAAGATTGTGGTATTTGATCTTTAATCCATCCGCTTGAAAAATACTTTTTGTTAGTATCAATTATATAATAAGAACAACCTCGTTTAATTTGAACATCAATGCCGGCATAATACTTAACTTTTTTTGTTTTCATACTCATCTATTTTACTTCTTATAATTTCTGCACTTTTTTTCAAAAGAAGTTTTTCTTTAACGTTAAGTTGTATTGGAAGAACGCCCAGATCTCCTTCGCCACCAATAAGATGTGGAAGTGAGAGGGCAACATTTTTTATTCCTTCTACATCGTCATTTATTGTGCTTACTGTAAGTACTGCGCGGTTGTCTCTATTAATAACTTCAACAAGTTTAGCAATTGCACCCGCAATTCCGTAATAAGTTGAACCTTTGCCTTCTATTATCTTATAAGCTGCGTTGCGAACACCATCTTCTATTTTCTGTTTAATGCTTTCGTCAAACGCTATTCTTCTGTAAGCAATAAAATCTTCTAGCGTAACTCCGCCAATATCAATATTAGACCATGTTAGAACTTCGGAATCCCCATGTTCTCCAATAACATAAGCGTGAACATTCTGGGGATCAACACCGATATAATTGCCGAGTAATGATCTGAACCTTGCTGTGTCAAGAGTCGTTCCGCTTCCGATAATTCTTGTAGAGGAAATTCCGAATTCGCTAGCAATGCTAACACATATCTGAGTAATTATATCAACTGGATTTGTTGCAATTAGAAAAATTGGATTAGGATTATACTTAACAACGTTCGAAATAATATCTCTCATAATCGCAGCATTTTTTTCCATAAGCATTAGTCGTGTTTCGCCCGGTTTCTGATTAGCTCCGGAAGCAATCACAACAATTTTTGCGTCTTTAATATCTTCATAAGTTCCTGCAAAAATGTCGGTTGCTGAAACAAAGGGAACGGCGTGCATAATATCCTGTGCTTCTGCAATTGCTCGCTTTTCATTTGCATCAATTAAAACGATATCACTCGCTGCTTTTCTCATCATTATTGCATATGCAGAAGTTGCACCAACCATCCCGCTTCCGATTATACCAACTTTCATTTTTATACCCTTTCTAAAATGTTTTTCATTAAATAAAAATTTTTGCACCCGGACCGAGAGGTAACCCTAGCACAAACCAAACTACAAATAATAGTGTCCAGACAATAAAAAAAGAGATTGTGTAAGGAAGCATTGTTGCTATAAGTGTTCCTATTCCGGCTTTCTCATCGTACTTAATAAAGAATGATATTATTAATGCAAAGTAGGACATCATCGGAGCTATAATATTTGTAACACTATCCCCCACTCTGTATGCAGCTTGAACAAGCTCCGGTGAATAACCAAGCAGCATAAACATTGGTACAAATATCGGCGCCATAATTGCCCATTTTGCTGATGCGCTTCCAATAAACAAATTTAAGACAGCGGTAATAATTATGAATAAAATCATTAAAGGAATTGGTCCAAGTCCACTTGCTTTCAAAGCCAGTGCACCTTCAACTGCTACAATCTGACCAAGATTTGTCCAGTTGAAAAAAGCAACGAACTGAGCGGCAAAGAACACAAGAACAATGTAAGAACCGAGTGTTTCCATCGACTTGCTCATTCCCTTAATAACATCATTATCACTCTTAATTGTTTTAGCGCCAATTCCATATGCAAGTCCCGCAACAACACCGCCAAGAAAAATGAATGCAACGATTCCACTTAAGAATGGAGATTTTAATATGCTTCCTGTTTTAGGATCACGCAGAAATCCACCTTCAGGAATTATACCCAATAAAATTATGCTTATAAAAATTGCAACTGCAACAGATGCATATATCAATCCTTTTTTCTCTTCAGCGGAGAGTGGTTTAATTTCTTCTGCCTTAACACCACCTTTGTATTCTCCTAATCGCGGAATGATGATTTTTTCTGTAATCCATGTTCCCACCGCTGCAATAAAAAATGTTGAGACAAAAAGAAAATAGTAGTTTGCCGCAGCATTAACTTCATACGATTTATCAATAATGTGTGCCGCCTCCTGTGTAAGTCCTGCTAACAAAGGATCGATTGTTCCAAGTAAAAGGTTGGCGCTGTAGCCACCCGATACACCTGCAAATGCTGCTGCAAGTCCCGCAATAGGATGTCTTCCGACTGCAAGAAAGATCATTGCAGAAAGCGGAACAAGAAGAACATAACCAATCTCACTTGCTGTGTTCGATAATATTCCGGCAAATACAACAACAAATGTTAAAAGTTTTTTAGGTGCTTTAATAACAATTAATCGGAGCGATGTGCCTATTAATCCGCTGTGTTCTGCTACAGCAATTCCAAGCAGTGATACCAATACTGTTCCTAACGGAGCAAATGAAGTAAAGTTTGTAATCAGGTTTGTAATTATTCTATGCAGTCCTTCTACGGAAAGAAGACTAACAGGACGAATCTCCTTATTCGATCTGGGAAGAATTACTGAAAAATCGAATTGTGATACCACCCAGGATAATATTATAACTCCGAATGCAAAGAGTGCAAAGAGAGTTGTCGGGTTGGGAAGTTTATTTCCCACCTTTTCAATTTTTGAAAGGAAAACCTCTGTAAAATTTTTTGTGTCTATAAAAAATTTTTTCATTTAAGCACACTTATTTTTTATTCAATCGTTCTTTAAGAGTTCAAAAATTCTTCTAAATTAAAAACAACATTAACTTCTGATTTGTTCATTTAAAGAATAGTTATCTTAAATTTTAGAAATAAAAACAGATATGTTTATTATTAATATTATTAGAAAAGAATTTTATATTTAAATACGTTAATAAATTTATCGGTTTTTTTATGAAAACATTTTTAATTCTACTCGCTTTGAATATTACAACATTTGGACAATTAAATTCAAATGGTAAAGTTCTATTAATTCGTTGTGATGATATTGGAATGAGTCATTCTGTTAATCTTGCTGCAAAAGAATTAATAGATTCGGGATTGAAATTTTCAGCATCAGTTATGGTTACATGTAGCTGGTTTGATGAAGCTGTTTCAATTTTGAAAGATGCTCGAAATGTAAGCGTTGGAGTACATTTAACATTAAATTCAGAATGGAAAAATTATCGTTGGGGACCAGTTGCCGGAGCGATAAAAGTTCCATCACTTGTAGACTCATTAGGATATTTTTTCCCATCGAGAGCAAAATTTTTTGCAAACAATCCATCACTTGATGAAGTTGAGACAGAACTCAGGGCACAAATAGAAAAAGCAATCAGATCAGGATTAAAAATTTCTTATTTGGATTATCATATGGGAACAGCAGTGGATAAACCTGAATTGAGAAAAATTGTAGAAAAACTAGCAGATGAATATAAACTTGGAATATCAAGATATTTTGGCGAAGTAGATTTAAATAGCATGTATAGTATTCCAATTGAAACAAAGTATAATCATCTTAATACATTATTAAATAATATAACTGAAGAAAAAATAAATCTTCTTGTTTGTCATGTTGGTAAAGATAATGATGAACTTTCTGCAATGATTGATTTAAATGAATTTGGATTAAAAGAAATGAGTAAACATAGAAATGGTGAATTAAATGCTTTGCTTACAGCACAAAAGGAAAATCTTTTTGAAAAATTAAAAGTAAAACTTATTAATTATAAAGATATAATAAATTCTTTTGGATTAAATAAAATGAAATCACCAGTTGAAACGGGGTATTAAAATTTTGATAGGTTGATTTTATTAGAACTAACAAGCCCATCTGCTCTAATTAAATCAAGAAGGTTTTTAAATAAAAATAATTTGAATAAAATCAGAAATTGATTAATTTGATTACAAAATTGAAACGGTTTAATTAAAATAAAACCAACAAAATTTGAATAAAAAGAGTGATAATATGAAAAAGAAAATTCTTTGTTTAATACTATTAACATCTTTAAGTTTATACTCACAGCAATTTCCACTAGTTTATGAAGTTGAAAACACTTGTTTAGATTGCCCGACACCATATTTACCAACAATTAATGAACTACTAATTATTTCATCATTACCAGATCCATTCATGTGGTCTGATGGAAGAGGTAGAATAAAATATTTCTCAGATTGGAAATATAGAAGGGCTGAGATTGCAGCAGAAATACAACACTATGAAATAGGTGAAAAACCACCGCGACCAGCAGATATAAAGGCAAGTTATTCAAATGGACTTCTAACAGTTATTGTAACTGTTAATGGGAATTCACTTACTTTGACATCACAAATTAATTTACCAAATGGAACCGGTCCTTTTCCCGCTGTAATCGGAATAAATTCTCCAACGGGAAGTATGCCTCAAAGTATTTTTACAAGTAGGAATATTGCTTTGATAACATATAATATAAATCAAGTTACAACGTACGGAAATCATAAAAACACAGATCCTTATTACAAACTTTATCCTCATTTAAATGTAGATAATACAGGTCAATATAGTGCCTGGGCGTGGGGCGTAAGTAGAATAATAGATGGACTTGAATTAGTTAAAAATATCTTACCTATTGATACAAAAAGATTAGCTGTTACTGGTTGTTCCTACGCTGGTAAACTTGCATTGTTTGCCGGTGCATTTGATGAAAGAATTGCACTGACAATTGCTCAGGAATCGGGGGGTGGTGGTTATACAACATGGAGATTTTCTGAAGAAATAAATAAATCTTCTAGTGTTGAAACTTTAGGTAAAACAGATTACAACTGGTTTAGAAATTCGATGAATCAATTTTCAAATTCTGTTTCAAAAATACCAATGGATCATCATGAATTAATGGCGCTTGTTGCTCCAAGAGCATTGTTTGTAACCGGAAACCCAGATTACACATGGCTTGCTGATGAATCCGGACATGTTGGAAGTAATGCGGCTAAAGAGGTTTGGAAAGCTTTAGGTGTTTCCGATAGATTTGGTTTCAGCATAATTGGTGGTCATTCACATTGTTCAGTGCCGGCTTCACAAATTCCGGAAATAGAACTTTTTATTGAAAAGTTTTTGCTTGGTAATAATAATGTAAATACAAATGTTGCAACTACACCATTTAAAACTAATCTTTCAAATTGGATTACTTGGACAACTCCAATACTTCAAAACGGAAACTCATATTTTGGAAAAACAATTCAGGTATATCCTGAAAATGCTCAAAAGGGGATTGAAAAGAATGTAACATTGAAATGGAAAAAAATTAAAGATGCAGAGAAATATATTATTCAATTATCATCAGATCCTGCTTTTATTGAAAATGTTAAAAAAGATTCAACTTCATCAGATACATCTAAAACTATAATAAATTTAGAAGAAGGAAAACTTTATTATTGGCGAGTTCAGGTAAAAAGTAGTCAAGGTTACGGACCCTGGAGTGATGTTTGGAAATTTACAACCTATATTCCATTACCCGATGCACCACAATTAATTTCGGCAGCACCATATCAGGGTAGAAAAGGATGGATTACTTTTAAATGGAAAAAAGTTAAAAATGCGGATGAATATGATTTACAAATTTCATACAGTCCTAGTTTTTTTACTGTAATTCAATCAGCATCAACTAAAGATACAACGACAACTTTGTTCGGTTTAGATGAAGGGCAAACTTATTATTGGAGAGTTCAAGCTAAAAACATAAGTGGTGCCGGACCATGGAGTAATTATTCATCTGTATTAGTAAATATTGAGGAAGAAAATATTCCATATAAATTTTGCTTATATCAAAATTATCCAAATCCATTTAATCCATTAACAACAATTGAATTTGAAATTCCACAAGAAGAAAATGTTAAACTGATTCTTTACAATTCATTGGGAAATGAAGAAGCGATAATTTTAAATGAAATTAAAAAACCGGGAAAATATTCTATTGGTTATAGTTTAGATAGTTATTCAAGTGGAGTTTATTTTTATAAGCTACAGACAAAAAATTTTTCTGATATTAAAAAGATGATTTTGGTTAAATAGTAACTTAGTTGCTTTTTTCATCTCCTATAAAATTTAATTTAATATTAATAATTTCAGGACGGCTGCCGGTTCTGATTGGTGGACCCCAACCACCTACACCACATGAAACATAATAATGTGTGTTATCTATTACTCTATAGCCCCATGCAAGCTCGTATATTTTTTCTACAATGTAATTAAATGGCCAAAGTTGACCGTTGTGAGTATGTCCGCTTAATTGTAAATCTATTTTATTTTTTTGAGCTTCTTCTAATTTATATGGTTGATGATCCATTAAAATTATTGGTAATGATTTGTCTATATCTTTAATAATCTCTGATAGTTCTTTCCTTCTTTTACCAGCAAATTGTTTGATAGATAAATCTTCTCTTCCAACTAAATAAAAAGCATTATCAATTTTGATAGCATCATCTCTGATTATTTTTATATTGTATTTTTCTAAATATTTTACAGCTGGTTCAACCCCACCAATGTATTCATGATTACCGGTAATTCCATAAACTCCATATTTCGATTTTAATTTATTAAGATGCTCACCAACATCATATTTAATAACAGGAGCTAAATCTTCATCAATTATATCCCCGGCAAAAAGAATAATGTCCGGATTTAAAGAATTTATTTTTTCAGCAACTTCATACATAAATCCATAACTGTTAATTGTTCCAAGATGTAAATCTGATGCCATTGCGATGTTTAATGATTTTAATTCGCCAGCATTTTTCTTGACATTAATATTATACTTTTTAATTATAATCATGTTTGTGTTAATATATCCGGCAGCAACAATGATAATGGTCAAAATAACTATTGATAAGGCAACAATTTTTTTTGTACTAACAATATCTTTAGTAAGAAATGATGGGATAAAGTGAAAAAACTTTTCTATTAAAAGAACAAAATCAACAATTAGCAATTGAAGAAAAATATAAATCATAATTGCCAACCAAAATGAGCCAATATAAACTAACGCAACACTTAATGGTGAAACCCAAATATTTTCTAATAATCTGCCAGCTATATATGATGCGGCTAAAAAAATAATAATTATCAAATACAAGCTTTTATATTCATTTGGTATTACAGTTAATCCACGACGAATTATGTAATAGTTGATTGTTCCATAAATTGAAAAAACTATTGAGAAAAAAATTATCATTTGTAATGGTTTCATTTTATTTTTTTTATGATTGTAACAATTAAGTGTTAATTATAGTTTTATTTTGTCTAAAGATTAATTTCTAACATTAATAATTGCCTTTTTATAAAGCTCAACATATTTCTCTGCAGATTTTTTCCATGAATAATCTTTAGACATTCCATTCATTTGAATTTTGTACCAAACATCTTTGAGATGAAAATCATGAATTGCTCTATGAACTGAAAGCAATAATGCATAACCTGAATAATCATTAAAGGAATAACCGGTTCCAATTTCTTTTCCTTGAGCAAGATATTCGTTCCAATCTAAAACTGTATCTGCAAGACCACCGGTTTTTCTTACTACAGGAACAGTACCATATCTCAAAGAATAAATTTGATTAAGACCACAGGGTTCAAAACGGGAGGGCATTAAAAAAATATCTGCAGCGGCTTCAATTAAATGAGCAAGCTCATTATTATATCCGCGATAAAAGTAAAATTTATTTGGATTATTATTGGCAACTTCTCTGAACATTTCTTCGTAACGTTGTTCGCCACCACCAAGAACCACCCATTGAGCGTTCAATTGTAATAAATCATTCAATGCATATCCAATTATATCAAAACCTTTTTGTGATACCATTCTTGATACTATTCCAATCAACGGAATTTCTTCATTAAATTCGAAACCAAGATGATTTACCAGAAATTTTTTGTTTTGCAATTTGCCACTTAAATTATCTTTTGAATATTGATATGGAATCAGAACATCTTTTTCGGGATTCCAAACATTATAGTCGATACCATTTATAATACCATATAATACATTTTGACGCATGTTTAAATATTCCTGCATTCCTTCACCATATTCTGGTGTTAAAAGTTCTTTTGCATAAGTTTCACTAACGGTATTAATAACATCACTAGTTAGAATTGCTGTCTTCATAAAATTAACACCGCCATCATATTCACCAATTCCTCCATGAAGGAAATGTTCTTCTTTAATTTCAGCTTTATAAAAAGTTTCTTTCGAAAATCTTCCCTGATAAGCGACATTATGAATAGTAAAAACCGTTGCAGTTTTTTCAAACAATTTATCCCACGAATAATTTTCTTTTATAAGAAGTGGAGTTAAACCAGTTTGCCAATCATTACAATGAATTATATCAGGTTTCCATTGTAAGCGTTGAATAATTTCAATTGCTCCTTTCATAAAAAGAATAAAACGTTCATCTTCGTCTTTGTCGTTTGTGTAAACAGTAAAGCGATGAAAATAGAAAGGACAATCAACAAAATAAATTTCTACATTTGAACGTGGTAATTTTGCAGAATGAACATGAACTGAATGAACTTTACCGGCAACTCTAACAGGAATTTCTCCGATTGACCATAAATAATGTAATCCATGTTCAACTTCACCAAACAAATTATACTTTGGCATAAAAACTTTAACTTCGTGACCAAGATTATTTAATTCAATTGGAAGGGAACCGGCAACATCTGCAAGTCCACCTGTTTTAGCATAAGGAAAAACTTCACTGCTAAGAAATGCTATTTTCATAATATTTAAAAAATTGTTCTTACAAATATAAAGAATGAATAATTGAGTATATCTTAAAATATTTTTTGTTAATTGTAAGTCGAAAAGGATTTTATAATTAAAAGTGATAATTAATTAATTATTAAATAATAATTTTTATTATTTTAATTAATAAATAAGTCCGATTTTTATCTCATCAATCAAATCAATTAATATGAAAAAATTTATTTTCTTTATTCTGGTTTTAATTTTCTCTTGTAATCAGAATGAGAATATTAATGTTGAAACTAATCAACCAGCAAAAATCTGGTTTAAGCAAGCCAATGTTGATCTTGGTGCTCAAATTGAGATGATTGATAGTGAAAATGGTTTTGCAATTTCGAGAGGAAAAGGGGATAAAGTTAAAGGAGTAGTTTATCAATTTGAAAAGGGAAGTTGGAAAGAAATTTCATCACACGATTATTCAGATTATCCCTTATTAAAAGCTAAAGATAAAAATTTAATTTATTGGATTACACATTCAACTCATCGTGGAGATTATAAACCGCAATTCATCAAATATAACTTTAAAACAAAAAAAGAAATTATTCTTCCTAAAATAATGTGGGATGATTCAGATTATTCTATGTGGACAGGTATTTCTATTATCAGGGAAGATAAAATCTGGCTTGCAGGTCAGCAAGGTAATATAATTCATTTTGATGGAGTTAAATGGGTAATTGATGAAAACAATTATAAAAGAAAACCTAACGAAAATTTTAGTGCTGGCGATTTACATGATATTCAAATGTTGAATGAAAATTTAGGTTGGGCTGTTGGCAAGCAGGGATTAATATTAAAATATGAAAATGGAAATTGGAAAAAATATAATTCGCCAACAAACGATGAACTAAATAAAATATCAATGCTTGATGAAAATTTTGGTTGGATTGTTGGTGACAAGGGAACTATTCTAAAGTTTGAAAATAATCAGTGGAAAAAAATTGAAAATATATTCCGTGTAAAATTTAATTCAGTTAAAACTTTGTCTAAAGATAAAGCATGGATTGTTGGAGCGCGTTCAACACTTGTTGAATTAATAAATAACGAATGGATTGAAGATAAATCAATAAAAATTTTTGAAGATAATTTTACTGACATTGACATTATAAATAAAGAGAATGAAAATAAAATCTGGATAATTGGAGATAATGGAATTTATACAAACTCACAGAATTTAAAATTTTCTTTTACAGATGTTACATCAAACTTGTCATTAAGAAAAGAAGGAAGAGCCGGAATATTTAGAGATTATAACAACGATGGATTTCTTGATTTAGCAGTGATGTTGGAAGATAGCCCAACTTTAATATATAGAAATCAAAATGGAAACTTTTTTTCTGAAGTTGATAGAGATTTTTTAAGTGCAAATATTTTTTCTTCTCAGTCAATCGCTTCGGCAGATTTTGATAATGATAATAATATTGACCTGTTAGAAATTCTTGATGATGTAAATAATAATCTTTCATTTGGAAAAGGAAACTTTGAATTTCGTAATGTTGATACAAGAAAATTTATTAACCTGAATTACATTCAGACAGATTTAAATCTTGCTAATGCACAAGTTGCAGATTTTGATAACGATGGTAACCTCGATATTTACTTTTCAAATTATAATAATGATGATATGATTTTTAAAAATAATGGTGTGGGCAAATTTGAAAATGTTTTTGGTGATTGTGGAATAAAAAAATTAAAAAACCATAGAGCATATGGTGTAACATTAACAGATTTTAACAATGATAATTTAATAGATGTATTAATCACATATAAACTTGCAGAAAAAAATCAACATATCTTTTTATACTTAAACAAAGGGAATTTTAAATTCGAAGAGAAAACTGATAAAAATTTTTATACAAATTTTGCTCCCAGCACATATTCATCGATTGAAAATGATTTTAATAATGATGGCTTTACCGATATTATTGTTTTTAATAATGAATCTGAATTAAAATTTTTAATAAATGATGGCAATGCAAATTTTAAAGACGTTGCTGACGAAATCGGCTTAAGTAAAAAATTCTTTCACCCCGAGCCATCTGGTGGAATTATGGCTGCCGCAGATGTTAACAATGATGGCTGGCTTGATATTTTTATCGGATCTGAATTGTATTTAAACTCTCCTGAATTCTTTTTTACAGAGGTCAGTAAATCTGTTGGAATTGATTTTATTGGAAATCCTTCTTTTGCAGATTTTGATAACGATGGTGATATTGATTTGTTTATTGGAAGTTCCCGCGAAGCTCTTGGCAAAGGTGATAGAGCAGTTTTATATAAAAATAATTCAAACGAAAAAAATTTTATAACAGTAAAGCTAAATGCAGATGTTTCTAATAGAAATGCAATTGGAGCAAAAGTTTATCTGCTTGGATATAATAATGATTCGCTTGTGTATAAAACAATAAGACAGGTTGGTTTGGGCTCAAATTCAGTAGCACAGGAAAATTTTTCTAAAATTAATTTTGGTATAAATCCAAATTATAATTACAAAATAAAAGTTGTTTTCCCATCTGGTACAATAAAAATTGTTGATGTAGAAAAGAATAAGCTGAATGAAATAAATGAATCCACTTTTCTTGAAAAAGAATTAATTCTAACTAAAAAATCACTAACTCGAACATTATTGCTAATAGATTACAAAGTTGAAGTTGTTAAATTTATCTTAGTATTTATTTTGTTAATTATAGCATTTGTATTTGGATTAAAAACAAAAGCAAAAAAAGTTGTATATCATTTATACTTTGGTCTTTTTTGGATTTTTATTTATTTAGCATTGGTCCATCTTACAATTACATCACAAATAATTCTTTCCTGGATTATTCCGATTGGTGTTACTTCTGGTCTTGCATTTAGCTTTATTTATATTGCAAATAAAATAATCGAAAAAAGAGAAAGCAATTACATTTCCCATTATAAAATATTAGAATTGATAGGAAGTGGCGGAATGGGAAAAGTGTATAAAGCTTTAGATACACAAACATCTAAAATAGTAGCCATTAAAATTCTTAATCCAGAAATATTAAAAGCACAAGAAAATAAAAAGAGATTAGCAGGCGAGGGAATTCTTTTATCCTCTTTACAAAATAAAAATATTATAAAAATTTTTGAATATGGAGAAACAGAAAAATGCTCTTTCATTTCAATGGAATATTTATCAGGAGGAACTCTTCAGGAATACATTGAAAAAAATTATCCGATTACAAACAAAAAAATTATTGAAATAGCACTTCAAATTTGTAATGGATTAAAAGAAATTCATAATCAAAAAATTATTCATAGAGATTTAAAATCTTCAAATGTAATGTTTGATGACAAGAATGAAATAAGAATAATGGATTTTGGTTTATCTAAATCGCCACTAGTTACAACAATGACAACTTTAGGAACTGTAATTGGAACACTCGGTTATGTTGCTCCTGAGCAAATAACAAATTTTAATGTAGATAAAAGAACGGATATTTTTTCATTTGGCGTTATACTTTATCAGTTAGCTACGGGTAAACTGCCTTTCACTGGCGAAAATGAAATTGCATTGATTCACACAATTTTTAATACTGAACCAATAAAACCATCAGTAATAAACAAAGATTTAAATAAAGAGATAGAAAAAATTATATTGAAATGTATCAGAAAAAATCCTGAAGAAAGATTTAGTAATGTTGAAGAAATAATTATTGAATTATTAAAAATCCCAGATTAAAAATTATTAATCTGGGATTTTTTCGTTTAATATATATTAGAAACTTTTTCAAACTCAGGATAGCATTCTAAACCATGTTCGCCAACATCTAAACCTTCCATTTCTTCTTCAGGTGAAACTCT
The DNA here is from genome assembly GCA_026417375.1 of Melioribacteraceae bacterium. GTDB lineage: Bacteria > Bacteroidota > Ignavibacteria > Ignavibacteriales > Melioribacteraceae > Stygiobacter. The sequence goes on along the minus strand of JAOADJ010000001.1, from coordinate 75,546 downwards.
TAATCCGATAGTCTTCTGTAAAATTTTAAACAATGTAAAAGAAGTTGAAAAAGACCAGATAAATGCAGCAACAACTCCTGCTATCTGAACTCCAACAGTTGAAAAAGAAAATCCTTTTGAATCAAATATTCCTGCAGCAATAGTGCCAAAAGCTCCACATACACCATGAACAGAAATTGCCCCAACAGGATCATCAACTTTTAATTTCTTTTCGATAAATAAAACACTTAACACAACTAAAACACCAGAAACAGAACCAATAATTACAGAGCTTAAAGGGGAAACATTTGCACAACCGGCAGTAATAGCAACTAAACCAGCTAATGCTCCATTGAAGGTCATAGTTGCTTCAGGTTTTTTAAAAATAACCCATGCAGTTATCATAGCAAAAATAGATCCAGCGGCACCAGATAAATTTGTATTAACAGCAATTAAAGCAATATCTTTATTTGCAGCAGTTGTGCTTCCGGGATTAAAACCAAACCAACCAAACCATAAAATAAATACACCAAGAGCCGCTAAAGTTAAATTATGCCCCGGAATGGCTTTAACTTTTCCATCTTTTGAATATTTACCAATTCTAGGACCTAAAACCATAGCGCCAGCCAAAGCTGCCCATCCACCAATTGAATGCACAACAGTTGAACCAGCAAAATCAATGAATCCCAAATTTTCGAGCCAGCCACTTCCTTTGTATAGTCCACCCCAAGCCCATGAACCAAAAATTGGATATATAAATAATGAAATAACAGCAGAATAAATCAGATAGGAGATAAATTTGGTCCTTTCTGCCATAGCACCGGAAACAATAGTTGCTGCTGTTGCTGCAAATACTACCTGAAACATCCAAAAAGCAAATAGCCATTGATCCTGGTCATTAATAAAATCAGAAAAGAAAAATCCGCTGAATCCAAATAATCCTGTTGAATTAACTCCAAACATCAATCCAAAACCAATAGCCCAAAAAGCAATTGTTCCTACTGCAAAATCCATAAGATTTTTCATTAAAATATTTACGGTGTTTTTTGTTCTTGTTAAACCTGCTTCTACTAATGCAAAACCGGCTTGCATAAAAAAAACTAAAAATGCTGCAAGCATTGTCCATATATAATTTGCATTAGCTTGTACATCTTCAATTTTTTTATTTATAGTTTCTATTTCGCCGATATTGTTTGAATTTTCAGATGGATAAATAAAAGAAACCATCAATAAAAGTATAATAAAAGTATATTTTAATTTGTTAAATTTTTTCATGATTCATTTCTCCTTTTAGAAAACTAAACTTAGACCAAAAACCAGATAGGTTATATCTTGAGATGGGTTACTTATATAAGAAACATTTACGGGCACAGAAAATTTATCTGTAAGATTTATAGTTTTAGAAACATTTATCGACAAGTTGATAATATTTCCTTTATCGGTTAGATAATAGTTACTTTTAGAAGTAACAAAACCAGAAATTATTGTAATTGTTGTTTCTTCAATATTAAAAGGGTATGATAGTTGAATATAAGTAGAATTATCAGGATCATTAGAAATATTTGAAAATAAAGAAATAGAAATAGGTAAAATTTCAGGACCGGAATAAGATAAACCTCCTTCTAAAGTATGAGCTGCTGTTCCCAGATTTTTTGATTTAAAATGCCCGAAAGGAATACCTGAAGATGGTATATAATAATCTGTAAAAGTAACAGAGTAAGTTCCGGAACTTTCAGAAGAATAAGAATAAGTTAGAAATAAATCGTTTTCACTATAGGTTATTCCATCTGTTGGAAAAGAATAAGAACCCCAGGCTCCAAAAGTTAAACCATTAATTGAGTAAGAAATTGAAGGTTGTAAAGCAGGGGCATTTCCAAAATCTAATCCCCGCCATAAATAACGGCTGTATAGATCAACCCCGATTTTTACTTGTGAAAATGAGACTCCATTAATCAAAAATAAAATTATAAAAAGTTTTTTCATAACTCCTCCTTTTTTATAAAGCAGATTTTCCGGATTCTTCAGTTCTGATTCTGATTACTTCATCAATTGATGAAATAAAAATTTTGCCATCGCCAACTGCACCAGTTTTGGCTTCTTTTAAAATTATTGAAATAGCTTGTTCTACTTTTGAAGTTTCGCAAACTAATTCAATTTTAATTTTGGGTACGAATTCGATATTGTATTCCGCCCCACGGTAAATTTCTTTATGCCCTTTCTGTCTTCCATAGCCCCGAACTTCTGTTACGGTTAGACCATAGAATCCGGCCTCTAAAAGAGCATTGTGAACATCGTCCAATTTATATGGACGTATAATTGCTTCGATTTTTTTCATAACACCTCACTAATTTAGGTTTTAAAATATGATTGGCTTAATATATTAGTAAATTTAATGCAATAGTATTAAATAATTAATTTAAAATCAATATCTTCCTTATTTTATAAAGTCTTTTGGGGTAATTTGTAAAAATAGTAGATTTTAAAGCATTCTTATTTATATTTTTATTTAGAATTATTATGAGGTTAAAACTCAATTGGAATCAGCAGAAAAGATAAAACTGATAAGTAAATTAATTTCAGAATTTACTTCAAAAACTTCAGAAGACTTCTTAAAATTATCTTTATCAATAAAAAATTTAAATGATAATTCTTTGTCAAAAACTATTGATAATATTTTTAGAAGAATTTTATCGTTTAATAATGAAATAGGAAAAGAGGTTAATTCATTAATTGATGAAATTGAAAAATCTGAATCTAAATTGAAAATTTTAGAACAAGAAAAAAATAGATTTGAAAAACTTTATTTATCAGGTTTATTATTTCAATCTGAAACCGAAATGATTTCATTGATGGAAAATGCTATTGATATTATTGTAAAAGAAATAAATGCTGATGAAGGATTTATTGTATTAACAGACGACAATTTAAATATTACAAATATTGTTGCTAAAAATATGGACGTTGAATCCAAATCTGAAGCAAAAGAATTAAGTACTACTGTTATAAATAAAACTTTTCAAGATTTACAACCCCAAAAGTTTGACGATCTAAAAAATGAAATTGAGTTCTCATCAAAGCATAGTGTTATTTCTCTCGGTTTAAAATCTGTTTTATGTGTTCCATTAATTATAGGGAAAAAAGTTTTGGGTGCTGTTTATGTCGATAGAAGAAATAACGAAGCACATTTCAAAGATAGCGATTTGACTCTGTTAATATCATTTGCAAAACAAATTGTTAATGGTTTAGAAATTTCTAAAGAGATTTTGGAATTAGAAGAAAAATTAGAAAATAAACCAAAGGAAGATTTCAAAAAACTTAAAGAGAAATTTGATTGCAGTGATTTAATTGGAAACAGCATTAAACTATACAATGTAATTAATTTAGCAGCTAAAGTTGCAGATACAGATGCCTCAATTTTAATTTTGGGCGAAAATGGAACTGGTAAAGAAGTTTTAGCAAGAGCAATACATAATAATAGTTCAAGAAAAAATAAACCATTTGTGGCTTTAAATTGTGGTGCAATTCCAAATGATTTACTTGAATCTGAACTATTTGGTTATGAAAGCGGGGCATTTACAGGAGCAGTTAAAACAAAACCGGGAAGATTAGAACTTGCTGACGGTGGAACAATTTTTTTAGATGAAATTGCAGAGCTAAATGTAAATCTTCAGGCAAAGCTTTTAAGAGTAATTCAAACAAAAGAAATTGAAAGATTAGGTTCAACAGAATCAAAAAAAATTAATGTAAGATTTATTGCAGCCACAAATAAAGATTTGACTAAAATGATAGCAGAAAAACTATTTAGAGAAGATTTATATTATAGATTAAAGGTAATTGAAATAAAAATTCCACCTTTACGAGAAAGAAAAGAAGATATTGAAGAATTGGTCAAATATTTCGTTAAAAAATATTCTAAAAAAGAGGAAGAATTAATAATTTCTGAAGAAGCGATTCAAATATTAGAAAATTACAATTGGCCCGGTAATATTCGAGAACTGGAAAATGTAATTCAGCGTGCTATTATTTTATGCAATGGAAATGTAATTCAAGTCGGCGATTTGCCCCAGGAAATTGTTGAAGAATCGGGCAGTTTAAATACTTTAGTAAATGAAAAAACCTTGTCAGAAGCAGAAGACGATTTCCGAAGATTATACATAACAAAAGTTATTAGAAAAGTTAAATCCAAAAGTGAGGCAGCTAAAATTTTAGGTATAAACAGAAGCCATTTACATAAACTTATTTCACAACTAGGAATTACAGAATAAAAAAGTATTGCCCCAGAATATAATTTCATATCAAATTGAAACAATTTTTAAAATCATTTTCGAATAATATGTGCTAAAATAAGTGTTTTCATTTTGGCACAAGCATTGAATTAATATAAATACATAAGCATCAACAAAAATTAAAAAGTGGCGGCGGTGATTGATGCAAATAGTACTTCGGCTGGGCTATTTGCAAAAGTTATCGCCTTCTCCCTTTTAAAGCACTTCAAAATTTCAACTTTCTTTGGTATTTAATCATAATTTCTTTAATTTTGCCCCACTTTTAATTAAAGGTATAGTATGAAACGCACATTTCAACCGAGTAATCGTAAAAGAAAGAATAAACACGGATTCCGTGAAAGAATGTCCACAAAAAATGGACGCAAAGTTCTCGCTCGTCGTAGAGCAAAAGGAAGAAAAAAATTAACAGTCAGCGACGAAAAATAATTGAAACAATTTGGTCTTTCTAAAAAAGAAAGAATCAAAAGAAAAAAAGAATTCGATTTTGTTTTTTCTAATGGAGAATATCTTTTTTCTCCGGACAAAACTTTCAAAGCTGTTTTTTATGTTTTAAAAGAAACAGAGGAAGCCGTTTTACAAGCGGCTTTTGCTGTTTCAAAGAAGGCAGGTATTGCTGTTTGGCGTAACAGAGTTAAAAGATTAATGAGAGAATCTTTTAGATTAAACAAAAATATTTTACTTCCTTTAGTTGCTGAAAAAAAATATCGTATTCAAATAATATTTTCTCCACTTTCAATAAATTATAAAAATTCTAAAAATATTTGTTTGAAAAATGTTATGCCTCAAATTGTTGATATTATGAATCAAATAAAAGAAAAGATTTAACATGCGTTTTGTTTTTGTTTATTTAATTAAATTGTATCAAAAATTAATTTCCCCTATGTTTCCACCATCGTGTAGATTTTATCCTTCTTGCTCTGAATATGCTGTTCAGTCTTTTACTAAATTTGGTGTAATCAAAGGTGGAATTAAATCATTGTGGCGTATTTTAAGATGTAACCCGTGGAATAAAGGCGGGTTTGATCCTGTAGAATAATTTAAGGAATAATTATGGACCGTAACTCAACTATTGCATTTTTACTAATTGGTTTAATCTTAGTCGTTTGGCTTTATTGGAATTCTCCTCAGCCACCAAAGCACCCCGAAAAAAAATCTGAAACTACTCTACAAAAAGATACTGTTTCAACTAAAGAAAAAGAAGTTGCTAAAAATATTGACAAAAAAATTGATGAACCTGTAATTAAAACCATTTCTCTTCCCGAAAAAATAATTACGATTGAAAATAAATATTCCATAATCGAGCTTACAACCAAAGGTGCTCAAATTAGAAGAGTTTTTCTTAAAAACTTTAATACATGGTATTATAGCAAAACTAAAGATTCCATTTATTACAAAAAATTTGTTCAGCTTGTTAATACTTCTAAAACAGGTGGTGACCTTAATTTAATTTTTGTAACTAAAGATGGTAAGCTTGTTAATACTTCATCATTGGATTTTTCTGTTAATGCAAATAATTTCAATTATAAATTAAATGAAAATGATTCACTTGCTTTGAGTTTTATTCTAAAAGATGAAAATGGAAAATCAATTAAAAAGAATTTTCTTTTCTTTGGTAATAAATATGATTCTAAAGTTGATTTTGTTTTAGAAAACATGCAGGATGTTATTAGTAGTTTTCGTTATGATGTTGTTTGGCAAAATGGTTTAAACTTTGTTGAAGAAAATTCAGTAGATGAAGCTACACATTCAAGCAGTATTATATATACCGGCAACGAAAATGTTGTTGTTGATGCTTCTTCAGTTGGTGAAAAAGTTACAAAAGATATTAATGGTAAAGTTGATTGGGTTGCTGTAAGAAATAAATATTTTGCCGTTATTCTAACACCTAAAAATCCAAATGCTGAAGGTGGTGCTTATGTAGAAGGGACTCATATTAATAACAAATATGGAACTCGTGAATATTATAGTGCCAGTATTAAAGTGCCTTTCAAAAATCAAAGTTATCAAAGCGATTCATTTAATCTTTACATAGGACCAATAGATTATTACTTGTTAAAAAAATATGATAATAATTATGAAAGCATTTTTGAATTTGGAAATTTTTTAGGATTAAAATTTATTATTCGTCCAATTTCAGAATATATAATGCTTCCACTTCTTCGTTTTCTTGATGGGTTTATTCCAAATTATGGGTTGGTAATTATAATCTTTACTATAATAATAAAATTAGCATTGCATCCACTTTCTAAAACAAGTTTAAAGTCAATGAGAAAAATGCAATTGCTTCAACCGAAGATAAATGAAATTAAAGAGAAGTTTAAAGATGATATGCAAAAGCAACAACAGGAAACGATGAAACTTTATCAAACATATGGAATTAATCCAATGGGTGGATGTTTGCCAATGTTGCTTCAGATGCCAATTCTTGTTGCTTTGTGGAGCTTATTCAATTCGACTGTTGATATTCGTCATCAACCATTTATTTTGTGGATTGATAATCTATCTTCACCGGATATTATTTATCGTCTTCCATTTAAACTACCTTTATTTAATATTGATATAATAAGTGGTCTTGCTGTACTAATGGGTATTACAATGTTTATACAACAAAAGATGACAATTAAAGATCCAACCCAAAAAGCAATGATTTATATTATGCCAATTATGTTTACAATCATGTTTATGAGCATGCCTTCTGGATTAAACTTGTATTATTTTGTTTTCAATTTGTTAAGTATTGCTCAGCAATATTATGTTACTCATATGGGCAAGCAAGAAGAATTAGTTCCTGTGCCGATAAATCCAAATAAGAAAAAGGGATTTATGGCAAGAATGATGGAAGCTGCAGAAAAACAAGCTCAGGCACAAAAAGCTGCAAAAAAGAAAAAGTAAATTTTATTGGAGAGAGAATAAAATGAGAAAAAGAATTTTTTTAAAAATTATTTTTTTCTCTCTCCTTTATTTCAATTTAACCGCACAAGAAAAAATCAATCTCAATTTTGAATTAGTTGAAAAAAAATTACCATTTGGACTAACTGAAAAAATTCCCAAAGCATTACCCAAAATAGGAATTGCTTTAAGCGGAGGTGGATCCAGAGCTTTATCTCAAGTTGGAGTATTAAAAGCTTTCGAAGAAAAAAATATTCCGGTTGAAATAATAGTCGGTACAAGTATGGGAAGCATTGTTGGTGGTCTTTACAGTGCTGGATACAGATTAAATGAACTTGATTCAATAATGAAAGCAACTAATTGGGAAGATTTTTTTTCAGCAAAACAAGCCGAAAGAAATGAATTATTTGTAGATCAAAAAATTACAGAAGATAAAGCATTACTAACACTAAGACTAAATGGATTGAAACCAATTATACCGACATCACTTTCATCAGGGCAACGAGCTGCAAACTTTTTAAACTTAATGGCAATAGGTGCACCACTTTACAATGATTCAACTTATGATTTGTTTAAAAATAAATTTAGAGCCGTAAGTGCTGATCTGGTTTCGGGCAAAGAAGTAATAATTGAAGATGGTCCTCTTGGTGCAGCGTTGCGTGCAAGTTCTAGTGTAACTTTGTTATTGCCTCCGGTCAAAAAAGATACAATGCTATTGGTTGATGGTGGCTTAGTGGCAAATGTTCCTGTTAAAGAAACAAAAAAAATTGGTGCCGATATTGTAATTGCTGTTAATTCTTCAAGTCCTCTTTATGATGAAGAGGAATTAGATGTTCCATGGAGAATAGCGGATCAATTAGTAAGCATTCCAATGAAAATATTAAATAGCCAGCAATTAGCTGAAGCAGATTTTATAATTACTCCAGATATTGGCAACAAAAAGAATTCTGATTTTACAGATTTGAATTTTTTTATAGAAGAAGGTTATAAAATTTCTTCAAAAATAACTGATAATATATATGAAAAATTTAAAACTGAATTTAAAAACAAAATCAACGAAGAATATTTTTTTGAAAATTTAGAAATAACAAATAATACTAATGATTTAGAAAAAAGAACTTTTGATTTAATTGAAAACAAAAAGAAAGTATCATCCAAAGAAATTCTCTTTGCATTCTATAAAGTATTTCAAGATGGATATTGGTCTGAACCAAAGATTTACATTTTAAAGAGTGATTCTTCATCAATATTAAAAATTGATGCGAAACAAAATTTAATTGTAAAACAAATTGATTTAACAGGTGCAAAAATAATTCCCGGCGATTCAATTATAAGCAGCCTAAGAAATTTAATTGATAAACCATTCAGTGCAAGAAAAACATTTGAAAACATTTTAAATGTTTTAAGAATTTATAAAAGAAATGGATATTCATTTGCAAAAGTTGAAAAAGTGTTTTATGATTCAACATCGCAAGCAATAAACATAAAAATTAATGAAGGAATAATTTCGGATATAGATGTAATTGGAAATAAAAAAACAAAAGAAGAAATAATAACCAGAGAATTTCCTTTAAGAGTTGGTGATTATTTTAAATATGAAGTTGCATACAAAGGGTTAACAAATTTAAGAAGTACAAACTTGTTTGACCAAATAGAATTAAGTGTAATTTCTAAAGATGATAAAAACAAACTATTAATTTCTCTTTTAGAAAAAGAATCATCAATTATAAGATTAGGAATGCGGGTTGATAATGAATACTTAACCCAGGTTTCGGCAGATATCAGAGATGAAAATTTTAATGGAACAGGAACTGAAATAGGAGCTACTTTTTCAGGAGGAATTAGAAATGGAACCTTTTCTGTTGAACAAAAAGCCAACAGAGTTTTTGATTCCTATTTCACTTATAAAGTGCGTGCTTTTTACGATTACATAAACATAAATAATTACATAAACGAAGTTGTCAATAATCCAAAACGATATTCAAGAATAAAATTTGGAGAATATAAACAATCAAGCTTTGGAATTTCTTTTGGTGTAGGAACTCAGGTTGAAAGATTTGGAAATTTAATGTTCGAAGCTCGATACAACAGAGATGAAATTTCTCCATCTTCAAATTTTACCGAAGCAAATTATAAAACTAATATTTCAAGTTTTAGAATTAATTTACATATTGATTCACAAAATGAATATCCATATCCAACCAAAGGATTTTTAGTTAATACATATTATGAAACCGCACAAACATTTTTAGGTGGTGATATCAGCTACACAAAATTTTTATTTGATTATAAAGTTTTTTTTGGATTACGTTCAGATCATGTTTGGAGTTTTAGAACTTTAATTGGTTCTGCCGATAAAACACTTCCGTTAAGTCAACAATTTTCTTTGGGTGGACAAAATTCATTTTTTGGAATGAGAGAATTTGAATATAGAGGAAGACAAGTTTTTGTTTCTTCTTTAGAAGTACGGTATAAATTTCCTTTTAAAATATTTTTCGATTCATATTTAAGATTAAGATATGATCTTGGTTCTATTTGGAAGGAAAGAGAACAGATACGTCTTAAAGATCTTTTACATGGAATTGGTTCTACTCTATCATTTAAAACACCAATTGGACCAGCAGATTTTTCAATTGGTAAAAGTTTTTATTTTGCAAATACATTAACAAAAAATAAATTAGTCTTAGGACCAACATTTTTTTACTTCACAATCGGTTTTTATTACTAATCTTCTTCAAGTTCACCAGCTCTATATGAAAGCGCATTATATTTATTAAAATTATTTATATCACCCAACTTTTTATAAACCTTTGCAAGTTCTAAATAAACTACACTTTTTTTATTAACCTTATTAATATTAGTTAAAATAAAATCTAAAACCTTGTGGTTTAATGGATCATCGTAATCATAATTATAAAGACCCAGAATATTTAATAAAGGAACATAATTTGATGACTCAGTAAAAAAAGATTTTTGAAAAAATTCAAAAGCATCCTGAAATAAATATCTATCAAAAAAAACTTCACCTACCAATAAATACATTTTTGAAACATCATTATTTAACACACGGGAAAGTTTATCTGCAAACATTTTAATTTCATCAACAGATAAAACAGGATTTGAAAATAATGGAGCATAATGTTCAAATTCATTTATTTCTAATTTTAGTGAATTTACGAACATATCAAATAATTCATCTGAAGAAGTTGATTCGACAAATATTTTTCTTATTTGATCTTTATTCATATTGTTTAATTTTAAGTTGTAATTCAACAACAATAAAATAATATTAAGTTGCAATTTTGCAACAGAAAATTTTTATCTGAAAACTTTTTACAAGCAACTTTTAAAAATAATACATAAAGAAAAATAAAAAAGCCTTATTAAGTTAATTAATTACAATTCTTCACATCTTCAAACAAGACAATAACATTCTATAATAACAATTTATTCATAGGCATAAAGATTGACATCTACGAATAAATTGAAAACTAAAATGGATGACCAAATATTAATAATCGAGTCAAACACCTTTGCATTAAAAAAGCTAAGAGAAATTTTATCGCGGGAAGGTTATAATATAATGACCGTAACAAGCAAAGAAGCAGCATTAAATATTTGTTCAAAAATTAAAATTGACTATATAATTGCAAATCCACAAGAATTTGATATATCAAAAACAATAGAGGAAGAACAAAAATGAAACGTTATTTATTTAACATAGCTACAGTTGTATTATTTCTCCTTTTAATTAATGGATGTAAAAAAGAAGATAATCCTGTTGAATCAGATGCAACTAAAGATATTGCCAATCCCACCGGTCAACCGATGCCAAGTTTTGCAAATACTCCAGATTTTGGTGGTTCAATGGCAAGTATTAATTATTATGTTGCAGCTCCAATTGCTGGGCTACCTGATGTATCAACAAATGCAGCATCTGCAATTTTTGGTGATGGTGTAGATGCAGGAGCTGTTTCAGTAAATAATAATCAACTTGGTAAATTAAATGCTGGTGGTAAAACTTATTACATGGCTCCGGATGTTAACAATCCAACTAATGTTTTGAATTTAAGTTGGGGCGGGGCAAATCATTCATGGAGTGTTGCTGGTGCTAATGGAATTCCTGCTTTAAACGGAGCTGTTAGAAGCCCAAATGATTATTCAATCACTTCACCAACTGCAAATGCAAGTGTAACTAAATCAAATGGAATTCAGGTGAGATGGTCAAATACTTCAACTACTTCTAAAATTCTTGTACAAATAATTAATATTAAAGATAAAGGACAAGCAAAAGTTTACCAGGAATTAAATGATAACGGAAGTTATACAATTCCGGCTTCAGACTTAACTTCTTTCAGTGGTGATTGTCAGCTTTTTGTTGTCAGATATAATTATAATTCAGTAACTGCAGCAAATAAAAAATATTATATGGTTTCTGAAATTGTGAAAAGTATTAATATAAAAGTGAATTAATCTTTTCATAATAAATAAAATTTTAAAAATATCTAGAAAAGAGAATGAATTATGAAAAAGTTAATTCAAATAATTTTTGCATTATCTTTAACTGTTACAATAAATGCACAATGGACAAAACTTAATCCGTTCCACGGTGGAAGTATGTCCTCGTTTGTTGTATCGGGTTCAAATATTTTTGCTGGGGTATATGGTGCAGGAGTATTTTTATCTACAAATAATGGTTCAACATGGGAAGCTGTTAATAATCTATTATTTAGCAAAAATGTTCAATCTCTTCATGTTTTTAATAATTTTTTATTTGCCTCTACAAATAGTGGACCTTGTCGTTCATCTGATAATGGTAAAAATTGGAGTTATACGCCAAATGGATTAGCTAGTAATGATGTTCGTTCTATAAAAAATATTTCAAATAATTTATTTGCTGCAACTGCTGGCGGTGTTTTTATTTCAACCAACAATGGATCAAATTGGTCTGCCGTAAACAATGGATTAACAGTTCAAAATGTTAATTGTCTAGCAGTTTCCGGAACAAATCTTTTTGCCGGAACAACCAACGGAATATTTATTTCAACTAACAATGGATCAAGTTGGACAGGAATTAGTACGGGGTTAACAAATACATCAATTAAAGATATTGTTGTTTCTGGTTCAAATTTTTTTGCTGCAACATGGGGCGGGGGTGTTTTTCATTCAACTAATAATGGGTCAAGTTGGACTGCAAAAAATAACGGGTTAACGACTAATTATGTTAATTGCCTTCTTATTTCCGGAACAAATTTATTTGCCGGAACTGATAAGGGGGTTTTTCTTTCTACCAATAATGGTAATAACTGGGTAGAAGTTAATAATGGAATTCATATAAAAAATATTACCGCACTTGGAATTAACGGCGCAACCCTTTTTGCTGGAACAGGTTCTACAATTTTTATTTCATCAGATAATGGAAATAATTGGACCCCAATTATTGGTGGTTTGGTAAGCGATGATGTTAAAAAGCTCACCCCAGTTGGCTCAAATCTCTATGCATCAACAGCAGCTGGTACATTTCTTTCAACAAATAATGGAGTTGGCTGGAGGCCATTTGCCGGAATACCGAGTACTATAATTAGCTCTTCGGTTATTTCTTTTGGTTCAAATTTATTTGCTGCAACGTATGGTAATGGTGTGTATCGTTCTACAGATAATGGAATAAGCTGGAGAACCGTTAATACTGGTCTGACCAGTTTGTATGTAAGTTCACTTGCAACAATAGGTTCAAATATTTTTGCGGGAACTACGCTTGGAGTTTATATTTCTTCGAATGATGGAGCAACCTGGACTGCAGTAAATAGTGGATTAACAAATACAAATATTTATTCTCTTCTTGCAAGTGGTTCTAATCTTATTGCTGGCACAACTAATGGTCCGGTTTTTATTTCTTCAAACAATGGATCAAGTTGGACGGCATTTTCTTCAGGATTACCTTCTAATTCTACTACACGTGGAATGACTGTTATGGGTTCCAATATTTATGTGGCTACAAATAATGGGATTTATTTTGTACCAATAAATGGTAGTACTTGGACTTCTATAAACTCTGGTTTAACAAGTACAAATAGTTATGCAATTATTAGTGTTGGTTCAAATCTTTTTATAAGCATTTGGGCAAATGGTGTTTTTCTTTCTACTAACAATGGTACAAGTTGGAGTAACATAAACACTGGATTAACATATCCATATGTTCAGACTTTTACAGTTTTTAATGGTTATTTATATGCCGGAACAAATGGTGGCGAAGGTGTTTGGAGAAGACCACTTTCCGAGTTAATTACATCAGTTGAAAAATATAACAATGTATTGCCGACCAATTTTACACTTCATCAAAACTACCCAAATCCATTTAACCCTAAAACAAAAATTAGTTGGAGTGTTCCCAAAGCAGGTTATCAAACAATAAAAGTATATGATGTAATAGGGAAAGAAGTTGCAACAATAGTAAATGAATATAAAGAAGCAGGAAACTACGAAGTAGAATTTGACGCAAGCAATTTATCAAGCGGAATGTACATTTATAAATTGCAAGCTGGCGAATTTGTTCAAACAAAAAAGATGATTTTAATGAAATAATTTTTATTAACAGTTAAGTGATTAATTCAAAGAGATACTTAAACAACTATCTCTTTGGATTAATTAATTTTGGAAATAAATAATTCCCACCAGTTAATTAAATCTTTCGCAAAATTTCCTCTAACCATTAAAATATGATTACCTAATGGGTTATTCAAAAGTTCAGAAACTTTACTTCCATGAAGCTTAACTTTTACTTGTGTGCGACATAAATTTTCATCACTTGACGATTCAATTATTTCACCATTTGTTGTCCAAATTTTTTCAAGGTTTGCTCCGCCAAGCCTAAGCAAAGTTATTTTTCCTTTCGACATTTCTCCCTGAATTCCAACACCTAAATTACTTTCAAAATGTGAACGGAGTTTGTAATTCTGAGTCATTGAAATAGGAACAGTACAATGCGCAAGTAGAACAGAGTTTTCATTTTCATAAATTTTTGCAGGATTAGCCATCCATACTAGTTGATCTGTCATCATATTTAGCCAAATCATACCAATTGTTGAAACAATATCACCTTCGCAACCAGCAATAATTCCGTCATCGTTTAATTTAGAAAGAGCAAAACATCCGGTTGTTTTTAATTCAGTAACCAAATCAAAACATCTTAATGAAACAGAATTTAAACTATACTTTTGAATTACTTTTTTAAGAGCATTATAAACTTTAATTACATTTTTAATTTCTTTTTTTGATGGTTCTTTTGTTTCAATTGCTTTTTTTGTTAGCAAAAAATTTTCTTCTTCTATCTCTTTATCATCAACATTTTCTATTTGATTAATAAGTTCATCAATATCAATTTTAACAATATTAATTCCCCAATGTTTTTTTATTTCTTCATGATAAGGATTACTAGCAATTAGCCAATCAGAAGGTTCACCTATTAAACCAACTTTAATTTCATTTAGCTGGTTATAAATTGAAATATACTTTATCAATTTTTCTATTTCGTGAAAATGTTCAATTGATAAATTTTCATCAATGTAAATTATTTTACCATTAATGTTTTTATTAATCAAATAGGCTAATGTTTCTAAAGAAGCAGGTAATGAATTATTTTCGGGATGAGCTATTAAAATTACTGGTTCATTATTTAAATGTTTTTTTCTTTCTTCAATTATATTAATAATTTTTTTTTCAGTGCCACCAGTTAAAACCAAATAGCACAATGGTAATCGTGATGTTATTTTGTTTTCATTAAATCGTTCACCACCAATTTCAATTAATTTTTCAATAAGATCTTTTGCAATTTCGTTTGAAGGTGAAATGTCACTTTTAATTAACGCAAATAAAAATTTTGTTTCACTCATAAAAACCTCTTGATAAGGTTTATTTTAAAATTATCATTTTCTTTGTTTGAATGTGATTACCCGCTTTCAAGTGATAAAAATAAACACCAGATGCTAAATTATAATTCGAGATATTTAGTTTAACATTATATGTTCCCGCTTTTTGAAATTCATTTACAATAGTTGCAACTTCACTTCCTATTGAATCAAATATTTTAAGTTTAACTTCGCTATCAAAAGGTAAAGTATAAATTATGTTGGTAGTTGGGTTAAAAGGATTTGGATAATTTTGTTGAAGCGAAAATTTTTCCGGCAATTCATTCAATAAATTTTCTACTTCAGAAATTGTTTTATTATAAATTTCAAATTCATAAATCGAATAACCGTATTCTGTTCCTCGCTTTATGCCTGTTAATCTTATATAACGGGCAGTTTCATTTACAATCCATTTTTCAACGTTTCCGAAACCATTTTTTTGTTCAATAATTTTTTTCCAGTTTGAATTATCATTTGATACTTCAATTATATATTCTTTACCATAAGCTGTTTCCCAGAATATTTTTATCTCATTAAAATATTTCGATTCTCCTAAATCTACTTTAAAATATTGTGGGTCATTAAACTGAGATGACCAACGGGTAGAATAATTTCCATCAACAGCATATTCACTTACATAATCAAAAGCTTCGATTGAAGATGCATCTGTTTTCTTTTTGTAGGCAAGATTTTGAGCGGGAGTTTCATAAACTCTTAGAGTGTAAAAACTTTTATTATTGCTTTCATTTATTTCTGAAATTGAATTTTTGTCATCTACGGTAATTTCAACAATATATGTTCCCGGTTTATCAGCAATCCAATAATTATTATCATTAATAGTTTCGCCGATATTACCACAAACCAAAGCCATTCCACCTTTTGAAATTGAATCGGCTAATTCAACAGAACGGCTAACAATTTTACCATTTATCTTAAAAGAAACTTCATGAAAAGTTGAAGCTGGACTTGGTCCTGTTCCTCTGTTTATAATAGTTGCCAAGAAGATTACCTTTTCACCCTGAAGAGGATAACGGGGAACAGTATATACATTTGCTATTTGTAAATCTGGTTTCGGTGGTCTGGGTCTGATATCTAATGTATGAGAAAAAGTTAGGTTTAATGAGGAATTACCAACTTTAAAAACATGTGGACCCGGTTCAAATTCATAACTGTTGCTTTGTTGTCTGAAGTAATAAAGTAAATCGGGTGTAATATTGAAAGTAACTTTTTTTGATTGACCTGGTTCTAAATATATTTTTTCAAAACCTTTTAAATCTTTTGGATTATGTTCAACAACACCTTTAGATTTTGTTATATAAAGCTGAACTACTTCTTCACCGGCAATTTTTCCTTTATTTGTAACATCAACAGAAATTATTATTTCATCGTCCCAAAATGCCCAGTTTGAATGATTAATTTGAAAATTAGTCAACTCAAAGTTTGTATAACTTAATCCAAATCCAAAAGGAAACTGAGGAATGAAATTTTTTCTATCGAACCAACGATAACCACCACCAAAATTATTATCTAAGTTATTACTCATTCTATCTGGAAGTTGTGAATCATTTGTTGGCATAGTTACAGGAAGTTTTCCACTTGGATTGTAATCACCAAATAAAACCTGAGCTATAGCATTTCCTCCTTCCTGACCAGGATAAAATCCATAAATCAATCCTTTTATATCATCAATAAATGGTGTAACAGTACAAATTCCTCCACTAATTAAAACAACAATTAAATTTTTATTAACACCTGAAAGTAATTTGATTAAATCTTTTTGCTTGCCGGGTAATTCAATTGAATTGTTTACACGATCAAATCCCTCTCCTTCTTGTGTTTGATCCAACCCACCAAAAAAAATAACTACATCGGCTTGAGAAGCATAATTAAGAGCATTGTTTAAATCAGATGAATAACTTGTTCCACTAATTTCACAACCTTTTGCATATAAAACTTTAGATGAGCCAATATATTTTTCAATTCCTTCTTTAGGTGAAATTTTATAAAAAGGTTCTACCCAACTGCTACCACTTCCATCTGTTTGCATTATTGCTGCGTTGGGACCAATTACAGCAATCTTGTTAATTAAGTTTTTATTTAATGGTAAAATATTATCCAGATTTTTAAGCAACACCAAACTTTTTTTACCCGCTTCTAAAACTAATTTTTGATGTGCATTGCTATTAACATCAGCGGGATCACCTTGTGGGTAATAATTCATTAATCCAGAAAGAAATTTTGTTCTTAAAACACGACGAACAGCTTTATCAATTGCAGCTTCAGTCAATTTACCTGTATTAACTAATTCTAATAATCCACCAGAACTTTGAAAAAGAGTTGAACCCATTTCAATATCACATCCTGCATTAATTGCTTCTTCCGGATTTGAATAAATAGAATTCCAATCACTTACAACATAAAAAGGAAATCCCCATTTATTTCTCAATATTGTTGTTAATAAATTACTGTTACGGGCAGCAAATTTTCCATTTAAAGAATTATAAGAACTCATAACACTAAAAGCTCCACCAAGTTGAATTGCTTCTCTAAAGGGTAGAGCATGTTGTTCTAAAATATTTCTGTTTGATAAAGTATAATTATTTGTTGTTCTTCCGGCTTGTCTGTATTCAGTATAAAAATGTTTAATTGTTGCAATTGTTGGAGTTGATTGAATTCCTTTAACCATTGCAGTATTAATAACGGCGTTTAAAAAAGGATCTTCGCTGGTTGTTTCTGGAGTTCTTCCATTTCTGGGATCTAATGTTAAATCTAAACATGGTCCAAGTGCCTGATTAATTCCCTTTCCCCTAAATTCTTTTCCCATTGCTTCACCAACCTTAAAAGATAAGTCTTTATCCCAGGTAGCAGCCATTCCAATTCCAACAGGAAATGAAGTAGCAAAACCGTTACGAACACCATGTGGACCATCAGCCATTATAAAACCCGGTATATTTAATTTTTGATTGTCTTCTGTATTAAAGGATCCTTGTTGATGTAGTTGCTTTATCTTTTCCTGCAAAGTCATTTTTGATATTAACTCGGTAATTTTCTGTTCAAGAGTTTGACTATTTATTTGAGTAAATGAAGCAACAATTAATAAAAGAACAAGGAAAGATTTTCTTCTCATTTTAAACCACATTTTTAATTCTCATTCCTAAAATAGATTATTAATTTATTTTTTTCATTTAAAGTAATTTTTTAACAACAATAATTTTATTAGATGTTGCTTATATGCAACAAACTTATTCAATAATAATTATAATTTCTTTTTTTTATAATAAAAAAATATTGGCATTGATTTAGTTAAAATTAAAATACACACACAAACAAACTCAGGAGTTAAAAAGATGAAAAAATTTCTAACAGTTTTTGCAATTTTATTTTTCTTTACACAAAGTTTTTTTGCACAAGGCTATAACCAATCTAGTAAAGTACTAAATGCGGGGTTAGGATTTGGTTTTGTAGGAGCAACAGGAGATGCTACAATTCCACCAATTAGTGTTGGTCTTCAATTTGGTTATAACGAAAAAATCTCAGTAGGTGGAATTGTAGGTTTTACAGCATCAAATGAAAAATTAGGATTATTTGATTGGGAATATAATTACACTTATATATTGATTGGAGCAAGAGGTGAATATCATTTCATGGAACCAACGAATAAGTTAGATGCTTATGCAGGATTAACACTTGGTTATAATGTTGCAAGTTCCTCTTTTAGTGGAAAATCTGTTGCGGGTATCAAACCTCCTTCTGCATCTGCCGGTGGTGTTTTATATGGTTTTCATGCGGGTGCGCGTTATGCTGTTGGAAACAACTGGGGAGTTTTTGGTGAACTTGGTTATGGAATTGGGTACATAACAGCTGGTGCTTTTTTCAAGTTTTAGTTTCTCATACATATCTCTTAATAGAAAGACACTGTAGTGGGTGTCTTTCTTTTTTTTAAAATAAAAATCCACTCTGAAAAATTCTCCAGAGTGGATTCGAGGGGTATGTATGAAAAAGTAAGTTATTTTATCTTTGATATTATGACACTTAAATAAAAAAAATGGTTTAATTATTCTAAAGATTTTAATAAAGTAGTGAAATTTTCTGGGAGATTTGCTTCTAAAAAAATTTTTTTTGTTGGGGTTAAATTAAATGAAATGCTTTTTGCATGTAACATTAATCTTGGAAAATTTTTTTGAATATCTTTCTCGCCATAACGTAGATCTCCGACAATCGGGTGATCAATAGAATATAAATGTACTCTTAGTTGATGTCTTCTTCCTGTGGTTGGATTTAATTCTAAAAGAGTATGATTGGAGTAATTTTTTAATAATCTATAATAAGTTTTGCTTTCTTTCCCATTTTGATTTATACCCATTCTACCGCTGCCATATTCTTTAATAGGTTTATTTATTAATCCGGATTTTTCTTTTATTATGCCATGAACAAGTGCTAAATATGTTTTATTTATACTTCTGTTTTCGAATTGTTTGCTTATAAATTTATGAGTTGAAGAATTTTTTGCATAAAGTATAATTCCGCTAACTTCTTTATCAAGTCGGTGTAGAACAAATATTTTTATTTTTAATTTTTCTTGTAATAATGTTTGTAGATCTTTTTCTTGTCCATTTTTATCATGAATTGAAGCAAGACCTTCTGGTTTATTGATAGCTATTAAGTTGGAGTCTTCATAAATTATTTGAAAATTATAATTAAGCATTGTTCACATTCATACAATAAATTTCATTGTTATCGAGCATACATTTTTCAAATCCCATTTTCTTTAAATAGTATTGATGTTTTTTGTTTCCCGGATCGGAATAAATTTTTTTTACTTTTTTAGTTTTAAAAATTTCATTAAAAACATATTTACCCATTTTAAAATCCCGATAACCGGGAATTGCATAATCTAATTTTAAATAGATTACATCATCATCAAGATATTCTGAGATTACCAATCCAGCCGGAATGGTATCTCTTAAAACAAACATTGCATGGTAGTTTTGATTTGGGGTATAATTAAATGTAGGAATAAAATTTTTTATATCGTCGTTATAGAATTTTAAAAAGTAATTTAAATATTCTGAATTGGTTTGTACTTCAATTATTCTGAAATATTCTTTAGCACCAAAAATTTGTACTAAATAATAAATATCAATGAGAGCAATAAATCCATTTAACGCAAATACCGGATAGGCACCGATTAAAAATCCATATAAAGAAAAACAAGCCGCTCCGATTAAATTTATGATTCTTAGTTTTACTATTGAGCTCATCATTAATGAAATTGCGACTAAAACAGAAGCAACATAACCAAATATTTGTAGTTCATTCATAGTTTACCTTTGTGGAATTAAATTATATGTTGAAAATTCAAATTCGTCATCTGCAATTTTGTTACTTGGATTAACATAAATATATGTTGGAAATTTATAAGTATCATCATATTCAATTATAAAATTTGCCGGTTGATTTTTTTTGTATTCAATTGCTAATTCAAAAAGTTGATTAATTGTTTTAAAATATTGCCATCTTTCTTTTGGAATTTTTACTACACCGGTTGAATCTTCTAAATTTATGATGTTTTCGTTTTTGATTGTCATTATTACTTTTACCCCGGCATCAACACAAAAGCATTTTTTTATTTGATTTATTTGATAGCTATTGATACCAAGTGATTTCCATTTGTTGTATGCTTCTTCGATATTAATAGTTGGTTGAACATTTTGTTCTTCACAACTAACAACTGCCATGAAAATGAAAAATATTTTTATGAATTTATTTTTTATAATCATTTATGATTTTATCCATTAATTCATCTAATTGGTGATTAACAATTTGATTTTCTGATTTAGAAAACCACTCTACAATTTCTTCGGCTCCATTTTCAAATTTAATTTTACAATTAAATTCGGGAACTAAACTTTTAATTTTTTTATTATCAAATTTAACACTATGAGCTTTATCTCCAAGTAAGCCATCTCCCCATTCATCATCATATTTTTTAATAAATGTTGATGGAATGTGAGCTGTCTTTAATTCAAGATCTGCTTTATCGGAAAGAATTTTTGCTATTTCATTCCAGGTTAATGTTTCATCAGAAGTGATATTATATGCTTCGCCAATTGCATTATTGTTACCCAAAAGACCACAAAAGCCAACAGCAAAATCTTTTGAGTGTGTTAATGTCCAGAGTGTATTCCCATCATCGTGAATAATAATTTCCTTTTTGTTTTTCATTCTGTAAAAGGGAAGATAATTTTCTTTTAATGGATTTTTTGTTCTGTCATACGTATGAGAAGGACGAACAATTGTAATTGGAAAATTATCCTCTTTAAATTTTTCAATTAAAAAATTTTCACAATCAATTTTATTTCTTGAATATTCCCAATAAGGATTATGTAGAGGAGTTGTTTCATCTATTGGTAATTTTAAAATTGGTTTGTGATATGCAGAGGCGCTGCTTATGAAGATGTACTGTTTGATTTTATTTCTAAAAAATTCATAATCTTTTACAACATGTTCTTTTGTATAAGCTATCCAGCTAACAACAACATCAAAATTATTTTTAGAAAGAAAAGAATAATCATCATTTCGAATATCACAGTAAATTAATTTAGCTTCATCAGGTGCTTTGCGAATTGATTTACCACGATTTAATAAATACAAATCAATTCCTTTATCAATACAAAGTTCAGAACATTCGCTACTAATTACTCCAGTGCCACCAATAAATAAAACTTTCATTTTTATTCTCTTTTTACATTGTAAAATTATTAATTATTGAATGTATCAACAATGTTATATTTGCGAAACAAAATATTAGTTCAAATAAAAATGTTTTCAGATACAATTTTCAATGATGAAATAATTCGTCCAACAAGAGTAGAAGTTGATTTAACTACTATCAGAAAAAATTTTAATGAAATAAAAAAATTAATTGGTAATGTAAAGATAATGCCAATTCTTAAAGCCAATGCATATGGTCATGGTTTGGTAAGAATTGCAAAATTAATGGAAGAATTAAAAGCAGATTATATAGGAGTAGCTGTTTTAGAAGAGGGGATTCTTTTACGAAGAAATGGAATTAATATTCCAATTTTAGTTTTAGGAGGAATATGGGGAAATCAAATTCCACTTTTTTTGAAATATGATTTAATTATAACGGCATCATCAATCAGTAAATTAAAACAAATTGATGAAATTGCAGGACAGTTGAATACGAAAGCAAAAGTTCATTTGAAGATTGACACCGGAATGGAAAGGTTAGGAGTTCATTATTATAATTCAGAACAATTTTTTGAAGAAAGCCTAAAGTGTAAAAATGTTATTGTAGATGGAGTTTATTCACATTTTGCAAATTCAGAAAACAGCGATTTAACATTTTCAAAAATACAATTAGAAAGATTTAACCAATCAATATTATTTTACGATAAAAAATCTTTACCGAAACCAATATTTCATTTTTCAAATAGCGGTGCAATTTTACAATTACCGGAAGCAAATTTTGATTTAGTCCGCCCAGGATTACTTTTATATGGTGTTTATCCCTCTAATGAAATAATTAAAAAAGTAAAAGTTGAACCCGCATTAACATGGAAATCGTTAGTTGTTTATTTTAAAGTGATTAAGAAAGATAGCACAGTTGGATATGGAATGACCTGGAAAGCTCCAAATGATACGCGTGCAGTTACAATTCCTGTTGGTTATGGAGATGGATATTTTAGAAGTATGTCCCACAAAGCTGAAGTAATTTTAAATAAAAAGCGTTATCAGGTTGTCGGTACAATTTCGATGGATCAAATTGTGGTTAATATTGAAAATGATTCAGCTTATAATGGTGATGAAGTAATTTTAATTGGAAAAGATGAAGATGTTTCTATAACAGTTGAAGAATTAGCAAATTGGGCTGGTACAATTCCTTATGAAATTTTAACAAACATCAACACCCGTGTTCCAAGAATTTATAAAGAGTAATATAGATTAATCTTTTTTCTTTTTTCTAAAAAGCGAAAAACTACCAAATCCGCCAATCATTGCAATATAAAAACCGAAATCATACCACCAGCCGGTATTGTTAATTTCATAAATTCTAATGTTGTTATTAAAAAATCCAAGTATTAAAGAAATTGGTGCAATCCATCCATGCCAAATTCCTGTTAATAAACCTGCCGGATTTTTTGAAGTATATGTTCCGGGCATACATGAAGTAATTACTAAAACTATTACAATAAATAAAAAATATTTTTTCATTGTTAACTCTATTTAGTTAAAGAATATGGAAATGAAGTTTCATTGTTACACCAATTTATATTTGGTTTATTTTGCATTACAAATTTTATTGTTCCACCTTTAATAATTTCATCATGTGTGAAAAAACTTCGGTTTATTTTTTCCCCATTTAAATAAACTTCATTGATATAAATATTTTCCTCAGAATAATTTTTAACAATTATTTTTAGTTTACTACCATTTTCAAAATTTATTGTAGCTGAATTTACACAAGGACTACCAATTACATATTGATTACTTGCTGGTGCAACGGGGTAAAAACCAAGTAAAGAAAAAATATACCAGGCAGACATTTGACCACAATCATCATTTCCGCAAAGTCCATCGGGTTTGGGTTTATACATTTCTTTTACAATCTGATGAATTCTTTCTTGTGTTTTCCATGGAACGCCAGCAAAATTATACATGTATGCAACATGATGCGAAGGTTCATTCCCATGTACATAATTTCCAATTATACCATGTTTTGTTACATCCTCACTTTCTTCATGATATTTTTCCGGAAGTTCAAAAGTAAAAAGTGAATCAAGCCATGAAATAAGTTTTTCATTTCCACCAATTAATTTTGTAAATCCTTTAATATCATGAGGAACGTATAACGAATAATTCCATGCGTTACCTTCTATAAATCCTTGATTAGCAACACTAAGTGGATCGAATGGAGATTTAAATTCACCATTTGAATTTCTTGCTCGCATAAATCCTGTCTCTTTATCGAAAATATTTTTGAAATTCATCGCTCTCTTCAAATATTCCTTCTCTTCATTTTTCTTTCTTAATTTTTTTGCAATAGAATAAATTGTCCAGTCATCGTATGAATATTCTAAAGTTTTAGAAGCTGAGTTGGAATTTAAATCTTCCGGTACATAACCAAATTTTTTGTAATAACCAATTCCATCATATAAATCATAATTTGAACTAGCAAGGCAGGCATTAAATGCTTTTTGATAATCAAAACCTTTAATGTTTTTCATAATTGCATCAGCTATAACAGGAACAGCATGATAACCAATCATACACCAATTTTCATTTGCCCAATGAGACCAAACCGGTAAAATTTTATGAACACTTTGTTCATAATGTGCCAGCATGGAATTTATTATATCACTTGTTCTTTTCTTTTGAATTAAAGTATAAAGAGGATGTAAGGCGCGATATGTATCCCACAATGAAAAGGTTGTGTAGTTAACAAAATCTTTAGATTTATAAATGTTTTGATCTAAGCCACGATATTCTCCATTGACATCTGAAAAAATATTTGGATTGATAAAAGCATGATACATTGAAGTATAAAAATTTATTTTTCTTTCCTCTGAAGTTTCAATTATAATTTTTGATAATTCATTGTTCCATTTTTCTTTTGCCTGATTAACAATTTTATCAAAATTCCAGTGAGGTATTTCAACATTTAAATTTTCAATTGCATTTTTTATGCTTACACCACTTAAAGCAACTTTTACAAGAACTTCATTTTTTGCTTCTGTATTAAAATTAAAAACACTTTTAATTTTATGTCCCGCTCTTTCAGGAAAATTTTCATTTTGATTAAACTTTCTCCAAAAACCATTATAGATAAATTGTTCTTCATTTTTTAATTGATAAGATTCAACTGGTTGTGAAAATTCAATTGCAAAATAAATGTATCTTGTTCTTGCCCAACCATTTGTTTGCCTATAACCGGTAATTAATGTTTTATTTTCAACACGAATAAAACTCCAAATTACTTTTCCATCATAGTTATAAATGCCTGAAGTTAAATCAAGAATTATGTGTGCATCTTTTGTTTTTGGAAAAATATATTTATGAAATCCAACTCTTTCTGTTGCAGTCAGTTCAACTTTAATATTATAATCATCTAAATAAACTGAATAATAACCGGGTTTTGCAGTTTCATTTTCATGTTTGAATCTTGAACGGTAACCACTATCAGGATTTTCTTTTGTACCGGGATTTAATTTAATATTACCAATTGTTGGCATTAATAAAATATCACCAAGATCAGAATGCCCCGTGCCATTAAAATGTGTATGTGAAAATCCGACTATTGTATTATCGCTATATTGATAACCCGAACAATATTTATAAACCTCAGGGTTATAACCCTTTCCGTAACTATATTGAATTGTATCTGTATCGGGACTTAATTGTACTAAACCAAATGGAACAACAGCACCAGGAAAAGTATGTCCCATTTTATCTGTCCCAATAAATGGATTCACATAATCATAAGGTGTTTTTTTTTGAGAAAAGATTGTAGATGTTAAAATTAAAATAAGAATGAAAAAATTTTTCATTTTAGTTTTTCCTTTTATTGAAAGGATTAGAAGGAAATTAATTTTAAAGCAAAAACAAGAGTAAGATAAAAATTTATCTTACTCTTAATTGTAATTTTATAATAATTCAAACACCAATATCTTCATTCCAAAGAGTAGGATTTTTTTCAATAAAATTTGTCATTAAGTTAATACATGTTTCATCCTGAAGAACTTCTAAATTAACCCCGTAAGATTTTAAATGAACTTCATCCCCCATAAATGTTTTATTTTCACCAATAATAACCTTTGGTATTCCATAAAGTAAAATAGCACCGCTACACATTGGGCAAGGAGAAAGAGTAGTATATAAAACAGATTCCCGATAAACTGAAGCTGGTTGCCTGCCTGCATTTTCAAGAGCATCCATTTCGCCGTGTAAAATTACACTTCCTTTTTGTACTCTTCGATTATGACCACGCCCGATAATTTTTCCCTTATGAACAATAACAGAACCAATTGGAATTCCTCCTTCCAATAATCCTTTTTCCGCCTCTTCAATTGCGGCTTTCATAAATTCATCCATTTTAACACCTAAAAAATTTTAGTGATATTTTAAAGTACTTCCGCCAATAAATTCACGTAATACAGAATCGCCGGGAATTGGCGAATCATCTTCTATTGGTTCAATTGCATCAAGCATTTTTCTGACACGTGCTGCTCTTTCATAAGCATCTTCACGAAGTGGATCGCCATTATATTTCTTTTCCCATTCTTTAAATGATTCTAATAATTTTGGGCGATAAATAGGAACTTCGAAAGACATTGATGTATTTACAATATAATCTGCAGTGTTACTGTATGGTAGAATTGTTCTTTTTTCTGACGAACGAACATAATGCCAATGTAATAATGTTTGTTCCGGGTTATAGGCACGGTGAACTGAATCGCGAAGCATTCTTCTTATTAATCTTAAATCAGTCCAACGAATGTAATTTCCATCAGGCATTTTCATTTGTAAAAGTGGTTCGAGATATAATTTAAATTTTTGTGATGCCGGAATTTCTTTACTGAACTCGGGATAAAGACCATGAAGACTATCAATTAATAAAACTTCATTTTCGTGTAATTGCAATGGTGTTCTGTTGTCGAATCTTTTTCCTTGTTTAAAGTCATAATAAGGAATCATTACTTCTTCGCCGGCAGCAAGCTTTTTTAAATGTTCATTAATTAATTCTAAATCGAGTGCCTGAGGGGTTTCAAAATCGTAATCTCCAAATTCATCTTTCGGGTGAAGTTCAAGATCGAAGAAATAATTATCAACAACTAAAGCAACGAACTTCATTCCCATTTTATTTAAACGTTGTTCAAGTTTCATTGTTGTTGTTGTCTTTCCTGAAGAAGATGGGCCGCTAACCATAACCATTTTAAGTTCATTGGCGCGTTCTTTAATTAATTCAGCTGCTGTATCGAGTTGTGTTTCGTAAAATGATTCACATTCGTGAACAATTTGTGGAAACTCACCTCTTCGTATTCTTTCATTTATTGATTCAACTGTGTGAAGATCATGAGAAACTGCCCAGTCAAGTGAACGCCAAACTTTTTTCCATGGAATTAATTCATTCGGTTTTGAAAAGTGTTTACTATTTTCTCTTCTTCTTCTTGCGGCTTCTTCGCGGTAAAGTATAAATTCTTTTGCAACTTTTGCATGTCCATGTTCTATTAAAACTTTTTCAACGATATCCTGAATTTCTTCTACATGCGGTTTATATCCTTCTTCAAATTTTTCTTCCATCATTGCTATTACATATTTTGCTAATTCATTTGCTCTTTCTTTATCTCTGCCTCCAACAGATACAGCTGCACGATAAATTACATTTGAAATTCTATCCGGATTAAATGGTACAATTGCACCGCTTCTTTTAATTACATATTTAAATTTGCTCATCAAGATCACCTGTTTTTTTTATGCAAAATTATTCCTTTTATTTTCTTTATTCCATTTTTTCCTCATCCTTTTTGGCAGTTTTCTTATAAATACTTTCTCTTCCTAATCTTTCTTTTTTGTCTATCCATTTATCAAGTTTAGAAATTAAAATACCAAATAAAGCAAGCCCTAAAATGACTAATACTGTTACAAGTATAAAAACGATGGTATATAAATTCATATTTGTTTCCTTTTTGCTTTAGACTGCATTATAATAAAAAATGTTTTATTTAATAAAATGATTTTGTAAGTTGAGTTTAAACATAATAATAATGAAAAGGGAGGAGTAAATGAGAAATTTATTTTTTATTCTTTTTATAAGTTTGTTTGTTAACCTTAACGGACAAAGTTTTGTTCAAACCGGTGAGTTTAGTGTTGAGAAAACAAAAGTTTCAAATTACATGCTTGATAGTGGGAGTGATCAGGAAAGAACTTTACAATTAAATATTACTTTTCCTAAACAATATAAAAATAAACCGGAGGTAATGTTAAGTGTTACAAAGTTTGATGGTGAAAAAGGAATTAATACTCGCTATAGTGTAAAACTTTTATCAGTTCACAAAGCTGGTTTTAGTATGGAAATAAAAACCTGGGGTGGTTCAAAAATTTATATGATAGGTGGAATGTGGATGGCAATTGGTGAGTAATAAGTTTTGATAAATAATTTAGGGCTGACTAGAAATTAGAAAGCCAGCCCTAATAATTAAAATGATTAATTATTTTTTTGGAAATCTTCCATAAATTGAACTAAAGCTTCAACACCAGCTTTTGGAAAAGCATTGTAAATTGATGCTCTTATTCCACCAACAGAACGATGTCCTTTCAATCCTTCAAAATCTTTTTTCTTTGCTTCATCAAGAAACTTTTTCTCTAATTCTTCATTTGGTAATCTGAAGGTAACATTCATTAATGAGCGGGAATCTTTTTCTGTTGTTCCTTTATAAAATCCATTGCTTGCATCAATAGCTTCGTATAAAATATTAGCTTTTTCAAGATTACGTTTATACATCTCATCTAATCCACCCATATTTAATAGCCACTTGAAAACTAATCCTGCTATGTAAATTCCAAATGTTGTTGGTGTATTATACATTGAATCATTTTCAACATGAATTTTATAATTTAAATAAGTATGAAGTGAATCCTGACTTCTTTCAAGTAAATCTTTTCTAATAATAACTACTGTTACACCGGAAGGACCGATATTTTTCTGAGCGCCTGCGTAGATTAAAGAATATTTATTTATATCAATTTTTTTGTGTAGAAAATCTGATGAAGCATCACAAACCAAAGGAACATTACTTACTTCCGGTTCACTTTTCCATTGTGTTCCATAGATTGTGTTGTTTGAGGTGAAGTGAACATACGATGCATCCTGATCAAGTTTTAATTCTTCTTGCTTAGGAATACGTACAAAGTTTTCATTTTCTGTTGATGCAGCAATATTAACTATTCCAACTCTTTTAGCTTCTTTCATTGCTTTTTTTGCCCATGAGCCGGTAATAATATAATCAGCTTTGTTTTTGGGTGGCATTAAATTTAGAGGAACCATTGAAAATTGTAATGTTGCTCCACCTTGTAGAAATAAAATCGAATAGTTGTCATTAATATCAAGAAGTTTTCTTAAGTCAGCATCAGCTTGTTTGATAATTCCGTCAAAAATTTTTCCTCTGTGACTCATTTCCATAACACTCATTCCACTTCCTTTGTAGGAATAGAGATCTTTTTGAGCTTCGAGTAATACTTCTTCTGGTAAAATTGCCGGACCAGCGCTAAAATTATAAATGCGTTTTTCCATTTTTTATCTTCTCCAATTGTGAATTAAAATTCTCAATCGAAACTTAGTTGAAAAATTTTATAGGGGCAAAATCTTATTTAATTTTTTGCTTTTGGAATTGTGAAACAGAAAGTTGAACCCTCGTTTTCTTTTGATTCGAATGTTATAGTTCCACCATTTTTTTCAACTAATTCTTTGCAAAGTAAAAGTCCTAATCCAGAACCTTTCTCTTGATTTGTTCCCCGTGTAGATGTTTTTGTTTCTATACTGAATAATTTTGATTTAATTTCTTCACTAATTCCAATTCCATTATCTTTCACACAAATTTCGATTAAGTTACCTTTATCATTTGAAAGTATTTCAATTAAACCATTTTCTCTTGTGAATTTTATTGCGTTAGAAATTAAATTTAATAATACTGAATGAATCATTCTTTGGTCGGCAAAAACTTCTATTGGCGGATTAATTTTGTTTTCTATTTTTATTTTTTTGTGTTCAGCATTTATTGATAACATTGTAACTATTGAATTAATATCATCATATAAGTCATAATTTTCAGGGTTATGTTCAATTCTGTTTGTTTGTAATTTTGACCATTCAATTAAGTTTTCTATTAGTGCAAAAACATCTTTAACTGTTTTGTTTAATTTTGATAAATAATTTTTTCTTTCTTCTTCTGTTAAATCAATTTCTGAATCGCTTAAAATTTCGGTCATTGATTTTAAACCAAAAAATGGACTTCGTAAATCGTGAGACATGATTGAGAAAAATTTGTCTCGTGTTTTTATTGTTTGTTCTAACTCAATAGTCTTTTTATCTATTTCTTCATTTTTGATTTTTAATTGTTTTGTTGTGTCTCTAAGTTTTTTATTTCTAATTAATAGAATAATAAGTGTAACAATAACAAGAATTATAATTATAATTAAATAGATGTACTTCGATTGTTCTTTTTCAACTTCAAGTGTTTTTATTTTTAATTGATTTTCTTTTGATTCTAAATCGTAAATAACTGTTAGTTCTGCAATTTTATCAATGGATTGTTTGTTATAAATGGAATCAACCAGTTCAGAATGAAGTTTGAGATAGTTAAATGCTTTTGTGTTGTTTCCTTTTAAGGAATAAAGGTTAGAAAGTTCTTTATAAACTTGAGTAACTAAGCTAATATTATTTATACTGGTTGCATTAGCTATTGCTTCATTTAATAAAAATTCAGCTTCTTCAAGTTTATTTCTTTTTATTTCAACTTTTGCAATACTTAAAAGAGTGGATGCAATTCCATATTTGTCGTTTAATTCTCTTCTTAAATCTAAAGCAAGTTTATAATTTTCATAAGCTAATTGAAAATCGTTTAATTTAAAGTAAACGTCTCCTAAGTCGTTATATGAAAATGCCATTCCACCTTTTTCGCCGGATTCTCTTTTAATATCAAGCGATTTTTGTTGATAGGAAATTGCTTTATCCAGCTCTTCTTTTTTGAAATAACTAACACCAAGATTATTATAAGTTCTACCGAGAATATATTTGTTTTCAGTTATTTTATCATCGTTTAAAATTTTATTTGCATAATAAATAGCCAAATCGGGTTGGTTCATTTCATTATAGATAAATGAAATGTTATTTAAGGCAATACCTATTCCAAATTTATTATTTGTCTGGTCTTGTAATTTATAAGAGTTATAAAAATATTCTAAAGCTTTTGAATACTGACTCCACTTCCAATAAATCAAACCCATGTAATCTAAAGCTTCAGCTTCGACATCTTTTTGTTTGATCTTTTGAGAGATGGTTAAAGATTCTCTATAAAATTTAAATGCTTTAACAAAGTCGTTTTTACGCCAATAGATAAGTCCAAGGTAATTCAAAGTTTTAGCAATTTCGTAATCTGATTTTAATTCTTTAAAAATGTTAAGAGCAGATTTATAAAAATTTTCAGCTTTTGCAACATCATTTTTTCTATATAAAATAAAACCCAAATTGTTATATGCATTAGCTTTTCCAAATTTATAGTTTTCTTGTTCAGATAACTTTAAGGCTTCTTCAGCATATTTGTTTGCTTTTTCAAAAGAAAAACTTCTTGTTAATTCAGAAAGTTTATTCAAAGTATTAATTTTTTCTTGTCCAATAGTTTTTGACAGTAAATACTCTAGTTTATTTATTTCCTCTGTTTGTGAATAAAGAATTTTAGGAAACAAAAATGCCGCTACTAAAAAGTATTGTAAGTAACGGCATAAATGAGAATAAATTTTTTTGATATTTGTTTTTATAGTCATTTTATTAAATGAACTAAAAGTCCATCTCTTAATTTTGGTTCAAACCAGGTTGATTTAGGAGGCATTACTTCACCAGCATCAGAAATATTTATTAAATCATCAATTGAAACCGGATACATAGAAAAAGCAACTTCAGCAATTTTATTGTCAACTAAATTTATTAATTCTTCAGTGCCACGTATTCCACCTATAAAATCAATGTTTGTATCGGTTCTTGGATCTTCAATTCCTAAAACCGGATGCAACAAATAGTTTTGTAAAATACTTACATCAAGATTTTCCCCGTAAGAACTACCTTCTTTAAAATTTGAATTGGGTTTTAATAAATACCATTGTTTATTCAAATACATGCAAAAACTTCTCTTTTCTTCCGGCGATTGTAAATTAGTTTTTTCTATAATAAAGTTTTCATTTACTCTATTAAGAAATTCTTCGTTAGACATGTTTAATTTATAAACAACTCTGTTGTATGGCATTATTTTTAACTGCTCTGCAGGAAAAAGCACAGCAAGAAAATAATTGTATTCTTCGTTTCCAATATGATTAGGATTATTTTCTTTTTTAACTTTTTGAGCTCTGCTTGCACTTGCTGCTCGATGATGTCCATCAGCAATGTATAAGTTTTTTACTTTTGAAATTTCATTAATAATTGTTTCATTGTAATCATTAGGCAAAATCCAGATTGTATGTTTTACACCATCGACAGCTGTAAAATCATAAATTGGGGAAATTTTTTTAATTGTATCATTTACAATTTTATCAATTTCAGGAACGGATTTATATGTTAAAAATACAGGACCGGTTTGTGCTTCTGTTGTTAATATATGATTTGTTCTGTCATCTTCTTTAACTTTTCTGGTCTTTTCATGTTTTTTAATAATATCATTATCATAATCCTCAACAGAAAAGGTTGCAGCAATTCCTATTTGAGATTGATTACCCATAACTAATTTGTATAAATAAAAACATTCAGTTTCTTCTTGAATCATGGGTGCATCTTGAATAAGTCTTTCAAGGTTTTGTTTAGCTTTTTCATAAACTTCAGTTGAATAAACATTTTCAATTTCAGGCATTTCAATTTCGGAGCGAGTAACACGTAAAAACGAAACAGGATTTCCTTTTGCTAATTCTGCAGATTCTTCTCTGTTTACAACATCGTAAGGAACACTTGCAACTAAGTGAGCAACTTTTTCATTTGGTCTTAAAGCTTTGAAGGGTCTGATTACTGCCATTTTTTCTCCAGGTCAAATTTTTCTTAGACGTAAAATTATAATTAAACTTGACTATAAAAAAATTTTAAAATTCATTAATAAACTAAATTTTATTAATACTTTTACCCAATTTTTTTAACAATTCACCAAGTAAAATCTGCTCTTCTTGATTTAACACGCTCATATATTTTAAAATATTTTCTGCATGATTTTTAAAAATTTTATCAAATAAAATTTTACCTTTAGGTGTAAGCTGAACATAAATTGCACGACGGTCTTGATTATCAAAAATTCTTTCAACGTAACCCAACTTAGTAACATTATCTAAAACTAAAGTCATACTGCCACCAGTTACCATAAGCTTATCGCACAGTTCACCAACTTTTAATTTTCCGAGATGCCCTAATGCTTCTATAACGGCAAATTGAGGCTGAGTTAAACCAAATGTTTTTATACTTTCGTTCGATTTTTTGTTAAATGAATTAAAAGCACGATATAGTTTTAACCATGTTGATAAAGCCAAATCGATTTTTTTACCATATTTTTTTGTGGGTTTCATAATAATACTAACTCGATAATTACTAACTCAAAATAATTTTTAAAATTGAACTTGTCAAATAATATTGATTGTTTAATATTTACTTAAAAAAGAAATTCAATGGAAGAAAACAAAGTAAAATATTTTACACCAAAAGAAGCTAATAAGACACTACCACTGGTTAAGCAAATTGTATTTGATATATTAAACAATGCAAAAAAAATACAATATTATGTTGAAACTCTTGGAAATGAAGCTGATCAAAATGAAAATGTTATAGCTTTGGCTGAAGAAATAAAATATTTTATTAATGAATTAGAAGAATTGGGATGTAGCTATAAAGATTGGAGTTTTGATTTAGGTCTGGTTGATTTTCCATCAGTAATTGATAACAAAGAAG
Source organism: Melioribacteraceae bacterium (assembly GCA_026417375.1). GTDB lineage: Bacteria > Bacteroidota > Ignavibacteria > Ignavibacteriales > Melioribacteraceae > Stygiobacter. The sequence continues at coordinate 41,776 of JAOADJ010000001.1, read as the reverse complement.
TTTTACTATGTTGGAGAAGTGATGAAGAATCAATTAGATATTATCATGGTTTATTTGATGGTTATGCCGGAAGAAAATTAATACCGGAAGAATATTTGTAAGTTAAATTTTAAATAGTTTATTAATTACTTTTACACCAATTAAAAGAAATAAGGGATTTAATAAATAAACTATGTGTAAAATTAGCGTTCCATGAATTAAACCAAAAATTAATGGAAGCTTTTCTTTTGAACTACTTTCTTTTATTCCTAAAATGTAAAAAGCTATATACTCAATTAAAAATAAAATTATAAAATAACTTAAATAAGTTAATATTATTGGATTAATAAGATTATTATTCCTTTCTTTTAGAAAATAAAATAAGAATCCGATGATAATTAAAAACAAACACCATCCAGAAAAAGCAAAATAATTTAATCCATTACTATTTAGGTAACTAAAGTTGTAAGTATAACCATAGCTTCCAACCCACCAGAATGATATTTGAATTGATACAAATACAATTGAAAAAGTTCTTATCAAATTTTTTTTATTTATAGGTTCATAGCTCTTAATCTTATTAAATAAAACTTTAGAAATTAATGCACCAAAAAGACCAATAAATAAATCGGTAAATTGATCTTTAATGCTTTCGGGTTTAAAAATATTAAGTGTAAAAAAAACGATTAATATTTCTATTAATTCATAAAAAAATAAAATTGTTGAAATGATGATAAACTTATTTTTAAAATTAAAGTAGGAGAGAATTAAAAAAAGTAATAATCCACTGGTAAAATGTGCGAATGACCAAAAATCTATAAAAAAGAAATTCGTTTCAAAAATTTTATAATATAGCCAATCAGTGTTATGTCGGATCCACAATACAAATTCTTTCATTATTGTTTATTAATAAATTTTGAAAGAATTAAGTTTATTCTAAATATTAATATGTAGAAAATAAATTGTGAGAAGATATTAATTAATAGCATATCCATAAAAGCAAAACCATATGTAAATGCAAAAGAAAAAAGAAGAAAGATAAAATTAAAATAAAAAGAAAGTATTAAGGATTTTGCTCGAGTAACAGAAGTTAATTCATTTTCATTTTTTTCTTTTGAAAATGCAATTAAGAATAATGAAATTAATAGAAATATTCCGGCAATTTCTTCAGATATGTGATTTTCTATAACAACAAAGAATTTTTTTTCTAAATAATATGAATAAAACGCAAAAACTTTTGTGTCAAAAAATTCCAGCTTATTGCCAATATAAAATCTTATAAATGCAATAATAAAAGATGGGATTAGCAAAACTAATCCCACAAATTTTAATTTATAGTTTAATAAATATTTTTGCATTAATATTTATCAGAATACAAATAACTACTTAATTTGCTTCCATCTTCCATATGAATTTCAGCGTAAACTAATCCGAATTTATGATTTGCTTTGAAAACAAATTTTTTAATTCCGGGAACTCGGGAATCTTGCTCTACGGTAATTGTCTTAATGTTAAGGAAGCCATAAGGAAAATCATCGGTTGTTGATTTTTGGGTTACCGTTCGTGTAATAGTTTTACCATCTGATTTTGTAATTTTATAAGTATCGCCAACATTAGCATCATATTTAACAAGTGTATGTGCTTTGTTGTCTTTATTAAAAAAATCCTGAATTCCTTCGGAGGTAATTTTTAAATTGAATGATGTGTTAATATTTCCTGAGGCATCTTTAATATTAACAGGAATTTTTTTGATTAAATCCTCAATAACAGTTCCTTTAGGTATTTCTGCTTTTACTTCAAATGTTGTTAATCCATTATCGTTTTTAATCACTTTAATTGATTCTTTCATGTCATAATCTTTTCCGCCAACATTTATGTATCCAACATTTATTGTGTTTCCTGGTTGATTTAAAGGAACAGAAGTAGTACCACCAATAGAATTTGGATCGTCTTTCTCTTTTTCAAAAAGAGAAGTTAATTTTTCGCAGCCAGTTAATACAAAAAATAGATTTGTTACCAAAAATAATTTTAATAAAGTTTTCATAATTTTAACCTCCAAAAGGATGAGTTTAATATAGATATGATTGACTTATATTTCAAATAAATATGTTTAACATCACAGTTAAATTTGTATTAAAAAATCAATTAAGTATTCGATAATAAAACAAAAAAAAGGAATAATTATGAAACGATTGATAAGAGTAATTATGATTTTGATTACATTTATTTTTACTGCATGCTCAACAGTATTAAATACAACCACACAAGAAATTGAAATAAAATCTAATCCTGCAAACGCAAAAATTACAATTGATGGTAAAAAATTTGGTCTTACTCCACAAGTAGTAAATTTAGAAAGAGGATCTAATCATATTGTAAAATTAGAGCTAGATGGTTATGAAGTTTACGAAACACAAATTACAAGAAAAATTTCAGTATGGTTTTGGGGAAATGTATTAAATGGTTTTATACCAGGAATGGTAACCGATATGTTTACAGGCTCAATGTATAATTTATTACCAGAAAACATATCGGTTGATTTAATACCAGCAAAACAAGAGAAGGGGAAAAAATAAATTAATTAATAAAATATTTTTGGAATTTTGAATAAATATCATCTGTTGTAATTGCCCCCTTTGTTTTACAGACTTCTGCGGCAAAGCTATTTGCCAAGTGATTTGTTTTTTCTAACGGAAAATTTAATAAATAACATAAACACAAAATAGCCGAAAAAGCATCTCCCGCACCAAGTGTATCTATAACCTCAATTTTTTCTTGACTATAAAAATGATAATCTCTTTGTGTAAATAGTTTTGAACCTTTTTCTCCCATCGTTACAGCTAATAAATCTATTTTATATTTTGATATTAATCCTTGTATACCAGAATCAAAATTTTTACTCAACCCCAAAATATTTTGTAGCTTAAAAAATTCATCTTCGTTAATTTTTAATACATTAGATGTTATTAATGCTTGCTCAATAAATTCAATTGTGTAAAAGTTGTGTCGGAGATTTAAATCGCAAAAGTATTTTTTATTTGGTATGTTTAATATTGATTGTATTGTTTTTCTTGAAACTTCACTTCTTGAAGTAAATGTCCCGAAATAAATTAAATCCGATTCTTCAATTATTTTTTTTGCAATTTCTGTAAATTGAAGAAAATCAAAACTTGCTGTTGATGACATTTTAAATTGTGGAATTTTATTTTCATTGAGAGTAACTAGTACTTTACCGGTTGGATGATCTTTATCAATAAAAATTGTTGTAATATCAAAATTATTATTTGATAAAAATTCAGTTAAATCTTTTCCATCTTCATCATTACCAACTGAAGAAATAAAATTTCCATTACCAATTATTTTTTTGATATGATAAATAAAATTAAAAGGTGCTCCACCAATTCTTTTTTCTTCGGGATAAACATCCCAAAGTATTTCACCAATTGATGTAATGTTAAACATAAAAAGTCATCTCTTTTTTCAAATGTAAAAGAGATGACTTATGAAATGCAAGATAATTTTTAAGTGAGGATTAATTCTTTTTTAAGATTGTTAACATATTCTGCAGCAGAAAGAGCAGCTATGGTTCCATCGGCAACAGCTGTTGTAACTTGTCGATATCTTTTTGCAATTGAATCACCAGCAGCAAAAACACCAGGAATATTTGTAGCCATATTTTTATCAACTATTATTTCTTTCCATTCATTTAAGTCAACTATTCCTTCTAATCTTTCAGTATTTGGTACATATCCGATAAAAATGAAAACACCATCAATTTTCATTTCAATTATATCACCACTTTTTTGATTCTGAATTTTAACCTTTTCAAGTTTTTCTGATCCGATGAACTCAATGATTTTTGATTCCATAATAAAATCAATTTTGGGGTGAGCTTTAGCTTCTTCTACATAATGTTGCAATGCTTGAAAATGATCAAATTGATGAACAATAGTAACTTTAGAAGCATATTTTGTTAAAGAAACAGCTTCTTCTAATGCAGAATTTCCACCACCGACAACAATTATTTCTTTATCCTGAAAAAAATCTCCGTCACAAGTTGCACAGTAGGAAATTCCTTTACCTTTAAATTCATTTTCGCCAATAGCACCAATTGTGCGGGAACGACCACCTGTTGCAATTATAACCGAGTGAGCTGTAAATGTATCTTTATTGTTAACAATTACTTTTTTGATTTCATTGTTTAAATCAAGCTCGGTAATTTTCAAATTGCTTTTGATAATGCAACCAAATTTTTGAGCTTGTGATTTCATATTTCGAGCGAGTTCATAGCCATTAATGCTTTCAACACCCGGGTAATTTGCAATTTCGTGAGTCAAAACCATTTGTCCACCAATTGCACCTTCATTAAGAATTAAAGTTTTCATCTTTGCTCGTGAAAGATAAATTCCGGCAGTTAAACCTGCAGCCCCACCACCAATAACAATTACATCAAAATGATTTTGAGATTCCATTTTATTGTTTACCAAAATGTTGATCTAAAATTTCTGTTATTTGTTCTCTTGATTGAATAGAACTTGTTGCTTTAACAACTTTTCCATTTTTATAATAAACTACAAATGGTAATCCTTGAAATGTTCTGCATTCTGGTAAATTTCTTATTACACGAGCATCCTGAATATCAAATTCCATGTCAGCAAATTTTACATGTTTATATTCATTTTCTAATTCTTCCATTGTTTCATAAACCGGAATACACATTGGTCCCATTCGACCACAGCAAATCATTACATTTTCATTTTCCTGTAAAAGTTTTGAATGCTCAGCTTCTGATAAAACGTGTGTTAAATTTGTTCTTAACATTTTTTCTCCTATTAATTTTTTATTTGTTTACAAGTGAGATGAAAAAATTTTTATAAAGATTCAAAAAAAAATGTGAATCTTTTTAAGCTGAATTTCATCATATAAAATTGAAATTTAGGAGGATTAATGTCTTTACCCAGTCAACCAAAAGTTATTATATTTACAACCCCAACTTGTAGTTTTTGCAATCACGCAAAAAGATATTTTAGAGAAAAAAATATCAGATTTACTGAAGTTGATGTATCTCGTGATCAAAAAGCTGCATTAGATATGCAAAGAAGAACAGGTCAAATGGGTGTTCCTGTTATATTAATTAATAATCGTCCTATAGTAGGATTTGATGTACCGAAAATCAATTCAATGTTAAACATAAAATAAAGGAGTGATAAAATGACTATTAAACCACTTGATGATCGTTTATTAGTAGAACCGGTTGAAGAACAAACAAAAACCGCATCAGGATTATATATTCCCGATACTGCAAAAGAAAAACCAAGAATGGGTACTGTTATTGCTGTTGGTACAGATGAAGATTTACAAGAAAAAGTAAAAGTTGGAAATAAAGTTTTATTTGCAAAATATGGTGGCGAAGAAATAGAAGTTGATGGAAAAAGTTATAAAATAATTCAACGCTCGGATGTTTTAGCGGTTGTAGAAGAATAATTTATTTCTTCATTATCGCTCAAATTTCAATTCAAAATGCTTTGGTAAAAACTGTCTCAAAAAAAGGGACAGTTTTTTATTTACCCAAAAACAACTTTAATGAATATAAAAGTAAAAAAACCGCAAATATTTTCTTTAGCATATTATCAGGTAAAGAAATTGCAAACTTGCTTGAAACATAACTGCCAATTACAAATGTAATTACCATTATCCCAACGGCTTTTAAGTTAATCAAATCTGCTTTGTAATAATTCATAACAGCAAGTATTCCGATTGGTAAAAGCAAAAGACCAAGAGATGTGCCTTGTGCTTCTTTTTGTGAATACCCTAAAAAACCAACGAGCATTGGTATTATTACAATTCCCCCGCCAATTCCTAAAATTCCACTTATTAAACCAGCCGCCAAACCAATTATTAATAAAACTATTATTTCATACATATTTTATTCCTTTTATTCTTTAACAATTTCCATTAAAATTTTTTCTTCAGGATCAATTATAATATTTTCTTCTTTCGATTTAATGGATGATTTACCATTACGCATTTCGAGTTTAATAATATTATTATTTATCATTACTTCGATTGGCAAACTAAAATTAATTTCTTTTTCTGTTTCCCACCAAAAGTAAAATTCATCATTTTGTTTTTTATAATGCAATTTTGGTAAAGAAGCTTGCCTAAAATAAACTTCCCAAAACCAATCTAATTTTTTACCGTAGATTTTTTCTGCAATTTCAAGAAATTCATCAGTTGAAGAATTTCTGCATTGAGCACCAGTTTTTATTTTTTCTAATTCTTCTGTTGGATAAGCCCACCTTCTGAATATTTCAAAGAAAATTTCATCACCCAAATAATTTCTTAGAGTATGTAAAATCCAAGCGCCTTTGTAATAAATATCTAAGTTGTAAACTTCACCACTTGTTTTTTCACCACGAGGTGCAACGGGTTGTTTGTTCGAAAATCTTTTTATGCTTTTTAAATAACCTGAATACATTTCTTTACCAAAAACTTTTTCGAGGTAAAGTGGTTGCATATAAGTTCCGGTTCCTTCATGAATCCAGAAATCACTCCAGTCTTTACATGTAACTAAATTTCCCCACCATTCATGAGAAAACTCGTGATGATGTAACCAATCAAAGGGAAAATCTTTATGATTTTTCCAACCAGCACCATAAGCAATTGCTGTTTGATGTTCCATTCCTAAGTGAGGTGTTTCAACAACGGAATATTTATCAATTCTAAATGGATATGGACCAACAAGTTCTTCGTTAATCTTCATATGTTGAACAAATTGTTTGGAATGCTCTTTAGCTTTTTCAAAACTTTCCGGAAGCACCCAAACTGTAAATGGAATTTTTTCACCAGTTATACTTGTGTAATCATACTGAATTGGAATATATGGACCTAAATAAAGCATAATATTATAAGTATTAATTGGAGTTGAAGAAAACCAATTCCATGTTGTCGTACCATTTTTATGTTCTTCTTTAGAAATAAATTTTCCGGAAGAGATGCAAACTAAATCTGAGGGAGCAATAAAAGTTATAGATGCCGAATCTGGTTCATCGCCTGGGTGATCTTTACAAGGAAACCAAATATCTGCACCACCACCCTGACATGTTAATGTTATCCAATCTTTATTTTCTTTTGTTTTTGTCCATATAAATCCATCATCCCACGGTGCTCTTTTGGCTATTCGTGGAACTCCTGAATAATTTATTTTTATTGAAAAAATTTCTCCTTTCTTAATTGTAGAAAAAAATTCTATCCAAATTTTTCCTTTTGTGTGATTGAATTTTAATTCTTTTTCTTTGGGTGAATTTAATTGAAGTATTTCATTTATTATAAAAGTTGTATCTAAATCAACAACTATTTTGGAAAATTCATCTACAGCCTGAGCTGTTATAATTACAAAGCCTGAAACAGCTTTTTCTTTGGGATCAATTTCAAGATTGAGTTTATAAAATTTTACATCGTAACATTTTTGTTCGGGAATTAATTTTCCGCCCGAATCCTGTGAACCAAATTGCGAAATTATTTTTGTTACAATAATCAAATAGATTAGAATAAATTTTTTCATATTAATTCATTTTTGTTTTGTAGTAGTTTTTTAAAATGTAAAACGCTTTTTTCTTTTCTCCTAAATTAGAATATAAACCTTTGCGATTAAAATAATCCTGAATATTTGGTAATGTTCTTCGTGGAGAACGAAAATCCATTAAAATCCATGGACTAACACCTGAAAGGAAAGAAATTTTATTCAACATTTTTATTTGATGTTTATAAATACTTTCCTGAAATTCTTCTGACCAGATTGTTAAACTATCGGAATGAAATCCATATTTTGCATCGCCACCAAATTCACTGATAACTAACGGTTTGTTGTAAATAGTTTTCCATTGAATTGAATCTGCTTTTTGAGGCAAGCCATCGTACCAACCAATGTATTCATTGCAGCCAAGCACATCAAGATAATTTCCAAGTGGATCATTAATCATTATAGTTTTTGAATCAATGTAATGTGTTTCTAAAGCTGCTGTTATTAATCTTGTTGAATCTAAAAATCTTGCTGTATCAATTAAATTTTTCATAAAGATTAGTCTTTCTTCGCTCAATGGAGTTTCATTTCCAACTGACCAAAAAATTATTGAAGCACGATTTTTATCTCTCGAGATCATTTCTTTAAGTTGATTTGATGCATTTTCAAAAGTTTGTTTGTTTTTCCAATGAATAGTCCAATACACAGGAATTTCGGACCAAACTAAAAAGCCAAGTCTATCAGCTACTTTAATTATATTTTCGTTATGAGGATAGTGTGCTAATCTTACAAAATTACAATTCAATTCTTTAGCCATCGAAAGTAATTTTCTTGCATCTTTTTTGGAATTTGCTCTTGAAGATTTAACCGGTGTTTCTTCGTGAAGTGAAATGCCTCTTAAAAAAATTTCTTTATCATTTAAAAATATTTTATTCTCTTTCACTTCAATTTTTCTAAAACCAATTTTATCTTTTATTACTTCATCATCATGCTGAATTATAACATCATAAAGTTTTGGATTTTTTGGTGACCATAAAACCGGAGAACAATCAATTATAAATTGACAATAACCATTTTTGTTTGGAGTTAAAGATGTGTCAAATTTTAATTCGGGTATTTTTATTTTTATATCATTGAAAATATTTCCATCAAGTTTTACCCATCCTGAAATTTTATTTGAACTATTTTTTTCAAGTTGAATAAAGTAATCATCTATAAAAGTTGAATTTGTTTCTACTAAATAAACATCACGGGTTATACCACCATAATTCCACCAATCAGTATTAATAGTTGGAACACCTTCAGGCAATCTTTTATTATCAACTTTAACAATTACAAAATTTAAACCAGAATTTATTTTATCGGTTATTTCAAAGTTAAAAGGGGTAAATCCGCCAACATGTTCACCAACAAATTCACCATTTAAATAAACCTTGGAGTTATAATTTACTGCCCCAAAATAAATGAAAACTCTTTTGTTTTGTTTCTTCTCATAATTAAATGATTTTTTATACCAAATTGTACCTTCATAAAAAAACAATTTTTCTTTTTGAGTATTCCAATCCCCCGGAACAATTAGCTTTTCAGATTTATCAAAATCATATTCAATTCTATCATATTTATTTTTTTGTTTTTGATTTTTGAAAAAACCATTTTGATCGGGTGTTAAACGATATGTATAATAACCAGTTTCGTAAGGATCTACTATTACATTCCATTTTCCATTTAGGGAAATAGTTTTTCTGGCTTCAATATTTTGTATTAACCTAATTTGAGAAAAGAAAGTTGATGAGAATAATAAAAATATTATAACAAGTTTTTTCATAGTAATTCTAAAACAAATTTTAAATCTTAGTTTAACATAGCAAAAAGATATTTATTTAAGCAAAACAATAAGCTATTTTAACAAAAGGAAAAAAAACTTTTTAGTTATAATGATAAATTTTTATACAACAACATTAAGAAGCAAAATTTTACTTGGCTTCACAGTCATTTTGCTAATTATGTTTTTTGCTACACTTTGGAGTATTTATAATTTTTATAGATTTAATGAATATATAAAACAATCGATGCAGGATAATTATGCAGTTATAATTGCAGCGGATAACATGAGCAAAGCTCTCGATGAACAAGTTGCTTCTGTAATTATAATGTTTAATCAAGATTTTGAGAAGGGGGATAGTTTATTTAATAAAAGCGAAGTTGATTTTTTTTATTGGCATCAAAAAGCAAGAGAATCGGTTCAGGTTGACCTCGAAAAAAAACTTCTTGATACAATAATGGCTAATCATAAAAAATTTAAAGATGAAAATATCAGCAAACTTGACTATCAAATTTATTTAAAATGGAAAGCGCAGGAAGTTAAACTTGACCTTGGAAAAATTATTATTCAGTTATTAAACATTAAACAAGATTGTAATAAAATATTAGAAATAAATCATAGTTTGTTAAATCAGGCTGTTCAAGATGTAAAAAAAATTACACAAACAGCGGCGTTAACAATATTTTTCATTTTACTTGGAGCAATTTTAATTGCCTCAATCTTTAGTTCAAAATTTTCAGATTATATAGTGAGGCCAATTACAAAATTAAAAGAATCCGTTCGTCATATTGCCGAAGGAAATTTTAGCGAAAGAATTGAACTTGATGATAATTCCGATGAAATAAACTCTTTAACCGATGAATTTAACAAAATGAGTGAAAAACTTGAGCAATATGAAAAACTTAATCTCAACAAAATATTTTATGAAAAGAAAAAATCTGAAATAGTAATTGAAAGTATGGATGAACCAGTTTTAATGGTTGATGAAAACTTTAAAATTCTTTTAGCTAATAAAGCATTCAATCAGGTAATTGGTGAAAAGGTATTAAAGAATTCAGAAATAAAAAAAATTCTTAAACAGCACAGAACCAAAATAAAATCAGGTGATAAAAGTATCTCAAGTATTAAGGATAAAATTATTAATCTTAAAGAAGAAAATGGTTCTCAGAAATATTTTAATGTAATAGCTTCACAAATTGAAATCCCAGATTCAGAAAAAGAAGCAACACTTTTTGTTTTTAACGATATAACCAAATATCAAGAGCTCGACAAAATGAAAAGTGAATTTATTGCAAAAGTTTCTCATGAATTAAAAACACCTTTAACTTCAATGGGAATGGCGTTAGGTTTATTGGAAGATGATGTTGTTGGAAAAGTAAATGAAAAACAAAAAGATTTAATAATTTCAATGAAAGAAGATTACGATAGATTAAACAAACTGGTTTATGAAATACTTGAGCTTACAAAACTTGAAGCAAATATTGGAAAAATAAAATTTGAAAAATTTGAAGCACAAAAACTTGCAGATTACATTTCAAAAAAATTTACAATCTTAGCAAAAGAAAAAAACATTAACTTGAAAGTAATTGATAATGTTAAAAATGTAATGATAAACGGAAACTATAACAACATGATAAGTGCTGTCGAAAATCTGGTTTCTAATTCTTTACGATTTACACCAAATGGGGGAAACATTAAAGTTGATTTTAAAGTGGAAGAAAATTGTTTGCTAATAGAAATTTCGGATACAGGAATTGGTATTAGTCCGGATAACCTCAAAAAAGTTTTTGATAAATTTATCCAAATAGATGACTCAGCCCCAGGAAGTTTAGGGCTGGGTCTTTCAATTGCCAAAGAAATAATTGAAATTCACAATGGAGAAATAAAAGCTTTCAGTGAATTAGGAAAAGGAAGTACATTTCAAATTAAATTACCGGTAGCATAATGCAAAATCAAAAAATATTAATAATAGATGATGAGCAAAATATTTTAAAAACAATTGAACTTTCATTATTGGCAAATGGATATTCACCAGAAGTTTTTTCAAATCCAATTGATGGAATACAACGAACAAAAGAAGTTTTTTTTGAAGTAGCATTTATTGATTTAAAGATGCAACCAATCGATGGTATTGCTACGCTTCAGGAAATTAAAAAAAATTCACCAGATACAACAATAATTTTAATGACAGCTCACGGCTCAATTGAAAGTGCAGTTGAAGCAATTAAAAAAGGAGCGCATGATTATATTTCAAAACCCTTTTCACATAAAGAATTTATTCATTATGTAGAAAAAGCATTTGAACATCATCGCCTTACAAAGCAAATAAGAGGATTAACAACTCAGTTACAAGAAACATTCGAAACAGAAACTTTTGTAACAACAAATCAAAGCACAAGAAAAATTCTTTCAATTGCAAAAGAAGTAGCCGATAGTAACATTCCAATTTTAATTGAAGGAGAAAGTGGAACCGGAAAAGAATTACTTGCACGTTTCATTCATTCAAATAGTCAAAGAAAAGATTTTCCTTTTATTGCAATTAATTGCTCTGCCATTCCGGAAAATTTATTTGAAAGTGAACTATTCGGACATGTAAAAGGAGCATTTACAACCGCAATAAAAGATAGAATAGGAAGACTTGAACTAGCCGATGGCGGAACTCTTTTTCTTGATGAAGTAGCAGAAATCCCAAAACAAATGCAAGTAAAACTTCTTCGTTTTCTTCAGAATATGGAATTTGAAAGAGTAGGGGAAAGCATAACAAGAAAAGTTGATGTAAGATTAATTTCTGCAACTAATAGAAAAGTTGAAAATGATTTAGCAACAGGGCATTTAAGAGAAGATTTTTATTATAGAATTGTTGGAGTACGGTTTAATATTCCACCATTAAGAGAAAGAAAAGATGACATTGAAACCCTACTAAATTATTTTATAAACAAATATGGAAATCAAAGAGAAATAACAATTCACGAAAACGCAAAAAAATTTTTGTTAGAATATGATTGGCCCGGAAATGTAAGAGAATTTGAAACCGTTGTAAAAAGATTACTCGTTTTTGCAAAAGATAATATAATAAGAGAAGATTACTTACCCGAGGAAATTAAAAACTTTGTAATTAAACAAACCACACCAACAACTTCTCCTCAAAAGATAGATGAACTAGAAAAGCAACATATAATAGATGTATTAAAAATTGCTCCTACAGCAAAAGAAGCAGCTAAAATACTGGGAATTTCTGAAACCACACTTTGGCGTAAAAGAAAACAATATGGGCTATAAAACCTTTCATTTTGAAAGCAATAGTATTTCATTTTGAAAACCCACATGAAATGAAATAAAATAATTGCTGAAAAAATGAAAAAATTAATTAAAAACATTTTGGCATAATTTTTTAAATAGTTAAGCAGACTTTCATTAATTAAAAGGAGTAAAAAAAATGAAACAATCCTCTTTTGTTGTAATACTTTTCATTCTAGCTTTAGCAGCTGGAATTAGTATTTATGAATTTGTATTGGGAAATCCAGCAAACTTTCTCGACTATGCTACCAAAGGAACAAGACACGTTCCGGCAAACTTAATGGGTACAACATACGTAGGTGGTCCACTTGTAGCTATATTAATTACAATTTCAATTATGGTTATTGCCGTAATTTTTGAAAGAGCTTTCACATTAAGAAAAGCACAAGGAAAAGGACCGATTCCAAAGTTTTATAAACAAGTTATTGATTTAGTACGCGCTGATCAATTTGATGAAGCTATCGCAGCTTGCGATAAACAAAGAGGTTCAATTGCTAACGTATTAAAATCAGCTTTAACACGCTATAAAGAAGTAACTTCTGAAAAATCTACAATAGATAAAGAAAAACAATTAGTAGAAGTTCAACGCGCAGTTGAAGAAACTTTAATGCTCGAAACTCCACTCTTAGAAAAGAATTTAATCGTTCTTTCTACTATTGCTTCAGTTGCAACAATGGTTGGTCTTCTTGGAACAACAATCGGTATGATTCGTGCGTTCAAAGCTCTTGCTCAATCAGGTGCACCAGATGCTATCTCTCTTGCTACTGGTATTTCTGAAGCTCTTATCAATACAGCTGGTGGTCTTTTTGCAGCTATTCTTGGTATCGTTGCTTATAATTTCTATGTAAATAAAGTTGATAACTTCACATTCCAAATTGATGAAGCTAACTATAATTTAATGCAATTATTAAAATTAAAATAGTGAGGTAATTTAATGCCGCGCATTAAAAAGAAAAGAGTCGCAATTCGTATTGACATGACTCCACTCGTGGACGTGGCGTTCTTGCTTCTTACATTTTTTATGTTGACCACAACATTTAAACCACCAGAAGAAGTTGAAGTTGTTTTTCCATCTTCACATTCTGAAATAAAATTACCTGAATCAAATACTATGTTGGTTTTTATTGATAAAACTGGTGCTGTTTTCATGGGTTTCGATTCTCAAATTATGATGGAAAAAATGTTTGGTACTGAATATAAATATAGACAAGCTAGCCAAGTTAAATTACCTGAATTAGGCGAACTTCTTATGAAAGCAAGAATTGCTAATCCTAAACTTAGAACAATCATTAAAGCTGATGCTAATGTTGAATATGGAGTTGTTCAAGACGTAATGGATATTTTAGAAAAAGTAAAAATAACCAGATTCAATATGGTTACTAATTACGAAACAGAAAAGAAGGAGATGTAATATGGCCGGTGGCGCAGTTGGTGGCGACAGTGGTGGTCCAAAACGGAAATCCAAGTTTACTAAACGTAAACCAAAGAAAAGAGTTTCTATTAGTATAGATATGACTCCTTTGGTTGACGTTGCTTTCTTGTTGTTAACATTCTTTATGTTAACTACTGTTTTCCGTTTACCACAAACGCTGGAAATAAATCTTCCTCCTAAAGATGTTGATATTAAAGTTGGTGAATCTAACCTCCTTACTATTCGTGTTGATGAAAACATGAATATTTATTGGAATGTTGGCTTTGAAGTTCCAGCTAAAATTAAATGGGAAGATTTCAATAAATTCTTAAAACAGAAAAAAGCTGAAAACCCACGTTTCAACGTGTTAATTAAAATAGATAAGAAAAGTAAATATCACATGATGATAGATATTATTGACGAATTACGTGTTGTTGGTTTAGACCGTTACGCATTAGCTCCAATAACTGATATTGATAAAAAAGAAATGGCAAGAGCTACATAAGGAGAATAAAAATGACAGAAGTAGCATTACAACAAAACAACGTGTACGGTGCTTTCGAATTAAAGAGAGTTTACCCACGTAATTATGCTATTGGTGTAGGGCTTGCAATTTTTCTTCATCTTTTACTAATTGGGTCCTATTGGTTCGCTCAAGTTCTTTCTAGAGAAGATGAATCTGGTACTCCAACAGTAAGAATGAAGATTAATTATAGTGACTTAGGTCCACCACCATCAATAGAAAACGTAGCTCCTCAAATTCAGGTTGCTGGTCCTGTAGCGGCACCAACAGTCGGTGTACCTGTTCCAGTACCAGATGAAGAAGCACCACCAGAACAAGTAATTGCTTCTCAAACTGAATTGAGCGCTCAGCAAGCACCAGCTCTTATGGAAGATTTATCAGGTGCCGGTGCACAAATTACTCAAGATATTAAAATTGAAGATGAAAAACCTAAAGATGACGATCCGGATATGAACGCTTTCGTTGCAGTAGAAAAATTACCTGAAATGGTTTTTGCTGCTAAACCAGAATATCCTGAAATTGCAAAACGTGCTGGTATTACTGGAAAAGTCTTCGTAAAGGTTCTTATTGATAAAGAAGGAAGACCAAAAAAAGCTGTTGTTATAAAATCTGATTCAGAATTATTTAACCAAGCAGCAATTGATGCAGCTATGAAGAGTGCTTTTTCACCAGCTCTTCAAAATCAACATCCAATTTCTGTTTGGATTGTTTTACCTTATCGTTTCACTTTGGAAGGACAAAATTAATTCTGTGGAAAAGTTGATGCTTTATATCGGATATACTGCAGCAACAATTTTTGTTGGGTTGGGAATAGCAATTTTATTTTCTGATCTATTCCCAGCTCAAAATTTTGTTGGGGGAAGTAATATGAAAATTATTTTCGGCTCCGTTTTAATTCTTTATGGAATTTATAGGATTGTAATTTTAACAATTAAGAACCGTAAAAATGATGAACTCCCTTCTTAAAACTTTTTCATTATTTATAATTCTTACTTTATTAGTTGTTTCTTGTCAGGAAGCACCTAAAGAAACAGCTACAAGAGGTAAAGTAAAATGTTTAGTTGATGAATCATTATTTACAATGATTTCAGCAATCAAAGATACTTTTTCCTTAAAGTACCCCGCTGCAAAAATTGAATTGGAAAAAGTAAAAGCCAAAGAAGGAATGGTCAAAATGTTAAATGGTGAAGAAACAATGTTTATTTCTTCACGTGGATTAACAGAAGACGAATCAAATTTTTTTGAAAAAACCAAATCGTCAGTTAAAGTAATTAAATTTTGTTACGATGCTTTAACTGTTGTTGTTGATTCCAGTCACAAGCTTAATAGAATTACTACTACAGAACTGAAACAACTTCTACTCGGAAATAGTAAACAATATAGAATTTATATACCCGATCAAAATTCTGGAATCTTTGATAATTTGAAAATTGATTTAACAGATAAGCAAAATCCAAAAGGTGCTTATATAGTTAAAAACGAGGAAGAAGTTGTGGAAAAAGTTAGAAAAGATAAAAACTCAATTGGCATTGTAGGATTAAATATTGCCAATCAAAGTAAATTAAAAATTTTAAGAATAGGTACAGATGAAAGATCTGCAACAGGCGGTGTATATTATGAACCGGCTGCTGGTTATTTATCTAATGGTGAATATCCTTTAATAAGAACATGTTACATTTTATTAAATGAAATCGGTGTTTATGTTGGTTCTGGATTTACAAGTTATATAACAAGCACTGAAGGACAAAAAATTGTTTTGAGTTACGGACTTGGTCCGGCAACTGTTCCAATTAAGTATAAACAGATAGTGAGGATGAGATGAAAAAGTTAGCCCTAATTTTATTCTTGAGTGTTTTTTCAATTACAATTTTGGCTCAAGATAAACTTGCAGTTGCCCAAAAAGCAATTGATAAGAAAGATTATAAAACTGCATTTAACATCGCAAAAGAATTACTTGAATCGGGCGATGCAAATAATGCTTCAAGATTTTTTATTCAATTAAGAGCAGTCAACTACCCGGATACCAAGCTTTATGAATATCTTGGTGATGCCTATGCAAAAATGGGTGTTAATGAGTTAGCTGTTACAAATTATGAAGAGGCAGAAAAATATGATTCATTAAACATTGCTCTAAAATTTAAGACTGCAGAAATACTTGAAAAGCAAAAAAAATATACAGACGCAGTTAATAAATATTTAAAAATTCAAAGCATCGACCCCAAAAACGCAAAAGCATATTTAGAAGCAAGTGATATTTTGTTTAGGGCTAAACTATATGCAGATGCTGCTAAAATGTATGAAAAATATTTAGAAGTTGATAAATCCAAACAAGCTTATGAAAATATATCAAAAGCATTTTATGAAGCTCGTAACTGGGAAAAAACTTATGAATATGGAACTAAAGCATTAGAACTTTATGGAGCAAATCCTTCAATAAGTAAATATGTTGCTAATTCGGCATTACAATTAAAAAAATATGATGAAGCTGCAAAATATTTCACAAACGTTCCAGATTCGATGTTAACTGTTAATGAATTGGAAAGAGTTGGAAGAGCTTTCCAGGCTGTTAACGATAACAACACAGCAATGAAATATTTTGAAAAAGTTATAAAGTTGGATTCAACCCGTTCAAGTATTTATTTTGATTTAGGCAATTACTATTTCAGAGAAAAAAAGTTTGACGAAGCAATTAAATATTATGAAGCAAAAGCAAAATCAGATTCAACTTTTGAACCAGCATATCGTTTTATGGGATTTGCATTTTATCAAATGGGAAGAAATGAAGAAGCACGTGTTAATCTTTTAAAATCAATTTCAAAAAATCCAAAAGAACTTAATACAAATTACTTTTTAGCTCAAACTTATAAAGCTTTGGATTCTTTAGATAGAGCTGCAGATGTTTACAAAGAAATTATTGACATTATTGGAAACAATGAAAACGAAAACAAAGATAAACTTTTAGAAGCAAATGCATTTTTAGCTTCACGTGCAATGCAAAAGAAAAATTATGGTGGAGCTATTCAATACTTAAATAAAGTTGAAAAATATAAACCAAGTTTAGATGTTTATAGAATGTTAGCTTCTTGTCATTTATCTGTTGGTAATAATGATGCTGCTATTAATTATGCTAAAAGAGTTTTAAAGAGTAATCCAAACGATTCAGATATGAAGAAAATTTTAAGGGTGCTCAGCGCAGATTAATCTGTGCTGAGTTTTTCTTTTTCACTTTTTTTAGAGATCAGTATGTTAAATATAAAAAACCTTCATTTTAATCCTTGGCACCATGTTCACTATGGTGATGATATTCCAAATATTGTCAATGCTATAATAGAAATTCCTAAAGGTTCACAAGGCAAATATGAACTTGATAAAAAAAGTGGGTTGTTGAAATTAGATAGAGTTTTGTTTTCTGCCGTTTATTACCCGGCAAACTATGGATTTATTCCTCGTACTTTAAGCGACGACGGAGATCCATTAGATATTTTAGTTATTTGTTCTGTTGATGTTGATCCTTTGTGCATTATTGAAGCAAAAGTTATCGGATTGATGGAAATGGTTGATAATATGGAAAAAGATGAAAAAATTATTGCTGTTGCTAAAAATGATATTTCCGTTAATCACATTGACGATTTAAAGGATTTACCACCACACTTTACTATTCAGATACAAAGATTTTTTGAAGATTATAAAAAATTAGAACACAAAAATGTTATAGTCGAAAAAATTGTTGGGAAAGAAGAAGCATTTAAAGTAATTAATGAATCTATTGAATTATATAAACAACATTATATTATTGAAGAAAGATAATGGCTAACGAATCAAAATCAATATCAATGATTTCAATAATCATTTATACTTTGTTTATAGTATTGTTCGGAACAATTGGTTATTATCTGTATTTTATTTTTGATTGAAATTTTTCAAGTAGGGGGAACTGAATCCTAATTTTTTTAATCCGGATTGTATTTCTGGTATATTCATAAATAATTTCCAAATTAACCCTGTTCTGTAATTTTCAATCATAACTATAATCGGTCCTTGATCAATTGCAAGATGAGATTTTGCATACCAATTTTTTTCAATACTGAATGCATCAACAAATCCATATTCACTCCAAATTTTTTCTCCTAAATTGTAATAAAAATATTTTAATGCTTTCATACTATAATCTGGAGTGTAAGGAAAAGAAGAGAGTGCTGCAGTTGGTGAAATAACACCAAAATCTTCTGTTGGTGAATGCGCAACATAACCTTCGTAACTATCGCTTGCAGTTAAACCCCAACAATCTTCACTATAACCTTTATATTTTTTTGGATTTTCAATACAATGCTGACGATTAATTAAAACATGATTTAAATTTTGCATCCAATAATCTGTTGAAAAATCTTTTAATCCTCTAGGATCAATTCCCATAAAAGTATAATGAGTAAAAAATAAAGGACCACCATAATCGAAGCCAAGGGGTAATTTGTAACCGTAAAAGGTTTTTCCATTGAAATATGAAGCTGAATTAATCCAACAATTATTATAAACCTGCCATGAAATTGGATGGGTTGGTGAAGATGCTGCTATAATGTAAGTAATCAGACATTCATTCCAACCACGAATCGGAAAATTCATATCCCAATCATTATTTGGACTCCAATGCCAATATAACCATTGATTTGAATTATTTGTATGCCAGCTCCAATTTGCATTTTCCCAAATTTGCTGAATTCGGTTTCTGAGATATTTTTCTGATTGTGAATCTTTATTAAAATATTCTTTAGCTGAAAGTAAACCCATCATTAAATAAGAAGTTTCAACAATATCAGCTCCATCATCAAGGTAACCAAATGGAATTGTTTTTCCTGTTTCTCCATTAATCCAATGTGGAAATATTCCATGAAATCGATCTGCTTTGACAAGAAAATCAACTATTTTAATTAAACGTCCAACAGCAACTTCGCGATCTATCCAATTTCGGTTAACTGCTACAATTGTTGATAGTATTCCAAAACCGGTTCCACCAATTGCACAAACATTTGTATCAAGTTTTGCTTTACTTAAATTTGGTGTTCCATATGCTTCATCAGCAAAATCCCAAAAGTATTCTCCATTAATAGTATTGCTTCTTTCTCTAGCCAAACCACTTTTAGGATGTGCATAATGCCAGAAATATCTGAATGTTTGTCGTTGAACTATTTCAAGCAATGTTGAATCCGGAATGTTTTTTACAATTCCAACTGGTTCAATGTATGATTTTTGAATTTGTGAATTTAATATAGAAGTGATTGATAATAATATAAATACTGCAATTAATATTTTTTTCATGTTGATATTTTTTTAATATCAATTTAATAGAGTAATAATATTTATGAAAGGAAAAAATTATTAATTTATTTTTTTAGTAAATCTTGTATAGCTAAATCAAGATGTTCATTAAAAAGTTTTGGATTTTCTAACATTACATAATGTGCAGTATGAGGAACTATTCTGTATTCAAAAGAGGGGAGAATTTTTTTTACTTTTTCTAATCGGATAGGAAATTTATCACCATTGACAGCAATTATTTTAGGATTTGTTTCTTTAACGGCACGTTCGTAATTATACTTTAAAATATTTCTGAAAATATCAATACCAATATCTTTTGGCATCTTTGATAAATCTCTGATTATTGGATTTGAAAAACTTGTATCGGTATCAACATGAAAAAGATTTCCGATATAAGTTTCTACGCTTCCTTTGTAATTTTCTTTAAAGGTACTTAAAAACTGTTCAGCTCTTTCTTCGGTTTCTCCAACGTCAAAAGTTTGATAAGTATCAACACCAATAATTCCAATCACTTTATCTTTAAGAATTTTTTTTGCTTCGAGTGCAACAGCACCACCAAGTGAATGTGCTACTAAAATTATTTTGTTTAATTGTAAATTATTAACAACAGAAGCAACATCCTGACCGAATAAATTCATTGTATAACTTTTTCTTTTTGCTGATGATTGTCCGTGAGCAGCAAGATCTAATGCAACAACTGTATATTTATTTGAAAAATCCTTTATTTGATATTTCCAATAATTTTTATTGCAACCCCAACCATGTATAAAAACTAAAGCAATTTCTCCTTTGCCTTGAACGGTGTATGCAATTTCATTTCCATCACTTGAAGTAACTTTTTGAATTTTTTGCGGAAAAATTGTCGATGAGATTAAAAGTGTAATCAATAAAAATTTTTTCATAATTATCCATTAGTTTTTGGTAAGAAGAAAATTTTTAAGTGAATCAAAATTATTATCAAGCTTAACAGATTTTTTTTCTTTTGCTAAAACTTCTTTTAACTTTTCATGAATTTCTATTTTTTGATTAATTGCTTTTTCAACAACGTCAATAAACTTAGAATAATGAGCAGTTTCAGCAACAATACCTATTCCATTAATTTTAGATGTTTCAAAATATTTATTAAGTGCTAAATAACCAACAGCACCATGAGGATCGATTATGTAATTAAATTTATGATAAATCTCATTTATTGCTTCTAAAGTTTTTTCATCACTAAAAGAAAAAGAAGAAATTTCATTTCTCATTTGTTCAACATTAAAATTATATAAGTGTTGTATTCTTTCTAAGTTACTTGGGTTTCCAACATCCATAGCATTTGAATATGTTAATACAGATCTGCGCGGTGAAAATATTCCAGTATTTAAATATTCTGTAAATACCGAATTAGAATTTGTGGCTGCTATAAACTTATATATTGGCATACCCATTTTTTTTGCAATTAAACCGGCAGTAATATTACCAAGGTTTCCCGATGGAACTGATATAATAATTTTTTTATCAAGAAAATATTTTACAGAATTGATGTAATAAAATGTTTGTGGAATTAACCTTGCAATATTAATTGAATTTGCAGAACTTAAATTTAATTTCACTTTTAAATCTTCATCCATAAAAGCTTGTTTTACCAAACGTTGACAATCATCAAATGTACCTTCAATTTCTAAAGCAGTTACATTTTTATCTAATGTTGTTAATTGTTTTTCCTGAATTGTACTTACTTTACCACTTGGATATAAAATAAAAACTTTAATTCCTTCTACACCATAAAACCCATTTGCTACAGCACTACCAGTATCACCAGAAGTTGCAACTAGTATAATAAGTTCGCGAGTTGTTTGATGAACAAAATATTCCATTATTCGCGCCATAAACTGAGCACCAAAATCTTTAAAAGCTAAAGTCGGACCGTGAAATAATTCCAAAACATTTAATTCATTTGAAAGATTAACAATTGGAGCATCAAAATAAATCGCACTCTCAATTATTTCTTTTAATTTGTTTTGAGGAATTTCATTATCAATAAAAAGTGAGGCAGTTTTAAAACTTATTTCCCGAAAGGAAAGATTTTTTATTTCTTTTAAAAAACTTTTTTGAAAAGTTGGAATAAATTCAGGAAAGAATAAACCACCATCTTCAGCAAGTCCGTTTAATACAGCTTCTCTGAAAGTAAAAAATTTTTGTTTATTTCTTGTGCTGAAATATTTCATATAACTTCCGGACCAGAATTATTAACTGAAGAAACGTAAACGATATTTTTTTTAGTAAACTTTGATGAAACTATTTTCATAACATTTCCTATTTCAATTGCTTCATCAATAGATTTACTAAAAGCAAAAATTGATGGTCCGGAACCTGAAATGCTACAGCCTAATGCACCATTTTCAATTGCACTATTTTTAATTTCATAAAAACCGGGGATTAATTTTGCGCGTGCCGGTTCAGCAACAACATCATTTAAAGATCTTTTAAGTAAACCAAAATCACTTTTTAATAAAGCATTTACTAAACTTGCAGCATTACTGGTTTGAGTTAATAATTCTTGAAGAGAATAATTCTTTTTAATCAACTTTCTTGCTTCAGAAGTTTTGATTGCAAATTGCGGGTGTAAGATTGTGCAAAATAAATTTTTAGGTGATTTAATTTTTATTAAATCAATTGGATTGTAAGAGCGAATTAAAATAAATCCGCCAAATAAACATGGTGCAACATTATCAGCATGAATTGAACCGCTTGCAACTGCTTCACCCTGAAGTGCAAAATCTAAAAGATCATTTTTTGAAAACGGATTATTTAAAAGTTCATTTAATCCAAAAACAGATGCAACAGCACTTGCGGCGCTTGAACCTAATCCACTACCAGAATTTAATTTTTTATTTATTTCTAATTCAACTCCAATTTTAAGATTAAGCTTATCCAGCATTTTTTTTATTGCAACTGTTGCAGTGTTTTTTGTTATATCAAAAGGAAGTTTGTTTTTATCACCAGAAATTTTTTTGATTTTTATTTCAGGTTTATTCGTTAATGTAATAATCATTTCTTCAACAGGAAAGTTTAATGCAAAACCCATAATATCAAATCCTGGTCCTACATTAGATACTGTTGCTGGTGCTAAAACTCTAATGTTTTTTTTCATAAATATTTATCCAAATAACCTTTTGATTTAAGAAGTTCAGCAATTAATATTGCTCCACCAGCTGCACCGCGAATTGTATTATGTGAAAGAATTACGAATTTATAATCCAATATTGAACAATCACGTAATCTGCCGATTGCAACAGCCATTCCTTTATCAATATTGCGGTGAAGTTTTGGTTGTGGATATTTTTCAACATCAAAATATGTTGTTGGTTTTGAAGGTGCAAAAGGTAAATTTAATTTTTGTGGTTCTGAAGAAAAATTCTTCCAGACATTTATTATTTCATCTTTTGCTGGTTTTGATTTTAATTTAACCTGAACAATTTCAGTATGACCATCAATAACAGGAACACGATTACAAGATGCACTTATTTTAAAATTTGCAAACTCAATTTTATTATTAATTAAATTGCCAAATATTTTTTTCGGTTCTTTTTCCATTTTATCTTCTTCGCCGCTTATAAAAGGAATTACGTTATCAATAATATCCATACTTGGAACACCGGGATAACCGCCACCAGAAACTGCTTGCATTGTTACAACATTAACTGCTTCAATTTCAAAATTATCATGTAAGGGTTTAAGTGCCATAACTAATCCAATTGTAGAGCAATTAGGATTTGTAATAATAAAACCATCACCAAATTTTTGTTGATGAATTAAATCAATATGTTGATAGTTTACTTCAGGAACCAGTAAAGGAACATCTTCATCGAATCTATGGTTGCGAGCATTTGAAATTACCACATAACCATTCTTTGCAAAATTTTCTTCAATTTCTCCAGCAACAGAAGCATCTAAAGCGGAGAACACAATTTTTGATTTCAAGTTTGGCTCAGAGTTTTTAACAATTAATTCGGCGATATTTTTATTTAATGGTGATTGCATAATCCAGTTTGTTGCTTCAGAATATTTTTTACCAGCTGAACGGTCAGAAGCAGCAACTTCAGCAATATTGAACCAGGGATGATTTGAAAGTAGTTCAATAAATTTTTGTCCGACACTACCAGTTGCACCAAGAATTGCAACATCAATTTTATTACTCATATTTAACTCAAATAATTTGAAATTCTTAAAACATCTGAAAGAATACCTAAAGCTGTAAATTCAGCTCCGGCACCTTGACCACGAATTATCAAAGGATTTTTCCAGTAATTTTTTGTAGTGAATGAAACTATGTTTTCGCTATCCTTTAAATTTGCAAAAGGATGATCCTTGTCAATTTCAACTAATGATAAACAAGCGTTACCATTTTCATATTTTGCAATATAGCTTAATACACAATTTTTTTCTTCTGCAATTTTTTTAAGTTCAAAAATCCTTTTGTCATCATTTTCGAGTTTAATAAAAAATTCTTCAAGCGTTTTTGCATTTTTGGTTTCGTCTGAAATAATATTATTAACTTTTATATCCTTTAATTCAAATGGAATTCCACATTCGCGAATTAATATTAAAAGTTTTCTTGCCATATCTAAACCGCTTAAATCATCGCGAGGATCTGGTTCGGTGTAACCTTTTTCTTTTGCAATTTTTACTATTTCACTAAAACTATTTTTTTCTCTTAATGAATTAAAAATAAAACTTAATGTTCCGGAAAATATTCCTTCAATTTTTATTATTTCATCTCCGTTTGAAATAATATCAGTTAAAGTTGAAATAACAGGTAATGCAGAACAAACATTAGTTCCATATTTAAATTGCACATTATGTTTTTTTGCTTCATTTCTTATTGAAAGATATTTTTCATAACTCAATGTGTTTGCAATTTTATTTGGTGTTACAATTGAAATACTATTTCTTAATATTGATTCATAAAATTTTACTACAGAATCATTAGCTGTACAATCAACTAAAACTGAATTTGGTAGTTGAAAAGTTTTAATTTTTGATATAAACAATTCCAGATCAGAAATTTCAGATGAATTATTTAATTCACTTTTCCAATTTGTTAAATCAATTCCTTTTATATTAAAAATCATTTTCGAGCTATTTAAAATTCCAGCTACTTTAATATTGGCTAAATTTCTTTTTTCAAGATAATTTTTTCTTTCGTTTAATAAATTTAAAAATGCACTACCAACATTTCCGGGACCAACTAAAAATAAATTTATCTGTTTTCTTTGAGTAAGGAACAATGAATTGTGTAAAACATTCAATGCTTTTGATAAATCATCTTTGTGAATTACCAATGAGATATTTAATTCAGATGAACCTTGTGCAATTGCAATTATGTTAACACCATTTTTACCTAATGATTGAAAAACTTTACCACTTATGCCGGGAGTGTTTCTCATATCTTCACCAACAACAGCGATTATAGACATATTATCTTCAACAGTAACTTCATCAATCATTCCATCTCGAATTTCCCATTTGAATTCATCTTCAATTAATATTTTTGCTCTGTTCCCAAATTGTGGAAGAACAGCTAAACAAACAGAATGTTCTGAAGATGCTTGTGTAATTAAAATTACATTTATTTTTTCTTTAGCGAGAGAACTAAAAATTCTTGATGCAATTCCGGCAACACCAACCATTCCGCTTCCTGTTATTCTTAAAAGTGAAATATCATCAATAGATGAAATACCTTTTATGTTAAATGGAATATGTTCATCACGCTCTGTAATTAAAGTTCCTCGATGTGCCGGGTTAAAAGTGTTTTTAATTCTTATCTTAATTTTTTTAAGGAGTGCTGGTTTCATTGTTGGTGGATGAATAACTTTAGCACCAAAATGTGAAAGCTCCATTGCTTCTTCGTAAGTAACGGCTTTAAGTGGATATGCATCATTTACTTTTCTAGGATCTGCAGTTAAAATTCCATCAACATCTGTCCAAATTTCAATTTCATCAACATCCAATGCAGCGCCAAATATTGAAGCAGTGTAATCAGAACCTCCTCTTCCTAAAGTTGTTGTTTCATTTTTATCAGTTGAACCGATAAAACCTGTAATTACTTGTACTTTTTCATGTTTCTTAAAATGTTCAACTATATTATAATTAGTTTTTTCAAAATTGACTTTTGCATTTCCAAATGTATCATCTGTTTTAACTAATAACCGGGCATCTAAAAATTCGGATTCAATTCCTTTTTCATTCATTGCATATGAAATTATTGTATTTGAAAATCTTTCACCAAAACTCATTATGTAATCAAGCGTTCTTGGTGTTAGTTCTTGAATTAAAAAAACACCGTGTAAAATTTCTTTTAAATCATTGAATAGATTATCAATTTCAGAAATTACTTTGTCTTTACTTTTAATTAAATAATTGATTGAATTAATATGCAATTGATAAAGCTTATCAAAATCTTTCGTGTATGTAATATTTTTATCAAGAGCTTTTTTGCTAATTGAAATCAAACTATCTGTAACAGTTTGAAAAGCCGAAAAAACTACACTGAATTTAATTTGTTTGTCTTGATAATCTTTAAGTATATCAATTACATTACTTATTCTTTCGGGTGTTCCAACGGAGGAGCCACCAAACTTTAAAATTCTCATCTTTTTATTTAATATTGGATAGTTGTAAAATATTGTTGGCAATGATAATAAAAAAGTAGTTTAAGAGGAAGAAGCATAAAATAATTTTTATGCATAATTATTTATAATTATTCACAGAGGAAAAAATGAAAAAATTATTTTTATTTGTAATTCTGTTTATCGCTTCAATTAATGTTTTTTCTCAAGATCAAAAACTGAACGAGTTAATTGAAAAGAAATTTGAAGATTTAGAGCATCGTCTCGATATACTTGAAAAAGGAATTGATGATATACAATGGTTTAACAGGGTTGGTGATATTGCCTTTATTGATAAAGTTTATATTGTTGGACCACCGAGAGCAAATGTAAAAAATCCAACAGCAATGGGTGCTAAAAACCCGTTAAAATTTTGGAACTATGTTTTCATTCCAAGAAATATTGATAGAAATAAAAAATATCCATTAATATTATTGCCTCACGGTGGAGTGCATGCAAATTTTACAACATATCATACTCATATAATAAGAGAGTTAATTACACAGGGATATATAGTTGCTGCACCGGAATACCGTGGAAGTACTGGTTATGGAAAATCGTTTTATCAAACAATTGATTATGGTGGATTAGAAATTGAAGATAATAATGCAGCCAGAGATTATATGGTTGAGAATTATGATTTTGTTGACAAAGAAAGAGTAGGAATTATGGGATGGAGTCATGGTGGTTTAATTGCATTGATGGATATATTTAATCATCCTGAAGATTATAAAGTTTGTTTTGCCGGAGTTCCTGTAAGTGATTTAGTAGCAAGAATGGGTTATCATGAAAATGATTATCGCGAATTATTTTCAGCTTCTTATCATATCGGAAAA
This sequence comes from Melioribacteraceae bacterium, assembly GCA_026417375.1. Lineage (GTDB taxonomy): Bacteria > Bacteroidota > Ignavibacteria > Ignavibacteriales > Melioribacteraceae > Stygiobacter. Next base: position 14,420 of record JAOADJ010000001.1, on the reverse strand, counting down.
ACCGTTAATCAAAATGTTGAAGAGTATAGAAAAAGATCACCGGTAAATCAAGTTCATAAATTAAAAACACCTTTATTAATTCATACTACAACAAACGATGATGATGTTAATGTTCTTGAAGTTGAACATTTAATCAGAGCATTAAAAGCAGAAGGTAAAAAATTTGAATATGAAATTTTTAATGATGCACCGGGTGGGCATAGCTTCGATAGAATTGATATTAAAAATGCAAAGGAAATAAGATTAAAGATTTATAAATTCGTTGGAGAATATTTAACTCCAACAAACCCATTTAAATCAATTAAAGATTTTGAAAAAGCAGGTTATAAGTGATTGTTTGAACAATTAAATTTTCAAAAATTTTTTACAAAGAAAAAATATGTGAATGAAAAGGTTTGAGTTCAATGTAGAGACCGAGTGAATGAATTTCTTCAGAAGATCTTAAATATTCAACTTGGTTTAATAAATCTTTAATTACAAATTCATCGGGATAACCAGTTACATCAATTTTTAATCTACATGTAGCAATAGAAGAAGAATAGTTTACAACAACTATTCTTCTTTCTGTTTCGTAGTTCCATTCCCAAGCCAAAATATTTTTAAAGGAAAAATTATTAATCCAGGAAGAAATTGGTTCTAATAATTTCCATTCACCATAGTTAAAAACTTTATGTGAAGTAATAGTTAAAAGTTTTTCATAAAAACATTTAACATCTTCAAGAATTTTTTCTTGAGGTTCTCGTCCAAGTTGAACAGGAATTTTTATTTTCTTTCCTTCAAATTGACCATCGAAGAATAATTTGCCACCATAAATTGTAGAAATTATAACAGAAGCGGCTTTAGATTTTTCTTTACCAAATTCTGTTATAGCTCTTTCTTCATCGTGGTTTTCAATAAAACGTAACGATTTTTTTTGATAATCATATTCTGCAGTAAGATGATCGTGAATTTCTTTTGCATTGGCAAATTTTAATCTGTCAGTTAAAATTTTATCATAAGTAAAATCAAATCCAAGTTGTTGCAATTGCCATTCTAAATCCCAATAAGCTTCTGCAATGAAAAGAAAATTATTTTGTTTGGCTTTGATAAATGGAATAATTTCACTCCAAAATTCAACATTCTGCTCTTTGCATTTTTCTGAAAGTGCTGAACCCCAAGTGTTTTTAAATACATTATTCAAAGCAAGCATTGCCATATCGCAACGAACGCCATCACATATTTCAGAAATTTTTAACAAAGCTTTTTTTTGAAAATCTCTTGCAGCATTACTACATATATTTACCTGAACTGTATCTTGCCAAGCAGGAAAAAATGGATCTCTTCCATGTGCAAAAAATTTTTTTTCTAAAATGTTCGGTTGAAAATAAGTATGATTATCATTGTTAAATGTTGATTCATCTACCTGAAGAAAAATTTCAGGGTTAGTATAAATTAAACTGCTTTCTGAACTATAATGATTGGGAATGAAATCTAATATTAAACCAATTCCAATTGAATGTAATTTATCTCTAAAGATTTTTAATTCGCTCTCTGTGCAAATATTTTCATTTAATTCATAATTGTTTATTGAATAAGGTGATCCAATAACATCTTCTCGTTTCCAATCTTTTAATGCTTTTGAATAACTATTTATTAAAAAATCTTCGAAGCAATATTTGTCGATTGTTATATCGCAAGTTTTCCAAATACCCATTAACCAAACGAAATTGATTCCTAAATCTGAAAGATGTGACCAAAAAGAAAATGGAATATCTAAAAGTTTTGCTTTTTTGTTTTGTGTTTCAAATTTTCTTAAAAATAATCTAATGTTTATTTCATATATTTTTGGATTAATCACCATCCCAACCAAATTCGTTTTTTAATTTTAAATTAAGAATAGAAATTCTATCTTCATTTAGTTCTTTGTTTCTTTTTAATAATTCAAGATGAAGTAATTCATCCTTCGATTCTTCAATTATTTTATTGTTGCGTTTTATTTCTTCTTCAATTCTAAATATTTGATAGTTTTTCACTGTTTCTACAGCATATTCATAAGTATCTTTTTCAATTTTACCATCTGTAGAAAGATCATCCCAGTTTTTACTGATTGAATGTTCACTAAGAGAAATATCAAGTATAAAGTTTTTTAAATCATCATTTTCAATTTTATCAATAATATATGCGGGGGAATATTTCCCTTCATTAAACGATTCTTCAACAATCATAGCCAAAGCTTTGAAATTTTCATTTGTAAAATTATCAACATCTACATTATCTAAAATGTGTGTAATTATTCTTTCGTTACCACTAAAAAGTAATCTGATAATTTCTTTTTCAAACGGATTATCAACTTTATCTTCTGTTTTTAAGTTAAGTTTTTCAGAATTTATGTTAATTGTTCTTGAAGTTGATGAGATTGTTTTTTGATTAGTGTTTTGGTTTTGTAAAAAGTTGTTCAGTTCTGTTTCAATTAATTTTTCTCTTAAACCAAATTTTTTTGCGATACTTTTTATATAAAGATTTCTTTTTAGTTCATCATTTAAAAATGACAAAATGCGAACTATTTGCCTAATAGCTGTTGATGTTGTTGCTGCTTCTTTAAAGTAACCTTGAATTTCATATTGTTGTGTTAAAAACTCCAGAAAGTTAATTGCATTGGAAATTTTTTCCTCAAATTCTTCTTTAGAATTTTTATTTATAAATGAATCCGGATCTTCACCTTTGGGAAGAGCAATTATTTTTACTTCAAAATTTTGTTTCAATAAAATTTCAATGCTACGAACAGCAGCTTTTACTCCGGCAGAATCTGCATCAAATAAAACATAAATATTTTTTGTAAAACGAGAAAGCAATTGCACTTGTTCTTCCGTTAAAGAAGTTCCTGAAGAAGCAACTACATTTTTAACACCAGCCTGATAAAGTGAAATTAAGTCAATATAACCTTCAACGAGAATTGCTCTATCAAGTTTTCTGATTTCTTCTTTAGAATGAAATAATCCATAAAGAGTTTTTCTTTTAGAGTAAACTAAAGATTCCGGAGAATTCAAATATTTTGCGGCATTTTCTTCTCCGGAAAAAATTCTTCCTCCAAATGCAATTACTCTTCCATTAGGTGAAAAAATTGGAAAAATAATTCTTCCCCTGAATTTATCGTAATATTCACCTTTATCATTGGAATCAATCAATCCTAACTGCTTTGCTTTTTGAAGATCAATTTTGTTTTCAATAGCATGATTTAAAAAAGCATTACGATTAAAAGGTGCAAACCCCAATCCAAATATTTTTTGAGTGCTTGGTTTGATGTTTCTTTTTTTAAGATATTCCCGGGCAACTTCACCATTGTCATTCTTTAAAAGTTGATCAGAAAAAAAACGAGCTGCAAAAACATTTAAATCGTAATAAGCTTCTAATTCGCTTTGTTGTTCTATCGGGGCAGATTCATAATTAATAGTAATACCAAGATGTTCAGCAATTTCTTCAACAGCTTCAACAAAAGAAATGCTTTTATAATCCATTAAAAATTTAAAAACATTTCCCCCTGCACCACAACCAAAACAACGAAATATTTGTTTTTCATCGCTAACTACAAATGAAGGAGTTTTTTCTTGATGAAACGGGCAAAGTCCAATAAAATTTCTTCCCCGTTTTTTTAATTGTATATATCCCGAAATTATATCAACTATACTAGCTGAATTTCTTATTTGATCTATTTGATTTTCTGGAATTCTCATTTGAATGATAAAATTACTACTCGAAATTAGAAATTAAAATCTAATTGACAAATTCGTTAATAATTGCTCGTTCATTTTAATCTTTGTAATTTTGCTTCGTCTTATATGAATATAAATCATAAAAAAAATAGCGTTTTAATTTTTTTGCCGGCAAAAGATTTTAATGAAGAAGAGTATTTAATTATCTCAAATCAGTTATTAAAATCAAATTATAAAATATTTATTGCAAGCGATTCACCATTTGTTTGCATTGGTTCAAACGGAATGAAAGTTAAAAATGATGTTCAACTTTATAATGTTCATCATGAAAATTTTGCCGGACTGATTTTAATTGGTGGAAAAGGAACCAGAAATTATTGGACAAATAAACTTTTACATTCAGTTTTGAAAAAGTTTTATGATAATAAAAAAACAATAGGTGCAATTTGTTTGGCTCCAATTATTTTAGCCAAAGCCGGGCTTATTAAAGAAAAAGCAACCTGTTACTTCGACCATAAAAAAGAATTGGAACGGGAAGGAATTGATTATCAAAACATACCAGTATTTGTTGAACAAAAAATAGTAACTGCACAAAATCCACAATCATCAAACGAATTTGTTACAACATTTCTTTCACTATTAAATAAATAAAAATTGCAACTTAAATTTTTTGTTCAATGTTTAGATTAAAAAATATTAATAACAATGAAAATTGAAAACATAAAATATTATTGTAATAGTTTAACAAAATATTCAAGATTAAAAACAAGAGAAGTCTTTATTGGTGATATACCTTTAGGTGGAAATAACCCGATAAGAATTCAATCGATGACAACAACTGACACAATGGATACAATTGCAACGGTTGAACAATCAATTAGAATGATTGAAGCTGGTTGTGAATATGTTCGTATTACTGCTCCAAGTTTAAGAGAAGCTGAAAACTTATTAAACATTAAAAATGAATTAAGAAAACGTGGATATAAAACCCCATTGATTGCAGATATTCATTTTACTCCTAATGCAGCAGAATTAGCTGCAAGAATAGTTGAAAAAGTTAGAATAAATCCCGGCAATTATGTTGATAAAAAGAAATTTCAAACAATTGAATACACAGATAAAGAGTATCAGGAAGAGCTTGAGAGAATCAGAGAAAGATTTATTCCACTTGTAAAAATTTGCAAAGAGTATGGAACTGCAATGAGAATCGGAACAAATCATGGCTCTCTTTCCGATAGAATTATGAGTCGCTATGGTGATACTCCACTAGGAATGGTGGAATCTGCGTTAGAGTTTTTAAGAATATGTAAAGATGAAAATTATCATAATATTGTGCTTTCAATGAAAGCAAGTAATCCACAGGTGATGGTTCAGGCATACAGATTATTAATTAATAAAATGCATCAGGAAGGAATGAATTATCCGTTGCATCTCGGAGTTACAGAAGCAGGTGATGGCGACGATGGAAGAATTAAATCTGCAGTTGGTATTGGTGCTTTGCTTGAAGATGGAATTGGGGATACAATCAGAGTTTCATTAACAGAACCACCAGAATTTGAAGCTCCTGTAGCAATTTCAATTGCAAATAAATATTATAAAAGAGAAAATCATAAACCTATTCCTGAAATTGATATTAGTCCAATTGACCCTTTTAATTATGAAAGAAGAAAAACTTTTGAAGTTGCAGGAATTGGTGGAACTAATGTTCCGAAAGTTGTTACAGATTTAAGTAATGAAGATGAAATTAATTACAATACATTTGAAAAATTTGGGTATTTCTATAACGCCGAAACAGATAAATGGAATTTAAACGAGCTTGCCAGCGATTTAATTTATTTAGGTGAAAATGAATTACCTTTTGATGCACCAAATAGTACTAAATTAATTTTCAATTATGACAAATGGAAAAAATTAAATGATAAATCAATTGGATTTCCTCTCTTTAAAAATCTCGAACAATTTTTAACTGCAGATGAAAAATCTTTCTTGTTAAACTTTGTTTATTTAGATATAGAAGAAATTTCAAAAATTGAAAAAATCAGAAATGATAAAACTTTAGTTTTAATACTTGTTACAGATAATATACATGGAATGGCAGAACAAAGAAGAATATTTTTTGAATTGGTGAAATTAAATGTTGAAAATCCGGTAATAATAAAAAGAGAATATCAAAACGAAAAAGAAAAAGTATTGCTAAGTTCTTCAACGGATTTGGGGGCATTATTGCTTGATGGTTTTGGTGATGGTGTATGGATTTCATCAAATCAATCAATTGATTTTGTTAACAAAACTTTATTTGGAATTTTGCAAGCATGTAGAACAAGAATTTCAAAAACAGAATATATTGCTTGTCCATCTTGTGGTAGAACTCTTTTCGATTTAATTGAAGTTACAAATAAAATTAGAAAAAGAACTGAACATCTTAAAGGATTAAAAATAGCTGTAATGGGTTGCATAGTTAACGGACCCGGTGAAATGGCAGATGCAGATTATGGCTATGTTGGCTCTGGTATTGGAAAAATTACATTGTACAGAGGAAAAGAAATTGTCAAAAGAAATATTAATTCTGAATTTGCTCTTGATGAATTAATTGAATTAATAAAAAGTGATAACAATTGGATCGAGCCACCAACTATTAATTAAAAATGAGAAGAATATTTTTCATCATATTAATAATTCAAACTTTACTTTTTGCTCAAGAAAAACAATTAAAAAATTTTGATGAATTATTTTATGCACTTAAAAACGGAAAACACGTTAAAGTTGTAGTTGAATATGAAAAAGCAAAACTATTAGTAGATGGAAAAGAAGAAAAAGCACCAAATGCAATTGGCGGGTTTGATTTAAAATCTTTCGAATATTTTGCTAAAGGTGTTGTAAGAAATGAAAAAAGTTTTATATCTATTTCAGAATCAGTTTTAATTTATCATCCTCGATATAATTATGTTATTAATTATGTTAAAATAAGAATATATGATGATAATAAAGTTGAAATTATTGCTCGGTATCTCGATCCAAAAACATACGAAATAAAAATGGATGAAACATTTTATGCCGAAATAAATAATTATGAAAATAACCAGGCTGTTTATTTTTATATTAGTAATGAAAAAAATTAAACTATATAAATGAAAGTATTGCTACCCGGATTAGACAAACAATTACATTTTCTGAAAAACAATTTAACTCAAAAACCATCTTCAATTCTTATCATTGGTTCTTCAAGCGAATCTATAGCATTAAAGCTGAGTGAAATATATAAATGTAGAATCGAAATAATTGTTGAGGAATATGAATCACTTTTAAATTCTAAACTTATTATTGGTAACAACGAAAATATTTCGGTTAAAATGATGAATTTTGATTCTACCGATTATAATGATTCCGAATTCGATCTCATTTACGCACAAGCTTCAATTTCTTCTGTAATTAGATCTAAAATTATTAAAGAAATTAAAAGAATATTAAAACCAAAGGGTTTTTTATGTATTGGTGAAATTGTAAAATTATCATCTAACACTCCAAAATTTATAAACGATGTTTTTGCTTCTTCGAATCTTTCACCAATAGAAAAAGATAAGTTAAATTCATTCTATTTTGAAAAAGGATTTAATGTAATAGCATCAGATGACATTTCATTTACACTAAGAGAATATTACATTAATACTGTTAATGAGTTAGAATCAACAGAAAAAAAATTTACCAATCAGGAAAAAAGTTATTACAAAAAATTAATTAATAGAATTAATCACGAATCAAATGTTTATCTAAAGCTTGGAGGGAAAAAACATATTGGTTTTGTTGTTGCGTTATTACAAAGAGAGGGATTGTGAAAAAAGGTGATGAAATAGAATTAGAAATTACAGGTTATGCATTTGAAGGAAAAGGAATAGCAAAAATTTTAAAAGACCCACCTGCAAATTCATCAGATGAAAAGAAATTTGTAATCTTTGTTGATAAAACTTATCCGGGTGATATTGTTCTTGCAAAAATTTTTAAAGTAAAAAAATCTTATGCCGAAGCATTTGTTAAAACCATAATAAAACCATCTGAATTTAGAACGGTTGCAAAATGTGAACATTTTGGTGTTTGTGGTGGCTGTAAAGCACAAGATTTAATTTATGAACATCAAGCAAAGTTTAAAGAAGAACAAGTTAAAGATATATTTGAAAGACTTGGTGGCTTAAAAGATTTTGAATTTTTACCAATCATAAAATCAGAAAAAATTTTTTATTACAGAAACAAATTAGAATTTTCATTTGCAGATAAAAGATGGTTAACTGAAAAAGAAATTTCTTCAATGCAGGAAATTAATGATAGAAATTTTGCACTTGGTTTTCATATTCCCGGTCAATATGATAAAGTTGTAAACATTAATGAGTGTCTTCTGCAATCCGAGATTAGCAATTCAATTTTAAATTTTACCAGAAAATATTTTAAAGAAAAAAGTACATCCATTTACTCAACAAAAATTCACGAAGGATTTTTAAGAAACTTAATAATAAAACAATCTCATCACACAAACGATTTAATGGTTAACCTTGTTGTTTCTGAAGAAAATGAAAATATATTTAAAGATTATACAGAAAAACTATTAAAAGAAATTTCATCAATAACAACAATTGTATTTAATATAAACAAGAAAAAATCTTCGGTATCTACAGGTGATTATGAAATAATTTATTATGGAAACGGATTTATAATTGATAAAATTGGAAAATCAAAATTCAGAATTAGTTCTAATTCATTTTTTCAAACAAACACACTTCAAGCCCAAAAATTATATGAAGTTGCTCTTAATTTTGCTCAGTTTAATGGTGATGAAATTGTTTATGATTTGTATTCGGGTGCCGGAACAATTCCAATTTATATTTCTGAAAAAGTAAAACAAATATTTGGTTTTGAAAGTGTCCCTTCCGCAATTGATGATGCAAAAATTAATTGCGAATTAAATTCAATAAATAATTTCAATCCTTTCCTGGCAGATCTTAATAAATCTTTTATACCAATTGTCGAACAAAATAACTTACCAAAACCAAAAGTAATTATTACCGATCCTCCAAGAAGCGGGATGAATCCTAAAACTATTAATGATATTATTAAATTAAATCCCGGTAAAATTGTATATATAAGTTGTAACCCTGCTACACAAGCAAGAGATATAAAATTATTAAATGAAAGTGGATATAAATTAATAAAGATACAACCTGTTGATATGTTCCCGCATACCTTTCATATTGAAAATGTAGCATTATTAGAAAAGTAAAATAGCAGTAAAGTTTTTTAAATTTTATTCGATAATTTAATTAGAAAATGATAATAGGGTAATCTGTACATAAAAAAGGAGGATTTGTGCGGAAGATAAACATTTTTATAATAGCTGTTTTTTTACTCTCTTCAATTTTGTCATATGCTAGCGTAGGAGAAGGTAATGGTTCTAAAAATGAAAAATTTTCTTCATCATACTTTTTAAAGAAAATTCAATCTGGAACAACAGTTGCAAAAGTTTTTGGAGTGGATAAAACAGTAAATATTAAATTTAAAAATCCACAAGATGCAACTAAAACAATATCAACATCTGCTGGTACATTCAAAGGAGAAGTTGATGGAATTTCCGGAAGTTTTTATTGTGTCGATCTTTTTCATTATGTACAATGGTACACTTCAACAAATCCTCACACTTATACCGATAATGGTACTGTTGCTGCACAAATTTTATACATATTAAACAATTATTACCCATTTAAAGCATATCCATATTCTGGTGCTGCATCATCTGTTTCTTATGAAGCCGCAGCAGTTCAATCCGCTCTTTGGCATTTCAGTGATGGTCTTGATGTTTCTACAATTGATGTAACTAATGTTAAAACAAGAGCCGAAGAAATAGTTAATGATGCAAAAGCTAATTATCAATCATTTTATCCTTTTGAAACTTTGTTAATAGTTCCTGCAAGTCAAAGTGTTGTAAATGGTTCAGCAGCATCATTTTTTGTTTCAGCTATGGATGCTAATGGTAATCCATTAAGCGGTGTTAAAGTTACATTATCAACATCAAGTGGAAGTTTAAGTACAAACGAAGTTATAACAGGTGCAAATGGTAACTCGCCAATTGTTACTATCACAAATAGCGCAAACACAAATGCAACAATTACAGCAACTGCTAATGTTCTCACTTCATTAGGAACAAGATATGTTCACTCCGTTGAACCGGATAAATGGCAAAAATTAGTATTGGCAACACCTTCAGGTATTCAGAAAAAAACTACAGCAACAGTAGAATGGTATCAGAAAGGTGCTTGCGATACAAAAGGATTTGTAACTTTTACTCAGGGTGGCTGGGGCAATAAAAGTGGAACTCCGGGTAAAATAAGAGATGCATATTTTTCATCTGTTTTCCCTAATGGATTAACTTTAGGAATTGGTAAAACATTAAAGCTTTCAACTTCCGAAAAAGTAAAAAACTTTTTACCACAAGGTGGAACTGCTGGAGTTTTTACTCAAAATTATGTTGATGTAACTTCAACGAGTGCAGGTGTTTTAGCGGGTCAATTAGTTGCTCTAAAACTTAATGTTGAATTTAGTGCCGCTGGTAAACTTGGTACTAATTCAACTAAACTTGGTGATTTGCAAATTTCTTCTGGTCCTTTTGCCGGTAAAACAGTTAATGAATTTTTACAAATGGCAGAAATTGCAATCGGCGGTGGTTCGTTAAATGGATTTACTTTTTCTCAGTTTAATGATGCTGCAACAGCAATTAATGAAAACTTTGATAATGGTACAGTAGATAAAAAATTTCTAACTTGTAAAGAAATAAATGTTAAAGCTTCAATCGGTGATAAAGTTTGGAACGACATAAATCAAAACGGAATTCAGGAAAATAACGAAAGCGGTGTTCAAAATGTTACTGTTAAGTTATATGATTGTAATAATAATTTAATAAGTACTAAAACCACTGATTCAAATGGAAAATATTTATTCGATAACTTAAATCCCGGTGATTATTATATCAAGTTCGAATTACCAACCGGATTTGTTTTTTCTAAAAAAGATGCAACAGATGATGATGTTGATTCTGATGCCGATATTTCAACAGGAAAAACAATTTGTACAACATTAATAGCCGGCGAAAATGATTTGACATGGGATGCGGGTATTTATCAACAGACATGTAAAAACAAAATTGGTGATTACGTATGGCATGATAAAAATATAAATGGATTACAAGATGCTGGTGAAAAAGGAATTGAAGGTGTTGAAATTGAATTGTTAAAAAACAACTCGGTTATTGCTACAACCAAAACAGACGCTAATGGTAAATATGAATTTCTAAATTTAGAAAATGGAACTTATTCGGTTAGAGTTTCAAATAAAAATTTTGTTAGCGGCGGTGTTCTTTTCAATACAGATAAAACAAAATGGTATTTTACAAAGAAAAATCAGGGAACAAACGATTTAATTGATAGCGATGGAATTAAAGATGAACTTGTTTCAGTAACACTAAATTGTAACGATAACATAACAGTAGATTTCGGATTTTATAAAACATGTATTACAGTTACCAAAACTGCAAACGTTCAAACAGCAAAAGTAAATGATGAAATAACATATACTTTTGTTGTAGAAAATTGTGGAGATGTTCAACATCATGGCGGAATTGATTTGTTTGATAAAATGTTGAATCCGGTTTCTCCTTATAAAATAAAACATATCGATTTACTTGATGCTGGAAAATCAACATCTTTTACAATGAAATATAAAGTTAAACAATCTGATTGTGGAGATTTGATTAATGAAGTTAATGCAGAAGGTCATCCGGTCGATGGTTCTGCTTATGTAAAAGACAAATCAATATTTACAGTAAAAGTAAATTGTCAAACAAATTGTACAAGCGATTGGAAATATAAACTTGATGATGATAAATCAATTTGTGAATATGAACCCAAAACAATTTCTGTAAATGGTTCTGTTGAAATTATACCATCTTCAAGTAGTGGTTATTTAGTTACAACATGGCAAATAACTTATCCAAATGATGGAAGCGTTGATAACTCAGTTAAAAAAGATACAACTCAAATTTCTAGTAATAAAAATTTCACAATTAATTTTAAATGGCCGGGTGTTCGCTCTAAAGATACATATGTAGAAGTTCAATACACAGTTCAGGTTCTTGATTGTAATAAGAATCCACTTGGCGAAAAAGTTGTAAGAAAAATTTATTGGAATCCAACTGTATGTCCACCTCCTCAAAATAATGAAGCTGATTTGAAGATTGAAAAATCTTCAAACATAACTAATCCAAAGTGCGGCGATAATTTTTCTTATACAATTAAAGTAACTAACCTTGGACCAAGTGAAGCTAAAGCAGTTCAGGTAACAGATATTATTCCAAATGGAATTTCATTATTAAGTAATTCAGCTTCACAAGGAAGTTATAATTCGGGTAATGGAATTTGGACAATTGGCAACATAGCAAATGGCTCCTCTGTTACACTAACATTAAACGTAAAAGCAGATTGCGAATTAGCAAATAATTCAACTATTGATCTTGGTTTAGCAAAAGATTTTAATTTGTTTGTATTAGAAGATGCAACACAACCATCATCAGATACAGAAGGCAAAGTAGCTGTAGGTCGTGATGCAAGTTTTGCTAATTACAGTATTGGCGATAAACTTCCTCCAAACAGTGGAGATGTTTTAATTGTTGGTAGAAATTTAACCTTTACAAGTGGAAGAGTTTACAATGGTGATGTAGCTTATGGTAATTCAACTAATCTTCCAATTAATCAAACTTCGATTGATGGTTATCTGAGAAAAGATAATCCAATAAATTTTGCTGCAGCTAAAACATATTTAGAAAATTTATCACAAGCATTATCATCTTATTCAACAAATGGTATTTCTCAATTACAATTTAGCACACTATTCTTTGAAGGCACAGATCCTCATCTTAATGTATTTAAAGTAAATGCTTCGCAAATAAATAGTTCAACAAGTTTAGAAATTACTGCACCAAATGGTTCGGCTGTATTAATAAATATTGAAGGAGATAATATTATTTTAGATGGTGGATTGGAAGTTTACGGCACCGCAATTAATAATGTGATTTATAATTTCTATCAGGCAACAAATATTAAAATAACAAACATTGATGTAAGAGGAACAATACTTGCTCCATTTGCAGCAGTTAATTTTGTTAGTGGTGTACAAAATGGTCAGATGATTTGTAAATCTTTAACTGGTACCGGACAGTTTAACCATGCACCTTTCTTTGGTAATATTCCTCCGGATAAAAAGATTACAAATATTGCTACCATTACCGGAACATTAACAACCGATCCAAATATTGTAAACAATAGCTCAAGTATTACAATTGATTTTAATAAATCTAATATCAATCCTAACACAAACAACAGCTCTCAGGCAACAGGAAGTGTTTGGAAAGAAGTTGGCTCATTTGCTCAAGGTGAATCTGTTTATTCTATGACATATGATAATAATTCTACTTATGCAGGAACTTTTGGAGGTAAAGTTTATGAATCTAAAGATAATGGTTTGAATTGGAGTACAATTACAAAAGGATTAAATGTTGCATGGATTTGGTCATTAACAACATTGGATAAAACACTTTTTGCTGCAACAGAAAAAGGTGTTTATCAATATGATGGCTCAAATTGGACTATTACTAATTTGAAAGAAACTGATGTCCGTGCAATAGCATCAAATGGTAATAAACTTTATGCAGGAACATGGGGTAAAGGCGTTTATGTTTCTGAAGATAAAGGAAAAACCTGGACAGAGTTAAATGAAAACTTGAGTAACAAAGCTGTTCAAACAATTGCAGTTAATAAAAATGGTGATTTGTTTGCAGGAACTGCTGGTGGTGGAGTTTTCAAAATATTCAATGGTGAAAATAGATGGTATCAGTATAATGTTGGTAATAATCAAATTACATCAATTGCTATAACCAATGAATCAATTGTAGCTTCAACTTATGGTGGTGGTGTTTATACTTCAAATGATAATGGTTCTAACTGGCAAAGAACAGCATTAACACAAAATTATATTTATTCATCTACAGTTGATAAAAATGGAAAACTTTATTTAAGCTCCTGGACGAGTGGGGTTTTCACTTCTGAAGATAAAGGTTCAAACTGGCAACCATTAGGAATGGGAGGAATGGGCGTAAGTTCATTAGTTGCTGCATTCAACTCAAAAGATGTTATTGCCGGTACGAAAGAAGGAAAAATATTTAAAATCACATTTAATGCAACAAATGTTGAAAATGATAATTCATTACCAAATGAATTTGAATTAATGCAAAATTATCCGAATCCTTTTAATCCAGAAACTAATATTCGTTATAAAATTTCCTATGATACAGAAGTAAAACTAAAAGTTTATGATATATTGGGAAGAGAAGTTGCTAATTTGGTAAATGAATTTCAAAAACGTGGTACATATAATTATAAATTATCAATTAAAAATCATAATCTAAGTTCGGGAGTTTATTTCTATCAACTTAAAGCTGGAGATTTTGTTGATACTAAGAAGTTGATGATTATAAAATAAAATTATAATTATTTAAAATATCGTAGAGGCTGTCTCAAAAGGGCAGCCTTTTTTGTAAAATAGAAAAGATTTAAATAAGTTTGTCTGAAGAAGAAAGGAAAAATAAATGGGACAAAGCGGGAAAGTAATATTTAAGCCATATCATCAAAATCAAATCAGTTT
>JAOADJ010000032.1 GCA_026417375.1 Melioribacteraceae bacterium | reverse complement strand
TATTATAGAGATATTAAAGATCAAGTTCAATTCAAGAGTCAACCAGTTGACAAAAATTCAGCATTCCAAAATTACAATACTTTAACTAATGGCGATTTCGCAACTACAAAAGGTATTGAAATTGCTCTTAATATGAGAAGATATGAAAGAGTTACACTCAACGCTTCTATTTCATTCCAAGATGCAAGAGGTACTGGTTCAAATCCATATTCAAACAATGGTGTTGTTGGTGCTCCTCTTGATGGTGTAACTGTATTCTATCCAAAATATATTTCATTATTAAATTACAACCAAGGTATCAAAGGTAATTTAAATGTTGATTATCGTTTTGGACAAAATGATGGTCCAGCATTATTACATGAATTTGGTGTTTCATTATTAGCTACATTCAATAATGGACATCCATATACAAGAGGTACTGGTGCTTTAAATGCTGAATCAGATGCACGTTTCCGTTCACCAATTGAACCATTAAATGCTTCAACTACTCCTGGTGAATTTCAAGTTGACTTACGCGTTGATAAAACAATTCGTTTGTTTGATAAATTAGCTCTCAACGTATATTTATTTGTAATTAACTTATTTGATGCTAAAAACGTAAGAAATGTTTTCTTGAGAACCGGCTCACCAGAAGATGATGCTGTTATTACAAATCCAGAATTATCTCAACAATTAATTTCTACTTATGGCCCAAGATATATTGATTTATACAAAGCTTTGAATATCGATTATCAAGCTGGTTACGGCGGTGGTGGTAATCTTTATGGTCCACCAAGACAAATTCGTTTAGGTATCAGATTAGAATACTAAAAGTATTGAAAAATAACAGGAGTAAAACATGAATAAAAAATTAATTAGATTTTTAAGTGTAATGCTTCTAATTGTTGCTGCCACTGGTTTTGTATTTGCTAAAGGTGGCGATGAAAAGAAGAATACCTTAAACAAAACTCTCGGTACTCCCGTTTATACCAAGTTCAATATAAATAATATTTCAACTTGGATAAGAAACGATGGACAAACCGATATTAACCAAAATGGTAACTCAGGTTTAGTATTCCCAAAAGGAAGCAATAAAACTGCAGTTTTCCAATCAGGATTCTTATGGGGTGGAAAAGTAGATGGACAGGTTCGTGTTGGTGGTTCTGTTTACCGTCAAGGTACAGTTCCTGGTTATATTAAACCAGATTTTACAGCTGCAAACCCAAACGATGCTGATGTAAGAATTTATAGAGTTCGTCGCGATTATAAAACAGGCGATTTAAGTTCTGAATTAGCTGATGGTGATGGTCCTTCAATTGATGCTATCAGAGCACAATATGAAAAAGATTGGAATGAATGGCCATGGCGTCAAGGTGCACCTTTTGAAGATGTTAATGGAAATAAAACATACGAACCAAATGTTGATATTCCAGGTGTTCCTGGTGCAGATCAAACAGTTTGGTTTGTTGCTAATGATTTAGATCCTGCAAAGACCGACTTCATGTATGGTTCTCTCCCAATGGGAATTGAAGAACAAGTAACTGCTTGGGGTTATAATGCTACTGGTGCTCTTGGAAATATGATGTTCAGAAAATTCATCATCATTAATAAAAATAAAGATAAAAAAGCATTTACAGATATGTATGTTTCATGGTGGTCAGATCCTGATTTAGGTGACGCTGGTGACGACTTTGTTGGTTGCGATACTTTATTATCTTTAGGTTATGTTTATAATGCAAATGCAAGCGATCATACTTATGATCCACTTCCACCACCAGCAGCAGGATTCGATTATTTCCAAGGTCCTATTGTACCTGGAGCTGCTACAGATGAAGCTATCTTTAAAGGTAAAAAAGTTAAAGGAAAGAAAAATCTTCCTATGACCTCTTTCTATTTCTTTATTAATGGTGATGCAGTTTATACTGACCCAACACAAGGAAATTATGATAGAGGTACCTTAGGATTTTATAATCTTTTCCAAGGTAAAGTATCAACAACTGGACAATTCTTTACAGATCCAATAACAAAAAAAGCAACAACAAAAGCATTAGCTGGTGATCCATTAACAAGAACGGGTTGGATTGATGGATTATTACATGCACCAGGCGATCGCCGTCTTGGTATGGCTTCAGGTCCATTTAATATGGCATTTGGAGATACACAAGAAGTTGTAGTTGCAACAATTTGCGCTGGTGCTATTCCTGGTGTTGATAGACTTGGTGCAATAGGATTATTAAAATTCTATGATTTACAAGCACAATTAGCATATGATAACTTTTTCAATGTTCCAACAGCTCCACCAGCTCCTGTAGTTTCTGTTGCTCCAATGGATGCTGAAATTATCCTTACATGGGGTAATGATCCAGCTAAAGTTGCTGCTACTGAAACTTATAGTAAAGGTGGTTATAAATTCCAGGGTTATAATGTTTACCAATTACCATCTGCAACTGCACAAAAAAGTGAAGCAAGATTAATTGCTACATTTGACGTGATTGATGGAACTGGAAAAATAAGTGATTTGGAATTTGATCCTGTAGCAGGAGTTGTACAAAGTAAAGTTGTACAATTCGGTACAGATTCTGGTGTTAAAAGATCAATCAGCATAAAGAATGATGTATTCAATGGTGGTTTACCAGTTTATAATGGATCAAGATATTTCTTTGCAGTAACAGCATATGCATATAATGAAAGTCCACAAGCTGTTCCAAGAGTACTTGAAAATCCATTAAACGTAATCACAGTTGTTCCACAAAAACCAAATCCCGGTGTTCGTTATGGTGCAGTACCTGGTGATGTAATTAAAGGAACAAGAACAGCTGGTGCTAGTGATGGTAAAGTTGAAGCTTATGTTATTGATCCTACAAAATTAACTGGTTCAACTTATACTGTTACATTCACAGATAACGGATTAGGTGATGGTGGTGTTCTTTGGACACTTAAAAAGGGAAACACAGTAATATTAGATAAACAAGCTAACCTAAGTGGTGATGATGATTATTTGATTGTTGATGGTTTACAAATTAAAGTTGTAGGTCCACCTCCAGGATTAAAATCAGATGATCAATTCTCAACTGATAATAAAGCATTGTGGGGATGGGATATTCCATCTGGAACAAGAAGATTTACATGGGCATCAGCTGATCCTGATGGTTCATTCCATTTTGAAGCTTTCCAACATTCTGTTGGCTGGAATTCTCCTGCTCATTATTTCAATGGGCTACCAATGTTAGTTGGTCCTGGTGATGTTAAAAATGTTCTTTTAAGATTAGCAGCTGTAAACCAAGGTACTGTTAAATTCAATCCTACATTTGATAAAAATGATGCAAATGTTTCATATGGTTATAGATATGTAAGAGCTGCTACTTCAGCAGCACCAGCAAACCCAACATTTGGTGCTCCAATTATTAAGAACAAAGTAGCTGGTTATGCATTTCAGGAATATGATCAAACAGTACCACTTTCAGCTTGGGATGTAGATAACCCAGCAAGTCCAAAAAGATTGGCAGTTGGATATTTGGAAAATAACGTTCAACACGGTTTAGTTGATGGTAAATATTGGCCAGCTGTATATACAGATTTAGATGCTGTTGGAGTAAATAATGCCGGCGCAACTGGACCACGTGAATGGTTATTTATTTATAATGCTCCATATACAGCAGCTACTTCAAATAAAGATTTTGAAGAGAGTATTTTAACATCAACAAAAATACCTGTTATGTATTGGGCAGCTTGGAACAGAAGAAATACATCTAACTGGGCTTCACCAAGTGGTACAGATCAGTTAGCTTTATTTGCAAACAAAGCAATTACTCCGAAAGATGTATTTACATTTACTGCTCCTTCAGTTACAGTTAGTGATGATTTGGCAAAACAAGATGTTGAACAAATCAATGTATTCCCAAATCCATATTATGGTGTAAACTCTCAGGAATTAAATAAATATCAAAGATTTGTAACCTTTACTCACTTACCAACAAAGGCTACAATCAGAATATTTAATCTTGCCGGACAATTAGTAAGAACCCTTGAAAAAGATACACCAGATCAGTTCTTCAGATGGGATTTGAACAATAAAGAACAATTACCAGTAGCAAGTGGATTGTACATTGTTCACATTGATATGCCAGATTTAGGAAAAACAAAGATTCTAAAAGTTGCAGTTATCCAAGAGCAACAAGTTCTGGATAGATTCTAAAAAATTGAAGGAGATGAAAATGAAGAAAATAAATTTTGTAATAACCCTTTTATTAGTTTCTCTTCTTACTACTAGTTTGTTTGCTGGTGGTGGAAGCAGAAATGGTACTGCTGGAGCAGCACAATTGCTAATTCCAGTTGGTGCACGTGGTGTTGCTATGTCTGGTTCTTCATTAGTAGGTTCTTCTGGTGTTGAAGCTATCTATTGGAACCCAGCAAACCTTGCTAGAGGAGAACAAGCAACAAACGTAATGTTTTCGCATATGAATTACATTGCAGATATCGGAGTAGAGTATGGTGCAGTTTCAACTAACCTTGAAGGATTCGGTGCTTTAGGATTCAGTATAAAATCATTGAATATTGGTTCTATACCTGTTACTACTGTTCAAAATCCTGATGGAACTGGTCAGACATTTACTCCTCAATTTATGACATTAGGCTTAACTTACTCAAAATTATTAAGTGATAGAATTTCTGTTGGTGTTACTGCTAATTTAATTTCAGAAAAAATTGAATTAGTATCTACAACTGGAGTTGCATTCAATGTTGGTATTTCTTATACAAACCTTGGTAATATTGATGGTTTAAGCTTTGCAGTTGTTCTTAAAAACTTAGGACCTCAAATGAAATATGATGGTTCTGGTTTATTAATTAGAGCTGATGCTGCAAGTTTAAAGAGACCAACACAACTTTATAAAATTGAAGCAGCTGGTTTTGAATTACCATCTACATTAGAATTAGGACTTGGTTATAAATATAACTTTAATAGTTCTAATGCATTAATGGTAAATGGTGTATTCCAAAACAGTAACTTCTATGGTGATGAATACAAACTCGGATTAGAGTATGCATTCAATAACCTTTTATATGTTCGTGGTGGTTATATGATGTTACCAGAATTAGAAGCTGATGATAACATTTACGGTTTAACAGCTGGATTTGGTATTAATTACGATTTAGGCGGTGTTAATTTAAAATTTGATTATGCTTTCAGAGATACAAAATTCTTTGATGATAATCATGTATTTAGTGTAATGTTAGGATTCTAATTCAATCATTAAAAATTCCCGGGCTCAATTTTATGAGTCCGGGTTTTTTATTTTAAAACTATCCTTTCTTATCTTCGCAGTGTAATTAATCTTTATTAATTTATTTTAACTATTTATCATCCAATTATTAGGAGATTTAGGGATGAAAAAATTATCTTTTTTATTTTTTCTGTTATTGAGCAATTTAATTTTAGCTCAAAAAGAACTGAAGTTTGAATTTGACTTTGCAAGATTTAAATATGATTCAACGAGTGTTTATTTAGAGTTTTATTATGAATTAAATCCTTCCGGGATGAAAATAGTTAAATTACAAAATGGGGAAGTTTCTGAAGCAATTGTTCATATAGAAATGAAAGATTTAGGGACTAATGAATTTTTTATTAACAGAAGTTGGAAAATTCAGAGTCCGGTTTTAGATAGTGTTCAAAGATCGTTAAGTGGTGTAATTGGATACGTAGTTCCTGCTGGAAGATATTCACTTTTGGTTAAAGCTTATGATTCACAAAACCAAAGTTTAGAGAAGGTAATTGAGGAAAATATTAACATTAATCCTTTTACTAATGAGAAATATTCTTTAAGTGATATACAGCTTTCAAATAGAATTAAAAAAGATGGAGCTGATCCAAATTCAATTTTTTATAAAAATACATTAGAAGTCTTTCCAAACCCATCGATGTTTTATTCAGATCAATCGCCTGTTCTGTTTTATTATGCTGAATTGTATAACTTAAAATTACCTAATAGTGAGTCACAATTTATTTTACAAAGATTGTTATATAATTCTCAAGGCAAATCAGTTTATAAATTGGAAAAGCAAGTAAAACAATCTCCAAATTCTTCAGTTGAAATTGGTTTAATAAATCTTTCTAAATTTCCTACTGATACATATAGTTTGATTTTAAGTTTGATTGATCCTTCAACAAATCAGGCTTTTGTTTCTTCAAAAAGGTTTTATTTTTATAATCCGGGTGTAACAGATTCATTAATGAAATCAAATACAAATGCAAATTTATTAAGTAGTGAATTTGCAATTTATACTTTAGAGGAATGTGATAAACTATTTTCACAATCAAAATATATTGCAACTAAAGGGGAAATTGATCAATACAAGAAATTGGATTCACTAAATGCAAAAAGAGAATTTTTATTTAGGTTTTGGAAAAATAGAGATAGTGATCCATCTACAGCGAGAAATGAATTTAAAGATGAATATATGAAACGTATAAATTTTGCTAATGAAAATTTTACAATTGCTGGTAAAGAAGGTTACTTATCTGACAGAGGAAGAGTTTATTTAGTTTATGGTAGTCCCGATCAAAGAGATTTTTATCATAGTGAAAGTAATATGAAACCTTATGAAATTTGGTTTTATAATGATATAGAAGGTGGCGTCCAATTTATTTTTGGTGATATTTCAGGTTTTGGTAATTATGAACTTCTTCATTCTACAAAAAGAGGGGAAGTTACAGATCCTGATTGGGAAAGAAGATTAAGAACGGATAATTAAAAAATGTTTAAGGAAAAACTTCAGTTTTTCTTTTTTAATTTTTTTTCTTTTTTAATAAAACTACTCGGGTTTAAGTTTTCAACCAGATTAGGAAAATTAATAGGAACTTTTGTTTACTATTTTATTCCTATCAGAAAATCTGTTGTATTAAAAAATTTATCAATTGCATTTCCAAATAAATCAATAAATGAAATCACATTAATCGCAAAAAAAAACTACCAGAATATTTTTATAACTTTTTTTGAATTTATGTATGCACCATTTTCTTCCAAAGAAGAAATTCAATCTCTTGGAAATTATCAAAGCCTGAATGAAATTAAATTAATATCTGAAAAAGAAAACGGAACAATTTTTTTTACGGGTCATTTTGGTAATTGGGAATTAGGTGCAATAGCTTTAGGAATTTTAATTGATAAACCTCTTTATGTATTAGCAAAAAAACAATCTAATAATTTTATAAATAATTGGTTGACTAAAGCACGAGAAGTTCATGGTAATAAAATGATATGGCTCGGTCCATCTATAAGGCATTTAATTGAAATTCTTGGAAAAGGAGGTTCAGTTGGAATTGTTGCTGATCAAAGAGGTCCGATTGATTCTCCAAGAATAAATTTTTTTAATCGAAAAACTGCTTTCCCGATTGGTTCGGCAACAATAGCTGTAAAGACAAATTGTAATATTGTTTTTTTGGTTTTTGTTCGTAAACCAGATTTTAATTATGAATGTGTTTATGAAATATTCGATAAAAGTATTTTTAAAGATGATGTACAAAATAATGCAATTTTGTTAAATCAATCTTATGCAAGATTTCTCGAAAATGTAATTAATAAATATCCTGAACAATATTTTTGGATGCATAACCTCTGGAAATATTGATGAAAAAAATTTTAGTAATTCAAACTGCTTTTATTGGTGATGCAATTTTAACATTGCCATTAATACAATTTCTAAAACAAAAATATATTAATCCAGAAATTACAGTTTTAGCTATTCCATCAACATCATCAGTTTTTGAAAATTCAAACTATGTTTCAAATGTAATTGTATACGATAAAAAAGGAAGTGAAAAATCTTTACTTTCTTATTTACGGTTGATTCAAAAAATTAAAAAAATGAATTTTGAAATAATATATTCTCCACATCGTTCTGTTCGCTCTACATTAATTTCATTTTTTTCGGGTGCAAAAAATACAATTGGATTTGACAAAGCTGATTTATCATTTCTTTATAAAAAAATAATTCCTTACAATAAAAGTGACCATGAAGTAAAAAGAAATTTAGCTTTAGCTGATTTTGATTTTGAAAAAAATAATTGGAAAATTCTTCCCGAAATTGAATTTGAAAATATTGATAAAGAAAAAATTGATAAATTATTTTTTAATGATTCTAAAAAATTAATTGCAATTGCACCTGGCTCTGTTTGGAATACAAAAGTATATCCAAAAAATTATTACATAGAAATTGCAAAATGGTTAATTGACAAAAATTACTTTATTGTACTATTAGGTGGAAAAGAAGATGAGCAATTATGTGAAGAAATTAAAAGTATAGTTAAAGAAGAAATTATTTCGTTGGCAGGAAAAATTAATTTAATAGAATCTGTTTATTTCTTAAAAAAATGTAATGCCTTAATTTGTAATGATAGCGCTCCAACACATATGGCTATGATTGCAAATATCCCCGTATTAACAATTTATTGTTCAACAATTCCGGAATTTGGGTTTTATCCTTATAACGAAAAAAGCACTTATATTTCTTTTAATGACCTTGATTGCAAACCATGTGGAATACATGGACATAAAACATGTCCAGTTAAAACATTTAACTGTGCTTATAAACTTATCCCTGAAAAGGTAATAAAAAAATTTGAAGAAATTATTTCTGATTAAAGAAGTTAATTTTTTATTTTTGATTATATCAATGAGAAAAAAATGAAATGGTTTAATTTTGAAACGCTAAAAAATGCTTCTTTTTATTTTACACCTAATCTTCCTGTTATTGCAACGAAGAGATACAAGTTTAGTTTGTTCAGAGGTTTAGGAATTGTTGTTCTTTACACAATTGCATCATGGTTAGTTTTAATATTAATTCTCTCAATTACACCACTAAAAGATACTTTATTCATGGTTGATAATTCAGAATTAATTGCTCAAAGAGAAAAAATTGAAAAACTTCAAAACAGAGTAATATTATTAACACAACAGCTTCAGGAAATTTCTTCGATAAATGAAAGAATGAAATATGCAATTAAACTTGCACAGAAAGACACAATTGATCCCAAAAATCCTCTATATGACACATTAAAAAAAACAATTAAAAATAAAATAAAAATCGAAGGGAATATTTTTCTAATAGCAAAAGAGTTTTACGAAAAATATTTCCAGGAAAAAGAAGAACAAATAATTTTCTTTGAACCTGTTCAGGGAATTATAATACAAAATTTTGAACCATCAAAAGGGCATTTAGGAATTGATTATGGTGTAAAAAAAAATTCGCCGGTTTACGCAACTGCTGGAGGAATGGTTACATTCGCAGATTTTACAATTGATTATGGTTATACTATAATTATTCAACATAAAAATAATTTTATTAGCATCTATAAACATTGCGAAACTCTTTTAAAAAAAGAAAGAGATATTGTAACTCAAGGTGAATTAATTGCTTTAAGTGGAAATACAGGTAAAAAAACAACCGGTCCACATTTACATTTTGAAGTGTGGAAAAATGGTAAACCAATTGATCCAAAAAGTTTATTTATTAAGTAGGAGAAATTATGGCAAAAAAAGAATATCAATCAGATGATGTTAGCATTATTAGTCACACAGTTAAAATTGAAGGAAATATTTTTAGTGATGGAAATGTAAGAATAGATGGCAATATAAATGGAAATATTTCTGTAAATGGAAATTTAACAATAGGCGATTCATCCCAAATTAATGGGGAAGTTAAAGCAACAAATATTGTAATGAATGGAAAAATAAATGGTAAAGTATTAGCTGATGAAAAATTAAAATTAGAAAGTAAAGCTGTTTTAAATGGAGATTTAATTTCAAAAATACTTGTTATTGAAGAAGGAGCTTTTTTCCAAGGAAATAGCAAAATGAAAAATAATGAAGGATGAACTTAAAAAAATAAATAGTTCATATTCTAAAATTGGTCCTTATCTTGGGTTAGGAACTCAATTAGCTGCATCAGTTATTTTAATGTTCTTTCTAGGAAAATATTTAGATGAAAAATTTGAACTTTTTCCTCTTCTTACGGTTTTATTTTCTATAATTGGTTCATTTGCAGGAATTTATAATTTCATTAAATCTGTACTAAACTTAAATCAAAAAGAGAAAATTGAAAAAAAAGAATAATTTTATTGTATCGTTTTTTGTTTTAATTTTTATTTTTATAGCAATTTCATATTACATTGAATTATTACCTTCTGAAATTAATTTGTCATTTTTCCTTGCTGCAACAATTTCTTTTGTAAATTATGTAATTTTTACAAGTTTTTTCAATTTTTCGGTGAATAAATCCAATAAAATCTTTCTGATTTTTAATATCGGTGGAATATCTTTAAGATTAATTTTGATACTTATAATCGTATTTATTATTCTAAATTATTTGAAAGTTGACCTTTATGCATTTATATTTGCACTCTACATTTTGTACATTATTTCTCTAATTGTAGAAATATTAATTGTTAAAGAAAGTTTGAATAAAACAAAATAAATGTATTCGAATCAAGAACATATTGTTGCAGATACATTAAAACAGGTAGCAGAAACAGCTAAAAAAACTGATACCAGTTGGATTATGCACCATGTTTTAGATGCAAATGAAATTGATTTAACACCTTTTGGCATAATTCATTTGCCACATATTAATTTGTTTGGTCTTGATATATCAATTACTAAACATGTTGTTTTTATGTGGATTGCAATGCTCATATTAATTTTTGTACTAAGAAAGGTAGCCAAATCATATAAGAATTCTTTTGTTCCAAAAGGTGTTACAAACTTAACTGAAACATTAATACTTTTTGTAAGAGATGAAATTGCAAAACCGACAATAGGAAAAGGATATGAAAATTTTCTTCCATATTTGTTAACAGTTTTCTTTTTCATTTTAACATGTAATTTCCTTGGTTTAATTCCCTACGGTTCAACGGCAACAGGAAATATATCTGTAACTGCAACATTAGCAACAATCTCATTTTTTGTAATTCAGATTGGTGGAATTTGGAAAAATGGATTTTTTGGATACTTCAAAGGACTTTTGCCTCATGGAATTCCGGCATGGTTAATACCAATAATGTTTGTGGTTGAACTACTAGGTTTATTTACAAAACCATTTGCATTGGCAATTCGTCTTTTTGCTAATATGACGGCTGGTCACATCGTTATTTTAGCATTAATTGGATTAATTTTTATTTTACATACATATATAGTTGTACCAATTTCAATAGCATTTGCGTTGTTTATTTTTCTATTAGAAATTTTAGTTGCATTAATTCAAGCATATATATTTACAATGCTATCTTCATTGTTCATTGGGATGGCAGTTCATCAAGAGCATTAATTAATTTATAAAGGAGGAATCTTAAATGGAATACGCATATTTAGCAGCTGGTTTTGGAGCAGCACTAACAATTATTGGTGGTGCATTCGGTATTGGTAAATTAGCAAGTGCAGCAATGGAAGCTAGTGGTCGTCAACCAGAAGCTGCTGGTGAAATTAGAACTTCGATGATTATTGCTGCTGCTCTTATCGAAGGTATTTCTTTGTTCTCTTTAGTTATCTGTATTTTATTAGCACTTAAATAAGAATACATTCAATAGGAATTAGAAATGAAAACTCTAAGCTACTTTTTAATTTTAGCATTTAGTGGTGGAGAACATGCTGGTGGCGGTAGCCCGCTTGATGTCAATCCCGGATTAATTCTATGGACAGTTGTTACATTTATTTTTCTTTTACTCATACTAAAAAAATTAGCTTGGAAACCAATTCTAAATTCCTTGAATGAAAGAGAAAATCTTATCAAAGAATCATTAGAAAAAGCAGAAGTAGCAAGAAAAGAAGCTGAAAAACTTATTGCAGAAAATAAATTAAATATGCAAAAAGCTGAAGAAGAAGCTCAAAAGATTATTGAACAAAGCAGAGATCTTGCAGAAAAACTTAAAGCTCAAATTCTTGATGAAAGTAAAAAGACTGCTGATAAAATGTTGCAAGATGCTAAAGCAGAGATTGAAAGAAAAAATTCCGAAGCTTTTGTTAAATTAAAAGAACAGGTTGCTGATATTGCTATTAATGCTGCTGAAAAAATTCTAAAAGAAAATTTAGATAAGAATTTACAACTTAAAATTGTTGATAAATATCTTGACGAGATCAATAAAAACTAATGAGTATTTACAGAGTTTCATATCGTTATGCAAATTCTTTAATGCAGCTTGCTGAAGAAAAAAATATTTATTCAAAAGTTGCAAAAGATGCAGATTTAATTTTTAATTCTTTATCTCAGTCGAAAGAAGTTAAAGCTATTCTTAAAAGTCCGGTTGTTAAATCTGATTTAAAGAAAAAATTGCTTAACGAAATTTTTTCAAACAAAATTTCAAATGAAACTCAAAATTTTATTGATTTTGTTATTCTTAAAAACCGTGAAGATATATTAATAGAAATCTTCAAAGAATTTCTTGTGCTGTGTGATAAAAAAGATGGTGTTTTAAGGGCAAAAGTTAAAACTGCAGTTGAAGTTGAAGATACAATTAAAAACAAAATAAAAGAAAAATTGGAATTAAAAACTCAACAAAAAGTTTTTGCCAATTATACAATCGACAAAAATTTAATTGGTGGTTTTATTGTGGAAATTGGTGATCAGGTTTTTGATGCATCAATAAAACATCAATTAAAATTATTAAGAAAAAAATTTTCAGAAGAAATAAGTATTAATCAATAAGAAAAATTTAGGAAAAATAAAATGGCGGAAATAAGACCCGATGAAATTTCTGCAATACTAAGAAAACAACTTTCTGGTTTTGAAAATGAAGTAGATGTTTATGAAGTTGGAACTGTTCTTCAGGTTGGTGATGGAATTGCTCGCGTATATGGGTTATCAAAGGTAATGGCGAGTGAACTTGTAGAATTTCCAAATAATGTTATTGGTATGGTTCTAAACCTGGAAGAAGATAGTGTTGGTGTTGTTCTTTTTGGAGAAAGCACACTTATTAAAGAAGGTGATCAGGTTAAAAGAACAAACCGTGTTGCTTCTTTCCCGGTTGGAGAAAAGTTGTTAGGTCGTGTTGTAGATCCACTTGGAAATCCACTCGATGGAAAAGGTTCTATTGAATTCGAAAAATATTTGCCTATCGAAAGAAAAGCTTTAGGTGTTATTCAACGTCAACCTGTTAAAGAACCTTTACAAACTGGTATTGTTGCTATAGATGCTATGATTCCAATTGGTCGTGGTCAAAGAGAATTAATAATTGGTGACCGCCAAACAGGTAAAACAGCAATTGCAATTGATGCAATAATAAATCAAAAATATACACATACTGAAGAAGCAAAAAAATATGGTATAAAACCTGTTTATTGTGTTTATGTTGCTGTTGGACAAAAAAATTCAACTATTGCACAAGTAGTTGCTAAATTAGAAGAAGCAGGTGCAATGGAATATACAACTGTAGTTTCCGCTCCGGCTTCATCTCCGGCGCCTTTACAATATATTGCTCCTTATGCAGGTGCAACAGTTGGAGAATATTTCCGTGATAGTGGAAGACATGCTTTGGTGATTTATGATGACTTATCAAAACAAGCTGCTGCTTATCGTGAACTTTCATTATTGTTAAGAAGACCACCCGGACGCGAAGCGTACCCTGGTGATGTGTTCTATTTACATTCACGTTTGTTAGAAAGAGCATCAAAACTCTCGGATGATTTAGGTGGTGGTAGTCTTACTGCACTTCCTATTATTGAAACTCAACAAGGTGACGTTTCAGCTTATATTCCTACAAATGTTATTTCTATTACTGATGGACAAATTTATCTTGAACCAAATTTATTTAACGCGGGTGTGCGTCCTGCTATAAATGTTGGTATTTCTGTTTCGCGTGTTGGTGGAAATGCCCAAATTAAAGCTATGAAAAAAGTTGCAGGTTCTTTGAAATTAGATTTAGCACAATACCGTGAATTAGAAGCTTTTGCAAAGTTTGGAAGTGATTTGGATAAAGCAACTCAAAGAACTTTAGCTAAAGGTGCAAGACTTGTAGAATTATTAAAACAAGGTCAGTATGTTCCCGTGCCTGTAGAAAAAGAAGTTGTTAGTGTATTTATTGGAACAAATAATTATTTAGAATCAATTGATGTAAAAGATGTTAAAAGATTTGAAAAAGAGTTTCATGAATTTGCAGAATTGAAATATCCTCAAATCTATGAAAACATAAGATCAACAAAAGAATTGAAAGATGATACAATTCAATTAATTAAAAAAGCAGTTGAAGAATTTTTAGAAAAGTTTAAGAAAAGTTAAAACATAAATGGCAACACTTCGGGATATAAAAAGAAGAATTATTGGTGTTAAAAACACACAGCAAATAACAAAAGCAATGAAAATGGTTGCGGCTGCAAGATTACGTCGTGCACAGGAAAATATTCTTAATGCCCGACCTTATTCAAGAAAAATTTCTGAAGTGTTACAATATTTATTATCAATTGAAAAAGATTTTGCAAATCCACTTTTTACTGAACGTGAAGTTAAAAATATTTTGATGATAGTTGTTACATCGGATCGTGGCTTGTGTGGTAGTTTTAATATGAATGTTATTAGAACTGCAGAAGAATTGATTAAGAATGAATACAAATCTTATTACACCAACAACAATTTACAATTAATTTGTATCGGCAAAAAAGGTAATGATTATTTTACTAAAAGAGAATATAATGTTGTTGGATCTTACCCTGGAATTTTTTCACATCTAAAATTTGAATTTGCTTCTGGACTGATTAAAGAAATTTCTACTAAATATATTAATGGTAATTTTGATAAAGTTATAGTTTTGTTTAATGAATTTAAATCTGTTATTCAGCAGAAAACAGTTGTTGAACAATTATTGCCAATTAAACCATTTAAAAAAAATATTGATGCATCAAAATCTGTTGATTTTATTTATGAACCTAATAAAACTAAAATTATTGAAACTCTACTACCAAAACATTTAAATGCACAAATGTGGAGAGTTTTATTAGATTCATATGCAGCAGAACTTGGTGCCAGAATGACAGCAATGGATATGGCAACAGAAAACGCAAAAGAATTAATTCGTTCATTAAACTTAACTTATAACAAAGAAAGACAAGCATCAATTACAAAAGAAATTTTGGAAATTGTATCCGGAGCAAATGCTCTCAAAGAAAGTTAAAAATTTGAAATGTATTACCTTTTTGCTATCTTTAATTAGGAATTGAGTACTATGCTTGATGAATTGACCGAAAAACTTGAGAAAGCTCTTAAAAAAATTACCGGACAAGGTAAAATTACAGAATCAAATATTTCTGATACCTTAAGAGAAATTCGACGTGTTCTTTTAGATGCTGACGTAAATTATAAAGTAGCTAAAGATTTTATTGAAAAAGTAAAAGAAAAATCTTTAGGGCAGGAAGTAATTAATTCTGTTACTCCAGGTCAATTAATCACAAAAATAATTTATGATGAATTAGTTGAATTACTTGGAAGTCAAGGTTCAGAATTAGTTATTAATCCAAATGGATTAACAATTATAATGTTAATTGGTTTGCAAGGAAGTGGTAAAACCACATTTAGTGCAAAACTTGCAAAGTATTTAAAAAATAAAAAACAAAATGTTCTTTTAGTTGCTGCAGACGTTTACCGACCAGCTGCAAGAAGTCAATTAAAAATACTTGGTTCACAAATAAATGTTCCGGTTTTTTCAATTGACGAAAGCAATGACCCGGTAGCGATTTCAGTTGAGTCATTAAAATATGCAAAAGAAAATGGATTGAACACAGTTATCATTGACACCGCAGGTCGTTTACACGTTGATGATGAAATGATGGTTGAAGCGGCAAATATTAAAGAAAAAATTAAGCCTACTCAAACACTTTTTGTTGTCGATGCAATGACGGGTCAGGATGCTGTAAATTCAGCAAAAGCTTTTCACGAAAAAGTAGATTTTGATGGTGTTGTTTTAACTAAAATGGATGGTGATTCAAGAGGCGGATGTATCCTCTCCATTCGTGCAGTTGTTGATCGCCCCGTTAAATTTGTAAGTCTCGGCGAAAAAGTTGATTCTCTTGAATTATTTTTCCCTGATAGAATGGCTAGTAGAATTCTTGGAAAAGGTGATGTTATTTCTCTTGTTGAAAAAGCTCAAGCTCAATTCGACGAAAAAGAAGCCGAGGAATTAGAAAAAAAGTTTCGTGAAAACAAATTTGATTTCGATGACTTTCTTAAACAAATTAAAATGATTAAGAAAATGGGTTCATTGAAATCACTTTTAGGAATGATTCCAGGAATTGGTTCACAAATTAAAAATGCTGATGTTGATGATAAACAATTAGTTGTTGTTGAATCAATCATTCAATCCATGACAAAAAAGGAAAGAGCAAATCCTAAAATTCTAAATGGAAGTAGAAGAAAAAGAATTGCTCTTGGTAGTGGAAATACAATTCAAGATGTTAACAGATTGATAAAACAATTTGAACAGATGCAACAAATGATGAAAATGTTAAATAAAAATTCGGGTAAATTTAATTTACCAAACATGAAAAATTTTAGAATAAATTAAATGGAGGAATAACTAAATTGGCAGTTAAGTTAAGATTGAAAAGAATGGGAAAGAAAAAGCAACCAATTTATAAAGTAGTTGCTGCAGATTCACGTTCACCGAGAGATGGAAAATTTATTGAAGCAATTGGACTTTATAATCCTAAAACAGAACCAGCTACTGTAGAAATAAAAGAAACAAGAGCAATGTATTGGTTAAATGTTGGTGCTCAACCTACATTAACTGTAAAAAATCTTTTATCTCAAAAAGGAATTTTACTAAAAAGACAATTGATTAAAAAAGGTCTTAAAGAAGAAGAAGTTGCAGCTAAATTAGAAGAATGGCAAAAATTAAAAGAAGCTAATCTTGCTGCAAAATTGAAAAAGAAATTAGAAAACAAAAAATCTAAAAAAGCATTAGCAAAAGAAAAATCTCAAAGTGCATCGGAAGCATAAAGGGTACTGCTCCGAAGAGCTAATTAATTTTAGCCGCACATAGAAAATAGTACCCTATGTTCACAAAATATAGGTTATACCATGAAGGACTTTATTGAATTTATCGCTAAACACCTTGTTGATAATCCTGATAATGTTTCTTTAGAAGAAGCAACACCAGATGAAAAAACTGTCGAGTTAACACTCAAAGTAGGTGCAGAAGATGTTGGTAAAGTTATAGGTAAACAAGGAAAAACAGCTCAGGCAATGAGAACTTTATTAACTGCAATTGCAGCTAAAGAAGGCAAAAGAGCTGTACTTAAAATTTTGGATTAATTTTTTAGGTGGATAATCTTTTTCTAATTGCTGAAGTAAAATCAGCTTTTGGTACAGAAGGTTATGTTTTAATTGATTCCTTTTCTGATTTCAAAGATAGATTCTTTGAACTTGAGAAAGTCTTTGTCCAAATTTTTGGTAATTATAAAGAATTATTTGTTGAATCAGTTAAAGAAGTTGATAAAAAAATTATTCTGAAATTCAAAGGATTCAATAGTTCTTCTGAAGTAGAAATTTTTTTAAACAAAAAATTATTTGTTGATGAAGATAATGTTGTCAAGTTAGAGGATAATACTTTTTTTATACACGATTTGATTGGATGCGAAATTTTTAGAAATGATATTAATATTGGTTATGTGAGTGATGTTTTTAACTTACCAGCAAATGATGTTCTTGAAGTTAAAAGTGGTGAAAGAAATATTCTGGTACCTTTTGTAAAAGAATTTATTGAAAATTTTGAAATTGATAAGAAAAAAATTGTTTTGAAAAAGGATTGCGATTTACTTTACGATGATGAGGATTGATATTATATCAGCTGTACCAGATTTACTTTTTAGCCCGATTAATACAAGTATATTAAAAAGAGCACAGGACAAAAAAAAGGTTGAAATTTTTGTTCATAACTTAAGAGATTATGCTTATGATAAGCATAAAACAATTGATGATAAACCTTTTGGCGGTGGTCCTGGAATGTTACTTAAACCTGAACCGTTCTTTGAATGTATTGAAAAATTATTGAGCGAAAGAAATTATGATCATATAATTTTCCCATCACCAGGTGGAAAATATTATAATCAAAAATTAGCTAATAAGTTTTCCCTTGCTAAAAATATTATGATATTAGCTGGGCATTATAAAGGAATAGATGATCGTGTAAGAGAAAAATTTGCTACCGATGAAATTTCAATTGGAAATTATGTTTTAACAGGAGGAGAAATAGCGGCTTTAGTAATAATTGATTCAGTTGTGAGATTAATTCCTGGTGTTCTTAATGATAGTGAATCAGCTTTAAATGATTCATTAATGGATGGTGAATCAATTGAATCACCATATTATACAAGACCAGCAGAGTATAAAGGAATGAAAGTTCCAGATATTTTACTCAGTGGTCATGACAGAAAAATTAAAGAGTGGAAAGAAGAGCAATCTAAAATTTTAACTGATAAATGGAAAAAAATAAATAATCTGGAGAAATAAAATGGATAAGGTTAGAGAACTTACCGAAGAACAAGTTAGAAATGATTTTCCTCCTTTTAAGGCAGGAGATCATATTCGCGTGCATGTAAAAGTAGTAGAAGGTGATAAAGAAAGAATTCAACCTTTTGAAGGTGATGTAATTAATATTCGCGGAACTGGATTAAGCAAAACTTTTACTGTTCGTAAAATTTCAAGTGGTGTTGGCGTTGAAAGAATTTTCCCATATAATTCACCAAAAGTTGCAAAGATTGAAGTTTTACGTGAAGGTAAAGTTAGAAGAGCTAAATTATTTTATCTTCGTAAACTATCTGGAAAAGCTGCACGTATTAAAAATAAAAATGTTAAATAATTTTTTTCATAAAGCCGCTTTAATCAAGCGGCTTTTTAATTTTAAAGTCTTATGAAATTATTTTTGCCTAATAATGTTTTTACACAAATATTAATTAATAATATCCCAAAAGAAATTGAAATAATTTTCAGACCTTCTTCTTTACTTTCAAAAGATTTGGAAATTTTTACTCAGGCTGTTTCTTTAATTCCTTCTTTGGATTTAATAAATCACAGAACATTTTTTGCTTCTTCTAAAATTGGAATTTCCTTTGACGGGTTACTTTCAAATTCCTATTTCTATTTTATTGAAGACCAAAAGAAATTTGAAAAAATATTTTTACAAGGTGATGTTTCAATTAATGAATTTATTTTATCAAAAATTCTTTTTGAAGAAAAATATTCTTCTCAAATTGATCTGATTTTAGATACTAAAACAGATTTTCTGACAAACCAAAATTATATTGTTTGTGGTGATGATAATTTTAAAAAAAATTATTTTCATAAAGGAATAAGTTTTGCTGATGAAATTGCCGACCTTCTGAATCTTCCATTTGTCAACTATTTATTTGTATCACAAGACAAAGATCAATTAATTGAATTTCAAAACTTGTTTTCAGATTTGGATTTAAAAATTGAAAACTCTTTATCAAGTAGTTTAGAAAGAATTGGGTTTAATTTTGAAGCAAAAAATTTTATTATTGAAAATATAGGTTCAGTTTATTATGAAGTTACAGAAAACGAAGTGGATGCTTTTAATGAATTGATTAAACTTATTTATTATCATGGAATTGTTGATGATATGTTTGATGTGAAATTTTTATAAATATTTTTCAATGTATTTATGAAAATTTTTACATCTTAACTTTAGTTAACATTTAATTATAAATAAATGAAAATTGCATTCATAAGTGATATCCATGAAGATATTATAAGTTTAGAAAAAGCATTTAAAATTATATCGAAAGAAAATTGCAATTATGTTATTTGTTTAGGTGATATTGTTGGATTTACTCTTCCATTTTATCGTTATATAAACTCAAGAAATGCAGATCAATGTATCAAATTAGTAAAAGAACATTGCGATTTATCAGTCATTGGAAATCATGATTTATATGCAATTAAAAGAATTCCAGAATTTAATGCTGGATTTGATTATGGAAATAATTGGTATGATTTGGATTATGATCAAAAATTTAAGAAAGGTAAAAATAAAATATGGTTGTATGAAAATAATGAATTAACATCATTTCTAAGTGATAATTCAATTGAATTTTTGCAAAGATTAAAAGAAGTAGATTTTTTTAATTGTGAAAATGAAATAATAATGATTTCACATTTTTGCTTTCCTGATTTTTCTGGTTCAACAATATTTTTTCCATCCGAAACTTTTCACTTATCTAAACATTTTGAATTTATGAATAATTATAAATCTCAATTAAGTTTATCCGGTCATGGTCATGTTGAAGGAATTATCAAAGTTGATCAAAATAAATTTACTACTCTGAAATTTGGTAATCATAAATATTCTGAAGATTTAACTTGGATTGTAATTCCTTGTATTGCTAAAACTACAAGAGAAAATGGATTTGTAATTTTAGATACATTCAATAAAGAAATTAAAATTATTTCATTAAATAATTATTATGATTAATTAGTTTTCTTATAGAATAAGGAAAACTTTATGAAAAAATATAATGGCATTTCACTAATTAAAATTTTGTTACCAACTTTTATTACACTTGGGTTATTAATAACTGCATTGTTTTTAATAGTAATACCACGCTTTGAAAATATAATACTTGATAGAAAAAGAGAGATGATTAAAGAACTTACTATTTCAACAATTAGTATGATTGAAAAGTGGTACTCATTAGAAAAGGAAGGTAAAATTTCCAAAGAAGATGCTCAAAAAAATGCAAAAGAATTTGTAAGAAATTCCAGATATGGAACTGATTTAAAAGATTACTTTTGGATTACTGACATGCAACCAAAAATGATTGTTCATCCATACAGAATTGAATTAGAAGGAAAAAGTTTAAAGAAATTTGAAGATTCAAAAGGAAAATATCTTTTTGTTGAAATGAAAAATATAGTTGAAAAATATAACGAGGGTTTTGTTGATTATATGTGGCAATGGAAAGACGATTCAACAAAAATTGTTCCTAAACTCTCTTATGTAAAAAAATTTGAACCTTGGGATTGGATTATAGGTACTGGAATTTATATTGAAGATGTTAAATATGAAATTAGCGAATTAGAAAGAAATATAATTTCTATATCAACTATTATTACTTTACTAAGTTCTTTATTGCTATCCTACATTGCATATCAAAATTACAAAAGTGAAAAATTAAGAAAAATTGCAGAAGATGAATTAAAAGAATCGAGAGAAAAATATAAAATGCTTGTTGAAGCTTCAAACGAAGGCATGATAATGATTCTTGAAAATGGTCAGACATTTATTAATAAAATTACATACGATATACTTGGGTTTAATGAAGAAACTGATAAGCAAAATGTTATCGATGTTTTTAAATCAATTAAGGAATCTAAACTTTTTGATTTTAGTTTGATGATTAAGAAAAAAAACAACTTTAATTCAAATGAAAAACTTGAAACTAAATTAATTAAAAAAGATGGCTCCTTTGTGGATGTAATTTTAGATATATCAAAAATAACAGTGATGAATAATGAAGGAATTGTTATTACAGTTAAAGATGTAAGCACAAATAAAAGTATTAAAGAGGCACTTGATTTTACAAAAGAAAAATTTCTATCTCTGACAAATAAAATTTCTATTGGCGTTTTTAGAGCAATTGCTGATAATAAACTTAATTTAATTGAAGTGAATCCAGGTCTGATTAATTTACTTGGTTATCAAAATGAATCGTTCCTAATAAACAAATCCCTTTACGAATTTTTTTATGATAGTAAAGAATCAGAAAAATTTATAAGTGAATTGTTTAATAACGGAGTTATAAAAAATATAATGATAAGATTAAGGAAAAATAGTAATGAAATAATTACAGTTTCATTTTCTGCTGTTTTGGTAAAAAATAACATAGAGAAATTAAATTATGTTGATGGTATTATTGAAGATATTTCTTTACAAAAAGTTACTGATGAAAAAAAAGATAGATTAATTTCAGAATTATTAAATTCTTTTTCCGGATTAAATCAAAAAATAACTCCGTTTGTAAAAAGTATTTCTAAATGCAGATACAATATTAAAATTAATGAAGCATTAAAGATCATTTTCAATTCCAATTGTAAAACTTTGTTGATTGAAGGAAACGAATATGAAGAGATAGGAACATTAAATGAATTGGATATAACAGAAAAAATAATCGCGTCAAATAAATCCTTTGATGAGCCAGTTTATTCTTTTATGAACTCACCTATAATATTTATTTACACCTACAATTCAGTTTTTGATGCAATTATTAAAATGAAAGAAAATAATACACATTATTTGATTGTCAGAAACCAGGAAAATAAATCAATAGGAGTTGTTCATTTAAATAATTTATTCGAATCAACACTTATTAATAATTTATTCTTTATTAAAGAAATTGAAGAAATAAAAAGTTTAGATAGTCTTAAAGATTATAGAATTTATTTACTTGATTTACTATCTAAAATGGTGATAAATAAAATAGATCCTAAATTAATTACCAAAATGATTTCATTAATAAGTGATACCATAATTAAAAAAATTATTAATAATTCTATTTTACAATTAGGTAACCCTCCTTGCAAATTTGCTTTTATTACAATGGGAAGCGAAGGCAGAGAAGAACAAACATTTTTAACAGATCAGGATAATGCAATAATATTTGAAGATGTTGAAAGTGAATTAATAGATAATTATAGAAATTATTTTTTGAAATTAGGTGAATTGATATCGAATGATTTGAATTATGTAGGTTATAATTATTGTAAAGGGGGAATTATGGCGCAAAATATCAAATGGACTCAACCATTAAATGAATGGAAGAATTACTTTACAAATTGGATTACAAATTCTTCTCCACAAGATATACTTGACTCAAAAATATTTTTTGATTTTAGATTTATTTATGGTGAAGAAAATTTTGTTCAAGAATTAAAATCACATATTAATAACTTAGTAAAAAATTATAATTCATTTTTAATTTATCTATCGGAAAGTATTGTTAAAAATGAACTACCCGATTCAATATTAAAACTCAAATCACAAATTGATATTAAATTATTAACCCTTCCAATTATTGATTTTGCAAGATTATATGGAATTAAATTTGGTGCAAATTCAACCAACACAATAGACAGATTAGAATATTTAAACGAAAAAAAACAAATATCAGATAATTTATTTAATAAATTAATTTTTGCTTATACAACTTTGATGAATATTAAATTAAAAGATCAAACAAGTAAAAATTTCAACTCCCTTGATAATCATATAAATGTAAAAAATCTGTCTGAATTTGATATCATTATTATTCGTAAATATTTCGATATAGTTAATGAAATAAAAGATAAAATTAATTTAGATTTTAAAGGTACTTTTATTAGATAAAAATACATTTTGGTATTATTTTAAATATACCAGTTACATTAATTATTTAAAAACTACTAAATAAAATCGGAGAATATATGAGTATTAATTCAACAAGAGTTCATGAAATATTAAATTCTGAAAAATTTAAAAATTTAGTTAAGAAACGACTTACTATGTCCTTATTGTTTACTGCAATTATGTTGCTTGTTTACTTCGGTTTCATATTGTCAATAGCTTTCTACAAAGAATTTTTAGCAATTAAAATCGGCGAATTTATAACATTAGGGTTACCATTAGGTATCGGTCTTATCATTTTTGCATGGCTATTAACTGGTTACTACATTCGTTGGGCAAATTCTAAATATGATAAAGCTGTAAGAGAACTAAGAAATGAAATATTAAAAAAATAATTTTTGTAATTGGTTAACAAAATTTTGGAGGAATAATTGGAAACTATTCAAACAACTTTAGGACAAGTAAATATTGCATCAATTATAATATTTTTTGCATTTGTAGCAGTAACATTAGGAATAACATACTGGGCTGCAAAAAAAACAAAAACTACATCTGAATTTTATGCAGCTGATAGAAGTATATCAGGATTTCAAAATGGCTTAGCTTTAGCTGGTGATTACATGAGTGCCGCATCATTTTTAGGAATAGCTGGTATGGTATCGCTCAAAGGTTATGATGGTTTAATTTACTCAATTGGATTTCTTGTTGGATGGCCTTTAGTAATGTTTCTTATTGCCGAACCATTAAGAAATCTTGGTAAATTTACATTTGCTGATGTTGTAGCATTCAGACTTAAACAAAAACCAGTTAGAATTGCTTCATCTATTGGTTCGTTAATGACAATTGTATTTTATTTAATCGCTCAAATGGTTGGTGCAGGCTCTTTAATTAATATTTTGTTCGGCTTTCCATATGAAATTGCAATTATAATTGTTGGTTTAGTTATGATTGCTTATGTGTTGTTTGGTGGAATGCTTGCTACAACCTGGGTGCAAATTATTAAAGCTATTTTACTTTTAAGTGGTGCAACTTTTTTAGTTATTATGACTCTCGCACAATTTGGAATGAACCCTATTACTCTTTTTGAAGAAGCAACTAAAAAATATACTGATGCAGTTCTTTCGCCTGGTGGTTTTGTTAAAAATCCATGGGATGCAATTTCTCTTGGTCTTGCTTTAATTTTAGGTACAGCTGGCCTGCCACATATTTTAATGAGATTTTTTACCGTCCCCGATGCTATTCAAGCTAGAAAATCTGTTTTTGTTGCTACTGGCTTTATAGGTTACTTTTATATTCTTACTTTTTTTATTGGATTTGGTGCTATGGTTTTAGTAGGACAAAATGTTATCAGTTCCTTCGATAAAGGTGGTAATATGGCTGCATTGTTATTATCAGAATCTGTTGGTGGTCAATTTTTCTTAGGCTTTATTGCAGCTGTTGCTTTTGCAACTATTCTTGCAGTTGTTGCTGGTTTGACTCTTTCCGGAGCTTCTACTTTATCTCACGATTTATATGTAAATGTTATAAAAAAAGGTAAAACAGATGAAGTTGGTGAAGTAAAGGTAGCTAAAGTTGCTACTCTTATTATCGGTGGAGTTGCAATTTTATTAGGTTTAATTTTTAAAGGGCAGAATGTTGCATTCATGGTTGGTTTAGCTTTTGCAATTGCAGCAAGTGCAAATTTCCCTTCACTTGTACTTTCAATTTTTTGGAAAAATTTTACAACAAAAGGTGCTGTTGCAAGCATTATTACTGGTTCTTCTTTAGCAGTCCTTCTTATTGTTTTGAGTCCAACTGTTTGGGTGGATGTATTTAAAAATTCTGATGCAATCTTTGGATTAAAAAATCCTGCTATTATTTCAATGCCAGCATCATTTTTAGTTGCTTATATTGTCTCTAAAATTTATCCTGAAAAAGAATCAGTTGATAAATATGAAGATGAAAAACTGAGAACATATTTAGGTATTGGAGCAGAATAAAATTTAAAAATCACTTAGGAAAAACTTATGAAAAAATTAATCGTTTTACTTTTAAGCATTATAATATCAAATGGATATGCTCAAAATATAGGTATTAATTTTACAGGTTTTGTTAAAACTGATATTTTTTATGATTCAAGGCAAACAATTTCATTAAGAGAAGGACATTTTCTTTTATATCCTCAAAATGAAAAACTTGATGCCAATAACGCAGATGTGAATGCTAAAAGTAACTTCAATATACTTTCAATTCAATCACGGTTATTAGGTAAAATAACCGGGCCAGATGCTTTTGGAGCTAAAACATCAGGACAAATTGAAGCAGAATTTTTTGGTACAAACGATGCAGATATTAATGGTTTTAGATTAAGACATGCATTTGTAAAATTTGATTGGGAAAATAGCTCTCTGCTTGTTGGTCAAACCTGGCATCCATTATTTATAAGTGAAATGTTTCCATCTGTTGTATCATTTAATACTGGTGCACCATTTCAACCCTTTGGAAGAAATCCACAAATTAGATTAACACATTCATTTGATAATATTAAATTGATTTTAACTGCTGCTTCTCAAAGAGATTTCTCAAGTAATGGTCCTGATGGATTTAGTAGTTCTTATCTTAGAAACTCAGTTATTCCTAACATCAATACTCAAATTCAATATTTGAATAATAATAATTTGATAGGGATTGGTTTAGATTATAAAAAAATTACTCCAAGAGTTGTTACAACAAAAAATCTTAAAACAGATAATTCATTACCAAGTATTTCATTAACGGGATATGCAAAGTATAACAAAGATTTATTTACATTAAAATCTCAGTTAGTTTATGGTTCTAATTTAGCTGATCTGATGATGCTCGGTGGTTATGCTGTTAAATTTATTAATCCTAATAATGGTTTTGAAGAATATACAAGTATAAAAGTATTATCAGTCTGGGGTGAATTAATTTACGGAAAAGAAATTGAATATGGAATTTTTGCAGGATATAGTAAAAATCTTGGTGCTGATGATAAAATAACAGGACCATATTATGGAAGAGCAACAAATATTGATAATCTTTTAAGAATCTCACCACGCATACAATTAAACTCAAATAAAGCCAGATTTTCTACAGAAGTTGAATATACTGTTGCAGCTTATGGAAAGAATGATAATAATAACAATGGTAAAGTAATAGATGCTAAAAATATTTCAAATTTGAGATTGTTATTTGCAGTGTATTATTTCTTTTAATTATTAAATTTGATGCCGTTGAAAATTTTCAGCGGCATCTCTATATAACATAATTATTTTTTATTTACACAGTTTCTTATTTCACCGGTTTTAATATAATCTAAAATTATATTAACAGTTTCTTCTGCAACAGCATTCTGTGCTTGTTCTGTTGAAGCGCCGATATGATGTGTTACATAAATATTATCAATTTCCTGAAGTTTTGATGATACACTTCCTCCTTTATCTTCAGGCTCACCAATAAAAACATCAAGTCCAGCTTTAATATTTTTTTCTTTTACAGCTTTTATTAACGAATCTTCATTTACAACTCCTGCTCTTGAAGTGTTAATAAAAATTGCTCCATTCTTCATCAAATTAAATAAATTATCATTAAATAAATTTTTTGTTTCAGAATTTTGTGGTAAATGAACTGAAATAACATCTGCAATCGGAAGTACATCTTCAAATTTTTCGAATACTGTTACATTTGGATCATTTATAGGAAAAATATCTTTTGCATAAATTTTCATTCCGAATGCTAATGCACGTTTAGCAACTTCTTTACCAATTGCACCATAACCAACTATTGCCAGAGTTTTCCCAAATAATCCTTCAGCTTTAGAATACTCACCTTTATTCCATTTACCGGCTTTAAAATCTGCTACATTATGTGGGATTCTTCTATCAAGAGCAATCATTAAACCAATTGCGAGTTCAGCAACAGCAATTGAATTTTTGCCGGGACAATTAGAAACAAAAACATTTTTTTGATTTGCTGCATTTATATCAATATTGTTTACACCGGATCCAGCTCTGATTATTAATTTTAGTGAATTGGATTCTTCAATTGTTTTTGCATTTACAACTGTTGAACGAACAACTAAACAATCAACATCTTTAATTGAAT
This sequence comes from Melioribacteraceae bacterium, assembly GCA_026417375.1. Lineage (GTDB taxonomy): Bacteria > Bacteroidota > Ignavibacteria > Ignavibacteriales > Melioribacteraceae > Stygiobacter. Next base: position 92,046 of record JAOADJ010000032.1, on the reverse strand, counting down.
TTGGTAAATCATTTTCACCTAATTTGGGTTCATATAGAACTTCAACATTATTTTCTTTTAACTGTTGAATAAAAACATCCGGAAATTTGTCTGCAATTAATACTTTCATTTTTACACCTCTATTTAATCATTGGAATTTTCACATTGAACTTTTTAGCATTATCAATTGCTCTTAGATAACCAGCATCTGCGTGACGAATTATTCCCATACCGGGATCATAAGTTAAAACTCGTTCTAATCTTTTTTCAGCTTCTTGCGTTCCATCAGCTACTACAACCATTCCTGCATGAATTGATTTACCAATTCCAACTCCGCCACCATGATGAACTGAAACCCAACTTGCACCACCAATAGCATTAAGAAGAGCATTTAATATTGGCCAATCTGCAATTGCATCACTTCCATCAATCATGCCTTCTGTTTCACGATTTGGAGATGCAACAGAACCACAATCCAAATGATCTCTGCCAATAACAATTGGTGCAGATACTTTTCCTTCTGCAACAAGTTGATTAAATATTTTTCCCATTTTTGCTCTTTCGCCATAACCAAGCCAACAAATGCGTGCTGGCAATCCTTGAAAATGAACTTTTTTCTGAGCCATTTCAATCCATCTTCTTAATGCTTCATTTTCTGGAAAAGCGTCGAGAACAGCTTTATCTGTAACATAAATATCATTTGGATCGCCACTTAAAGCTGCCCAACGAAATGGACCTTTTCCATCACAAAATAAAGGACGAATATATTCAGGCACAAATCCAGGAATATCAAATGCATTTTTTACACCATTAGCTAAAGCTTCTCCACGAATATTATTTCCATAATCGAATGCTATTGCACCACGTGCTTGAAACTCTAACATTGTTTTAACATGAACAACTATTGTTTCTTTTGCAAGCTTAATATATTTATCGGGATTTTCTTTTCTTAACTTTAAAGCATCTTCGAATGACATTCCCATAGGAACATATCCATTTAAAGTATCATGTGCAGAAGTTTGATCTGTAATTATATCCGGAACAATATCTCTTTTTAAAATTTCAGGAAGAATTTCTCCAGCATTTCCAATTAAACCAACAGAAAGTGCTTGATTTTTATTTTTAGCATCGAGAACTAATTTTAAAGCTTCATCTAAATTATCAGTCATGATATCAATATAACCAGTATCAATTCTTTTTTGAATTCTATTCTTATCAACATCAATTCCTAAAAAAGCTGCACCATTCATGGTTGCTGCCAAAGGTTGAGCTCCACCCATTCCACCTAAGCCAGCAGTTAATAAAAATTTTCCACTAAGAGAACCATTAAAATATTTTCGGGCACATTCAGCAAAAGTTTCATACGTGCCTTGTAATATCCCTTGCGTTCCAATGTAAATCCAACTTCCAGCTGTCATTTGTCCATACATTGTCAAACCAAGTGCATCTAATTTTCTGAATTCTTCCCAAGTAGCCCAATCAGGGACTAACATTGAGTTTGAAATAATTACTCTTGGTGCGTCTGTATGAGTTTTAAAAATTCCAACTGGTTTACCGGATTGAATTAATAATGTTTCATCATTTTCTAAGTTTTTAAGTGATTCAACAATTGCTTCGAATGCTTCCCAGTTTCTTGCTGCTTTTCCATAACCACCATATACAATTAATTCATCTGGTTTTTCAGCAACTTCAGGATCTAAATTATTCATAAGCATTCTTAGAGCTGCTTCCTGAATCCATCCTTTACAAGAAATTTGATTACCATGTTCTGCTTTAATTATTCTTTTTTCCATTTTAATCTGCGAAATGTTTTTCAAATATGTTTTTAAATTGATTGTATGCTTGTTTATAAAACCATCTTCTTATGAAAAAACCTTTTGAAGCTTGTTTTTTCATGTTTTCAAGATTTTCTTTAATACGGAAAACTAATTTTGTTCTTTCTTCTTTTGTTAATTTAATCTCATACTGATTTGATCTTAATTTTTCTGTTATAGAAGTAAATGCTCTTACATCCTGAAAAAATTTTTCATCTGTTTGCATTTGTTTTAATAAAGTATCACAAAAATTCAGAAGAATTTTCTTTTCATTTTTATCGAAAGTGTAAGTGTAATTTTTAAATTGCAGTTTTGCCATAATTACTCATTTTTTAGTGATAAAAGTCTTTCTCTCATTTTTGCATAACCGGGTTTAATTACATTGTAAATATATTTTAATCTTTCACTATGAGGTGCAAATGAAGATTTCATAGCATTAATATTTAATTTTTCTACATCATCTAAATTCAAATCAAATAATTCATGAGCAGTAACATATTCTTTGGTTAGAGTTGTATCGCTCATTAATCTATCATCAGTGTTTAAAAATACTCTGAATTTTTCTTTATATAATTTTGGGAAGGGGTGATTTTCAATTTTATCAATAGCACCAGTATGAACATTACTTAACAAACAAATTTCAAGAGGTAAACGGGTATCTAAAATATATTGAGCCAGTTCGCCTAGTTTAATAATGTTTCCATCTTTATCAAAAATAATATCTTCAATTAATCTTGTAGCATGACCAATTCTATGAGCTCCACAAATTTGAATTGCTTGCCAGATTGATTCTTTACCAAAAGCTTCTCCAGCATGAATAGTAATAAAGAAATTTTTTTGTTTTATATAATTAAAAGCTTCCAAATGTTTTTTAGGAGGATATCCACCTTCTTCTCCTGCAAGATCAAAACCAACAACTCCTTGATCTCTAAAACTCACGGCAAGCTCAGCCATTTCGAGGGTGTTTTTCATGTTTCTCATTCCACAAATAATTAAACCAAAACCAACATTAAAATCACGTTTACCTTTTTCAAGACCTTCGAGAACTGCATTAATTACATCTTCATAATACAATCCTTTTTCAGTATGAAATACCGGAGCGAACCTTGTTTCAACATAACATACACCATCTTTATACATATCTTCCATCATTTCATAAGCAATGCGAGTTAAAGATTCTTTAGTTTGCATGACAGCAATAGTATGTTCAAATCCCTGAAGATATTCAACAAGGTTGCCTTTATTTGCTCCACGATGAAACCATTCAGCTAATTCGGATGCATCTTTAGTCGGAAGTTTATCGTAATTGATTTCTTTTGCTAAATCAATAATAGTTTGAGGTCTTAATCCGCCATCAAGGTGATCGTGAAGAAGAACTTTTGGAACTGCTCTGATTATTTCTTCTGTCTTCATTTTTAATCCTTTTATTTCAAAAATATCTTTTTATAAAAGTAAAATCAATTTGAAAGAAAAGTAAAGTGTTATTTCTTGCCTAACCATAGCAAAATAGCTATTTTTGAACGCTCAAAAAACGTATTATATTATAATTAAATAAAATAGGAGAATAAATGAAAAGAAGTATTATAACACTGAGCATTATTGGTATAGCACTTGCTTTTATGGCATTTGAATGTTCATCAGCAGAATTGACAGGAGCTAAGTTATATATCAATCAAAAACAATTTGCAAAAGCAAAAGAAGCATTGGAAAAAGAAGTTTCTAAAAATCCAATGAGTGACGAAGGTTGGTATTTATTAGGTTACTTAAATGGAGAAGAAGGTAACTACGAAAAAATGCTTGAAGCTTTTGATAAATCTTTAAAAGCAAGCAAAAAATTTGAAAAACAAATTGTTGAATCAAAAAAATATTATTGGGCAGCAACTTTTAATAAAGGTGTTAGCTATTTTAATAGTGCAGCAAAAACAACTTCACAAGATTCAATGAAGATGTTTTTCTATAAAGCAGCAGATATGTTTAGAGTATCAACATTATGTGAACCTGATTCAGTTGCAGGATATTCTAATATGGCAATGGTTTATATAAATTTACAAGAATATGACAAAGCAATTGAACCATTACAAAAAGCTGCTGATAAAGGTAAATCTCCAGATGCTGTTGCAATGCTTGGACAACTTTACTTAGAACAATATCAAAAAGCTAAAGATGAAAAAAATGATGTTGTTGCAAATGAAAAGTTAGATAAAGCATTAAAGGTTCTGGAAGCTGGAAAAGCAAAATATCCCGATAATGGAGAAATATTGTTAAGATATTCTAATGCTTTAATTGCAGCAAATAAATTGGATGTTGCAGTAAATGCTTTTAAAGAAGGTGTTGCAAGAGAACCAGAAAATAAATTTTACAGATATAACTATGGTGTTGTTTTATTAAATTCAGGTGATTTTGCCGGAGCAGAAGAACAATTCAAAAAAGCAATTGAAATTGATCCTAAATATGCAAATGCAATTTATAATTTAGGTGTTACTTATGTTAGATGGGGAACATCATTCCGTGATGAAGCAGAAAAGAAAGGGGAAAGTGTTGATGAAAATAAAGTTAAAGAAAAATTCAATTTAGCATTACCACATATTAAAAGCTATCTCGAAATTAATCCTAAAGAACCAGCTTTGTGGGAACTTTTAGGAAAAATTTATGCTAACTTAGGAATGAAAAAAGAATCTGACGATGCATTTAAGAAAGCTGATGAAAATAGATAATTAAAATTAAGTTTAATAAACCCACAGCTTGAAAAATTTTTGGGCTGTGGGTTTTTTCATAAAAAGGAGTAGAAAATGTCTGTAAATAATCAAAATCCACAACAATTAAACATTGAACTTGGTGAAAAAGAAGCTGAAGGTATTTATTCTAATTTGGCAATTATTACACATTCACCAGCAGAATTCGTAATTGATTTTACTCGTGTTGTTCCGGGTGTTCCAAAAGCAAGAGTTTTATCAAGAATTATTACAACTCCACAACATGCAAAAATGTTATTACGTGCATTGAAAGATAACATAGAAAAATTTGAACAACGATTTGGTGAAATTAATATTGATGTTCAACCAACACCACAGTTTGGTTTTATAAATCCGGATAAAGAACCAATCAATTAATCAACAAAGTTTGGGGGATAAATTCTTTTCTTGTTGAATTTTGAAATAATAATTACATTCCATATAGAAATTTCAAATTAAAGGAGAATCACATGAAAAGATTTTCCACCCTTTTTTTTATCCTTTCAATTTTTATTTGTTTTAATCTTAAAGCTCAAAACAGTATTCAATTAATTACAATTGGAGATATAAGTTCAATTGATTTAGGTGCAATTTATATAGCAAATAGTTTGAGCGGTCAACCTAGATTTTTTCAATTGGTTATGAATACCCAACCAATTGGCAGAAAAGTTTTTTTAAAAGGAAAAATTGAATGGAAAGAAAATTTATCTTCAGGCTTTAAGGAAGTAGCAAATTTTACTACAAATATTTTTAATGCTAGAAATATTTTTAGTGATGAACTAGGAAATTCTGATATAAAATTTACCAATGTTGATGGAGATAAAGATTTAATCAAACAAATTGCTGAAATAGGTAAACCTAAAGGTGTTATTGGTATTACTGTTCAAATGTTTTCTGAGCGTAATGAAATTTTAGATGATGATTATCAGGAATTAATTTTTCTTAATCCCACTTCAACTTTTTATATAACACAACCAAATAATAATGAAGAAATTGATATTGGAAATGTAATTTGTTCATGGACGAGTTTATCCGGGGCAATTGGTTATAAAATAAAAGCTAATATTTTGGAAAATGAATCTCAATCGCTGGATGATGCATTGAATTCTTCAAATCCTATAATTGATAATTATGATGTCGGAAATGAAACTATTGTAAACTTGTCAAAAATTTCAAAGAACAGAGAATGGTTTGATGGGCAAAAGGTTGTTGTGGTTGTAATTGCTTTAATTAATGAATCGGGAGTGGTTAAGGAATTAAAATGTGAGCCAATAATTTTCAAATTAAAATCTTTGAATCAAACAGTTAACATTTATTTACAAAGCATAGTTAATTTCTTCAGTTCAATAATTCCAAATGATTTAATTAATAAAATAAATAGTGGTGAATTGAAATTAGATCAGATTGAAATAAGAGATGAAAATGGAAGCATTATAAGTTATGAAGAATTATCACAAATACTTAATATGCTTGAAGCAAGAAAAGATTTAATAATCAACACATCATTTCAACCAAAATAAGGAGCGATCAAGATGAAAAAATATTTAATTATAGTATTTCTTTTGTCGCTCTCAAATTTTCTTTTTGCAAAAAATTTCCCATCAAACAATCAAGTTGCTATTGTTAAAAAAATTGTAAAAGAAGTACAAGTTAAAAAAGCATCAGATTCAGAAATTGAATCAGCAAAAATTGGTTATAGTTTATTGGATGGTGGTCAGGTAATTACAAAAGCAAAATCTCTTGCATTGTTAGTTTTAACTAAAGATAAATCATTGTTAACAATCAGAGAAAATTCAATTTTAAATATTTATCAGAGAAAAGTTGGGAATGGTATAAATACATCAACTAATATTGACAAAGGAACAGTTTTATTTAAAGTTGAAAAACAATCTGCTGATGATGGATTTGAATTTGTTACTCCATCTGCGGTGGCATCAATACGTGGTACAAGTGGTGTTATAGATGCTGACAGTATTCAAACAAATATTTATTTGGAAGAGGGAGAAATATTTGTTCAGTCTAAAGATGATCCAAGTAAAAATGTTACAATTAATGGTGGAAACAAATTAACAATTGATAATGAGGGAAATATTGAAGTTCAAGAATTTACGGATGAAGATAAAAAGAAAATAGATGACACAAAAAAGATTAACACAAAAAAAATATATATTACAACTCCATATGGAATTTTAGAAATAGAATATCTAATTGAATAATTATTTCCTTAAGAGGAAATCATGAAAAAGATTTTTGTTTTTTTGTTCACATTTATTTACTTATCAAATGTATCTGCTCAGGTTAGTAATTATGTTTCAAGAGTTAGAATGAGTGATGCACTTGAAAAGACTCAGTTAAATATTTCTGCAGATTTGTATAACGTAGAGAATATTTCGCAAATATCAGTTGTTTATAAACCGTTTGGTGAAACCGAATTTAAATTAGTTGAAATGCAGATTTCTGGTACACAAGCAAATGGTTCAATTTCTTCTGATGAAGTTGTTCCTCCATATTTAGAATATTATTTATTAATTGAATTAAAAAATGGAAGTAAACAAACTTTTCCTTTAGGAATTGAAGAAGGAGTTCTACCATTACAAATAGTAGTTTCAAGTAAATCCGAAAAAGGGAAGGGAATTATTGTATTAAGTCCGGAAGAAGGTGAAGTTTTTACGAAAGATGATTTTTTAATTTCTGTTTCTTTTGTTCGTTCAGGCGATAATATTGACATAACTAAAACAAAACTTTTGTTAAACAATGTTGACATTACTTCAAAAGCTTTAATTGATAATGAATTAATTGTAATCACTAATGAACAGTTAAATGATTTTAATTTTACAGAAAATAATCAGCTTGAAATTAAAATTTATGATAAGGAAAATAAACTTGTTTCATCGGTTTTAAGAAATTTTAAATATGTTAATAAATTGATTGCATCAAAAATTCAAAATCAATTTAGTTATAACGGACAAATAAAAGCCGAAGCTAGAAATGAAAATACTTTTTCGAATCAAATTTTTTATAAAAACTTATTAGTTGATTTTAACTCTTCTTACTCAGACTGGAAAATTAATCTTAATGCTTATTTCACAAGTGAAGAAAAGGAAAACTTACAACCATTTAACAGATACTCTTTTTCAATTCAGAATGAAAATTTACTCTCAATCAAAGTTGGTGATGCATTCCCAAAATTTTCTAATTTAATTTTGGATGGCAAAAGAGTAAGAGGATTAACAGGTGAACTTAATTTAGGTTTCTTTAATATTCAAACAAGTTTTGGCGAAATTTTTAGAAGTATAGAAGGTAAATTATTGCAAACTTATAATGCTAATAATGTTCCTCTTTCAAATGATGTTATATCAATAAATCCATTAAAATATAAAGCACCTTTCGGAAAAGTAATTTTTGGAACTTATAAAAGAGAATTATTTGCAATAAGACCTTCATTTGGTAGTGGTAAAAATTTTCAATTAGGATTTACATACTTACATGGAATAGATAATATAAATTCGATTGAATTTGGCGCAAGACCAAAAGAAAATGTAGTTTTAGGAACTGATCTAAAACTCTCGTTAGATAATAACAATATTTTGTTCACTACAAATGCTGCTTTTAGTTTAATTAATAAAGATATTTCTACCGGAACTTTAACAGATGCACAAATTGATTCAATTTTTACTTCTAATAAAGATTTAAATATTAATCCATCTGATGTAAAAAAAATAAGAGATTTAATTGACAAGTTTATCACTGTTAATCAATATTTAGGTCCATGGAATCCACAAAAATTTGCTTCACTTGGTTCTGAAACTGTATTAAGTCTCAATTATCTGAATAACACTTTTCGGGCTTCATATATTTACAGAGGAAATGAATATCAATCATTCGGACAATCATTTTTAAGAACCGATATTAAAGGAATTAATTTAACTGATAGAATAAGGATGTTAGATAATAAATTATTCTTTTCTTTTGGTTTTGAAAATTTAGAAGACAATCTTCAAAACACAAAATTAACAACTACTAAATTTCAAACTATAAGTGCTTCTGTTTCTTATTTCCCAAGAATGGATTTCCCCAATATAACTTTTGGATACTCAAATAATCATAATAAAAATGGATTTGACTATAAAGATTTAACTTTTGGAAAGTATGCAATTGATGAAACCATTAAAAGATTATCATTAATATTATCTTATGATATTTATTACTTGGTTAAACATTCAACTTCGTTTTCATTTTCAAATTCAATCAGAGAAGTAAAAAGTAGTTTAAATACAGATTCAAAATCATCAAATATTTCATTTAATGTAAATAGTTACTGGTATAAAAATTTAATTTCAAATGTTGGTTTTGTTTATAATAATTTGGATTTGTTTGGTAATCCTTTTAATTATTTTTCAGTATCAATTGGCGGCAGGTATATTTTGTTAGATGACAAGCTTTCATTATATGGCAACGTAAGTCCAAGCTTTGGTGATTTCAAACGTCAGTCTTTCGAATTTGTAGCTAATTATAATGTTATGAATAATTTTGTAATAATATTTCAAACAAGAATATTCAGAATTCCAAATCAATCAACAAATTCGATTGTCGGATTATCAACAAGGTTAAATATTTAATGAAGAAAAAAATAACGTTCCATAAAAAATTTTCTTCATTAGGTGTATTTTTAATTTCACTTTTTTTGTCAATTATTTTTACTCAAGATTGGTTTTTTAATTTATCTTCTTTAAAAGAACTTGAACTAAAATTAATTGATAAGAGATTTACATATAGAGGACAAAAAAATATATCTGATAATTCATCAGTTACAATTTGTACAATTGATCAGCAATCTTATGATCAACTTCCAATTGAATTAAGAAAATACCCACTTAACAGAAGAATATTTTCCAAAGCAGTTGAAAATTTAAACAAACTCGGTGCTAAAGCAATCGGAATTGATGTTCTGATGCCAACGTACGATCAGTTTTCTGAACAAAATGATATTGAATTTATTGAAACCATTAGAAAGTTTGGTAATGTAGTTCTAAGTGGAAAGATTGATGAACAACTTGAGTCAAATATTTATTACTCCTTTAATGATTCTAAAATTAAATATAACTTCGGTAATGTATATTATGATGCTGATAGCTCGATTGGTATTGTAAGAGTTGTACCGGATATTGATAATATTTACAGAAGATATCTTCCATCAATTAAAATTTCATCAATTAATAAAAACATTCCAAGTTTTGGATTTGCAGTTCTGAATAAATTTTATTCACTTCCTAAAAATGAATTGCCCCAAAAAGAAAATGAATTTTTTATTTATTACAACAAAAAAATACCTAAGTATGATGAATATACTTTCTTAATTAATATTTATGGAGCTAATTATACATTCCCACAAATTAAATTAATTGATGTAATTGACGATGAAACATTTTCAACTCAAGATGAACTTGATTATAAAACAGAAATAAATAATTATGAAATACTTAAAAATGATTCATCGTTAGTAAAAAAAATAAAAGATAAAATTATTTTAATAGGTTCAACTATGCCTGAAGATAGAGATCTTTTGGCAACAGCTTTTTCATTAAACAACATACAAGGTTCAAATGTAATTTATGGTGTCGAGTTTCATGCAAATGCAATCCAAAATGTTATTGATAATGATTTTATAATTAAACAAAATAAATTTGTTGCTATTACAATTTTAATTCTTATAGCAACTTTATCTTTTTGGATTACTTATTTAAATAGAAAAATAAAAGTTAAGTTTAATTCTTTAATTGAAATCATTAACATTCTCTTTTTAGGAGTTTTAGTTTGGGGGATATACTATTTGGGATTTTTAATTTTTGTTAAGCAAAATATTTTGATTGAAATTATTCCTCTGATATTTACTGTAATAATAAATTACTTCGGCAGCACAACTTACTATGTTTTAAAAGAAAGAAAACAATCTCAATATATTAAAAGCGTATTTTCACAATATGTAAATAAACAAGTTGTAAATGAATTAATTTCAAACGCAGAGAAAATAAAACTTGGTGGTGAAAAGAAAAATTTGACAGTAATGTTTAGTGATATGGTTGGCTTTACAACATTTGCAGAAAATAAAGATCCGGAAGTATTGGTTAATTTTATTAATACTTTACTTGATGAATTAACTAACATAATTTTTATAAATAACGGAACACTCGATAAATACATTGGTGATGCAGTAATGGCATTTTGGGGTGCTCCAATTGAAACTGAAGATCATGCTTATCTTGCTTGCAAATCCGCAATTGAAATGCAAAAAAAAGTTTTAGAAATGTCAAAAGAGTGGGAAATAAAAGGAGAAAAACCAATTAAGATTAGAATCGGAATTAATAGTGGTAATGTAATTGTAGGAAATGTTGGTGGAGAAAAACATAAAAATTACACTGTAATGGGAGATGAAGTAAATCTTGCTTCAAGATTAGAAGGTGCAAATAAAGAATATTCAACTCAAATTATGATTAGTGAATCAACATATGAATTAATAAAAGAAAAATTTATTGTAAGAGAATTAGACTTAATTAGAGTTAAAGGTAAAACTAAACCAACAAAAGTTTATGAATTAATTGGAATGAATGATGATTTACAATCGGTTAATATGTTTAATAATTTAGAAAATTATTTTAAGGCACTTGAATTATATAAGCAGAAACAATTTGAATCTGCAAAAGAATTATTTAAAAAGAGTTATGAAGATTTTAATGATGGTGTGTCAAAAGTTTATTTAAGTAGATGTGAATATTTGTTAAAAAATCCTCCCGAAAATAATTGGGATAATGTTTTTGAATTAACTTCTAAATAATTATTTCATTGAATACTTAATATTAATTACCGCAGCAATTAAAAAAATAAAATTTGCCATCCAAGCCGTTATAAATGGTGGTAAAATACCATTTTCTCCAAATGCCTGACTAATTTTCATAAAGAATAAATATAAAAAAGTAACTAACATATTTATTCCGAACTGTAATGCTAATCCACTTTTTCTTTTATTTGATGAAATTGGTAAGCCAAATAAAACCACAATAATACTTGAAAACGCATATGCAATTCTTGCATGATATGCTATTTCAAGTTTTGTAGAAATATTCCCGGTTCTTATTTGTTCTTTCGCAAAATCATCTAATTCACTTAAAGTCATTTCCTCTGGTTTTCTTTGCTTTTTGATAACATCTGTTGGTGAAAAATGTAAATCTTTAAATTCTTTTGAAGAAAAATATTCTAAAGACTCTGTCGAATCGTTGAAAATTCTTGTTGATCCATTAAAAGCAATCCATTGATTATTTGTTGTATCATAAATCATTCTTTCACAATCAGTTCTTGAAATAATTTTTGTTTTATCATTTAAATCAAAATCCTGAATGCTTACCTGATTGGCTTGTTCTAAAGAAATGTCATAAAAATTAATAGTTACAATTCTTGTTTTAGTATCCTGAAAAAAAATATTGCTACCAAAATGTACTAATCCTTTTTTCATGTAGGTTTGTTCTATAAAAACCTTATGCTTATTTGCATGTGGTACAATGTAACCACTAAAAAAAATATTTATTACACTAATTAAAAATGTCACTATTAAAAAAGGTAGCATAAATCGATATAAACTAATACCGCTGGCTTTAATTGCTGTTAATTCATTCAGGTTAGCCATTTTACCGGAAGTAAAAAGACTTGCCAATAAAATTGCAACAGGAAAAATTAAACGGATAATTTCTGGTATAAATACAATGTAATATTGAAAGACTAAATTAATGTGAACATTTTCATCAATAAAATCATCAAGGTTTTCCATCAAATCAAGAATTGCAAAAACAAAAGTAAATGCTATTAAAGCAAATAGTAATGTAGATAGAAACTGCTTGACTAAATATTTATCAATTATTTTCATTTTCATCATCAGAAGATTTCCAGGACTTAGGTATAATTTTTTTAGCAAAATCAAAATTCAATGTAACTTTTTCTTTTGCAGTTTTAATTAAAAGTAAAACTCCGAGTAATCCTAAAACAATATTAGCACTCCAAATTCCAACAAATGGTGATAGCAAATCTCTATCTGCTAATTTTTCTCCACCAATTAAAAATGCCCAATAAATAACAAAGAAAACAAGACTAATACCAGAAGCCATTCCAATTCCACCTTTTCTTGTCATAGTTCCTAGTGGAGCTCCAATTAAAACAAATACAATACAAGCAAAAGGCAATGCATATTTTTTATGTACTTCAACCATATATCTGTTGATTTCTTTTCTGTTGAATTCAATTCTATTTAATACATCTGAAAAATTGTTTTCAATTATTCTTAATCTTTGTTCAACCTTAAAGGAGATATATATATTTTTTGTGGTGTCTAAAGGTTGATAATGATTTTTTTCTCCTGATATTTGAGCAAGCTTATCATTAAATTCTTTTTGATATAAGTTTTGAACTTTATTAATACTATCAACAATAGCTAACATTGTATGAGCACCCATTTCACGATCACCGCGAGGACCACCTGGTGTTGATTGCTCAAATGTAAATTGATCGGCTGGCATTGCAATTTTATGATGTGTAAATCTTAATCTTCGATAAACATTTTGTCTATAAGTATCCGATTCATGTATTTCACCAATTTTTAAATCCATTATTAATTTTTTTTGACTTGGTATAAAATAAATTTTTCCCTCTTTAGCTGTAACAATATTTACTTTTGGTGGAGATGAATAATCATAAATTGTAACATCTTTAATTTCATTTGTTTCTTGAATAACATCTCTGGCAAGTATTGCATAATTTGAAACTTCTTGTGAAAATACCCCCGGTACTAAACTTAACGTTGGTTTTTTTCTTGTAATATCTTCCATTAATAATCGTGCAGCATGATTTGCATCAGGATAAATTCTATTATTGAAGTATATTAAAAAAATTGCAATAATTATCGATGAAATCAATGGTGGAACAATCATACGGTATAAACTTATTCCACTTGCTTTCATTATTGCAATTTCATTGTTTTGAGACATATTACCGAATGCCATTAATGTAGCAACCAAAACTGCCATTGGGACTACAAGCACAACCATCCAGGCTAAATTATATACTATTAATTTTATAATTATTAATGTATCTAATCCTTTGCCTATTAATTTATCTGCAAATTTCATCAAGAATTGTAGAAGAAAAACTGAAATTAACACAAGACATGCAAATAAAAATGGAAGTATGTGATTTCTTAATATGTATTTTATTAATATCATTCACTTAAATTTTTTGTAATCGAAATTACCAATTATTGTCTAACTATAAAAATTGAATATATTATTTATAAATAATTTCCATTTAAAAATCCGAAAATGCTTTTACATAAAATTAATCTAATTAATAACGTAATTAATTTATTCCATTAAATTTCAATTTAACTTGAAACACCACTTAGTTAAGTGTAAATTTGATTTATTAAAAAAATAATTTACTTTTTTTGAATTTAGGAGGCGCTTTGGAAAATGTAATTAATTACATAAAAAATAATTTTGATAATTATTTAGAAGAACTTAAGGAATATTTGAAAATACCAAGTATTAGTACTTTAGATAATCATAAAAATGAAATGCAAAATTGTGCTGAATTTGTAGCGAATAAATTTAAAAATGCTGGCTTAGAAAATATTAAAATATTTCAAACAAACAGACATCCAATTGTATATGCCGACTGGCTTCATAAACCAGATAAACCAACTGTCTTAATTTATGGACATTATGATGTTCAACCCGTAGATCCTATTGAATTATGGAAATCAAATCCCTTTGAACCAGTTATTATAGATAATAAAATTTATGCACGTGGTGCTAATGATAATAAAGGACAAAATTTTGTTCATATAAAAAGTGTTGAAGCATTTATAAAATCTTATGGAGAATTACCTGTAAATGTAAAATTTCTTTTTGAAGGGGAAGAAGAAATTGGAAGTGGAAGTTTATCTAAGTTTCTTAAAGAGAATAGAGAATTATTAAAATGTGATACTTTAGTAGTTTCTGATACTAGTATGTATGCTCCAAATACTCCAACAATTACTTATGGACTTCGTGGATTGCTTTATATGGAAATTGAAGTAACTGCTGCCGATAGAGATTTGCATTCTGGAAGTTTTGGCGGAGCTGTTGCAAATCCTATTAATGAATTGGCAAAAATCATTTCTAAACTTCAGGATAAAAATGGTAAAGTTACAGTCCCAAATTTTTATAAAGATGTTTTACCAATTTCAAAATTTGAAAAAGAAAATTTCAAAAAACTAAAATTCTCTGATAAACAATTTGCAAAGCAATTAAAGGTAAAAGAATTAAATGGTGAAAAAGGTTTTTCAACTTTGGAAAGACTATGGGTTCGTCCTACTTTGGATTGCAATGGAATTATTGGAGGATTTACTGAAAAAGGAGCTAAAACAGTTTTACCTTCTAAAGCAGTTGCAAAGGTTAGTATGAGATTAGTGCCTAATCAGGAACCACTTAAAATTGCAAAAGAATTTTCAAAATATATAAAATCAATTTCACCAAAATCGGTTAAAGTTGATGTCAGAATGTTACACTATGGATATCCGGCAATGACATCAATTGAAAATAAGTCAATAAAAACCGCTGCAATTGCTTTGGAAAAAGCTTTTAAGAAAAAACCAGTATTTACAAGAGAAGGTGGTTCTATTCCTATTATTGTTGATTTCATTAAACAATTAAAAGTACCTGCTATTTTAATGGGTTTTGGTTTAGATACAGATGATATTCATTCTCCGAATGAACATTTTAGATTAGAAAATTTTGAAAAAGGATTATATAGCTCTGCTTACTTTCTTAATGAAATGGCAAACAATTAAAAGGTAACGATATGAAAATCGAAAAGTTTTTTTTAGGATTTATATTATCCTTATTTCTAATAGTTTCTTGTACATCAAAATCCGGTGAAACCGGTGATGCAGCAACTTCTCAATCTAAAGATGAAGAACTAAGAGAATACAATCTTTCTGTTGAAAAAGGGCAAACCCAAAATCGTTTTCCCTGTGATACAATTTCATTAAAAGAATACATTCTTAATAATTATGAAGCAGGAACATATTTAGTAGAATTTGATAAAACTTTTACTTTCAATATTCCCAAATCAGCAGTTATTTACTTCAAAGACACAACAAATTATGTTCTTGCAGTAATTGCAAAATCAAAACCGGGTGAACGTAACATCGAAGCGAAAAATGTGATTGGTTATGAAAGTAGTTTTATAAATCTTGATAGTACAAAATTAGGAACAGCATTTTTTTGGTTAACTCTGTTTGAATGCAACGATGGTGAGTTTAAAAGAATTTGGGAATCCGAAGTTCCAATTCATGGTGGGTTTAATAAAATGAGTATTAAAACCTGGAAACCAAAAAACATAAAATATGTTGAACTGAATTATGAAGATGGAATTATTTCCGGCCATAGAAATTATAATTTTTATCTTATCGATGGTTGGAAAAATCCGCCACATTTAATGGAAACTTATGTGGGCTTAACACATAAGAGAACAATGACGAATATTAATAATGATAAATTTCCTGATTATTGGGAATATAGATTTACAAGTCATTTCTGGGAAGACTCACTTCATACAATAAAACTTATTGATTCAATTCCATTTTATTGGAGCACAAAAAGAAAACTTTATATAACTGATAAAAATCCACGTTGGTTTAGAAAATATTAACAAAGAGAGGTAAGATGTACACAGAAAATTTTAGTTTATTGAGTTTTAAAGATTTTATTAAAAATAAATTTCCAGATTCTAAATTGACTAATAATTATTTTGAAACTTTTACTTCTTTTGAAGATGAAAAAAATATAATCAAAAATGGTGTTGCTTTAAGAATAATTGAAAACCCAACTTTCATTAAATTAAACGGAAAAGATACTATTGACTTTTTACATCGTATTTCAACTAATGATTTGAAAAACTTACAAGAAAATCAAAAAATAAATACACTTTTCCTTAACGAAAAAGGAAAATTTATTTCACGCTCAACTTTCATAAGATTTAATAATGAAAATTATTTATTAAGTGAACCGGATCAGGATAATCGTCTTTTCAATTGGATCAATAAATTTATCATAATGGAAGATATAACATTAGAAAATTTGACAAATAAATTTTCATTACTTGAATTTTTTGGTCCGCAATCAAATTCCTTTTTAACTCTTTTGATTGGAGATGAAATTAAAAATTTAACTGAGTTTGATTATAAAAGATTTGATGTTGATGGTTTTACATTTTATATGTTCATAGCAAAAGAAAATAATAATGTTGAAGTTTATAAATTAATTATTGAAACAACTCGCTTAATAGATTTTTATCAATATTTAGATTCTATAAAAAGTGTATTCGATTTACAATTAATTGGTGAATTAGCTTATGATTATTTTAGAGTAAAAAATCTAATTCCTAAATTTCCAAATGAAATCAATTCAGAAACAAATCCTTATGAAGTTAATTTAATTCATGAAGTTAATTTCAAAAAAGGATGTTACATTGGTCAGGAAGTAATTGCAAGATTAGATACTTATGACAAAGTTCAAAGAAAATTAATAAAAGCTGAACTAAATAATAAATCTTATCAATTAAGTAAATTAGATTTAATCAACGAAGAAAATCTTTTAGTTGGAAAAATAACTACCGAACATTTGGAACTTTTCCCTCAGTTTATGTGCTTAGTTAAAAGAAATTTATTAAATGGCAATAATACATTAAAAGTAAATATTGAAAATCAAGAAAGAGATTTGATTTTAATTGAAAGTTAAAGGTAATAATGAAAATTTATACAAAAACAGGAGACAAAGGAGAGACATCATTATTTGGTGGTAAAAGAGTTTGGAAAGATGATCAAAGAATAAAAGCTTATGGAACAATAGATGAATTAAATGCTCAATTAGGTTTAACAATTACAGAAATAAAAAGCGAGGAACTAATTGATATATTGAAAAGTATACAAAACGAACTTTTTACAATTTGTTCAGATTTAGCAACACCTTTTGAAGTTGAAATAAAAAATTTTAATGTTCCTCGAATAAATGAAACATACATAAACAAAATTGAAAAACTGATTGACGAATTTGATGCAAAAATTCCAACGTTGAAAAACTTTATTTTACCGGGTGGAACCAAAGGTGCGTCAAATTTACATTTAGCAAGAACAATTTGTAGAAGAGCCGAAAGAGAAATAGTAACATTAAGTAAAATAGAAAAAATAAATCCTACTATAGAAATTTACATAAATAGATTATCCGATTTGTTATTTGTATTTGCAAGGTATGAAAATCATTTCCAAAATGTTTCGGACGTTGTTTGGCAAAAAGAATAGTTGTAAGTTTGAAATGAAATTTTGGGGGTGACATTGGCTTCGACGGGATTATACGTTCTTTGAACTGCACATCGTGTTCTCCGCAGACACGTTAAACGGCGGTAAAAAAAGTAACTGGCGAATATAATTACGCCCTCGCTGCTTAATCCGTCATAGTACGGTGCAGCCACTCTTCATTTTCTCTCATACCGGAATTTGAAAGAGTGTTGACTTAGGTATGATTGTCAGCTTAATTTTTCGGGTTAAGTTTGACGAGACTTTTACCGAAATTGTCTTGTTAAAATTTGTCTATCGATGTTAACAAGATGAAAATAAAAGATAGACTAAGTGTGTAGATGTTCATCGAAGGGTAATTTCGGACGCGGGTTCGACTCCCGCCACCTCCACAAAATATTTAATTAAATTTCTTATCTGTAAAATTTATTGCTCATTCCGTTGTAAAATCCAACTCAATTTTAAAATCTTATCTTTAAATCTGGTTTTTACAAAAATTAACCTTTAAAAACTTTTAAAATCTTTGAATTATTTAATAATGTTGAACCAGAAATAATCCATTAAACAATATTTTGATTTAATTATTTTCTTTCTTATTTGAATTTATTGAATAATAACCTTAAAAATCGTGCCATTCAATTTTTTTAATTGCTTAAACCTAAATATTAACTTAAATTTGAAATCGAAATGAGAAATTATTTCTTTACAAAATTAAGTGGAGCGGGTAACGATTTTATTCTTTTTGATAAAAGATTAAACCCCGATTTATCAGTTTCAGAAGAATTTATTAAGAAAATTTGCCATAGAAATACAGGAATTGGTGCCGATGGTGTTCTTTTAATTAGTGATAGTTCTGATGCAGATTTTAATTTGAATTATTTTAATGCAGATGGAACTACAGGTTCTCTTTGTGCTAATGGATCCAGATGTGCGATTTATTATGCATATAAATTTGGTTACTCAAAAAATAATGAAATCAAATTTATATTTAATAATGAGTTTTACTTTGGCGAAGTGATTGACAACGAAAATGTTAAGTTTCATCTTCATTCGCCATCAAAAATAAAATTAAATTTTAGAATAAAAGCGTTTGGACAATTAATAAAAGCTTCATTTGTAGATACTGGTTCTCCTCATGTTGTCATTTTTATAAATGATTTTTTAAAAAATGAGAAAGATTTGAGTTCTTTTTATGATGATTTAAATGAATTTCCAGTTTTAAGTTTAGGCAAAGAAATAAGGTACCACAAAGATTTTGAACCAAATGGAGTTAATGTTAATTTTTTAAAATTGGAAAATGATATTTGCTATATCAGAACTTATGAAAGAGGCGTTGAAAATGAAACATTATCATGTGGAACCGGAACAGTAGCTTCAGCAATTATTTTAAATAAAATAAAAAACAATAAACCACCACTTAAATTTTTAGCAAAAAGTGGAGATATTTTAATAGTAGATTTTGCAGTTGAAAATAATGAATACAAAAAAGTATCATTAACAGGTCCTGCAAAAGTAATTTTTAAAGGTGAAATAACATTATAATGAGGAATTTATGGGAAAAGTAATTTTTTCAATACGTTATAGTATCTATCCAGAACGCAGACAAGATTACTTAGATGTCGTTCGAGAACTTAAAAATTTAGTAAAAGCTGAGGGTCTTGAAAGCTATTCAGTTTATGAGCAAAAAAATAAATCAAATTGTTTTGAAGAGATTTATCTTTTCAAAAATCAGGAAGCTTACGATAATTTTGAAGAAACAACAGATGAAAGAATTGACATCCTTATGACAAAGCTTTCTGATATGATTAAAGAACAGTCAACACAATACACTACTCTTTACGAAGTAAATAGTTTTTAACTTTAACATAATTAAATAACCTGCCTAACCAACTTGGTTGGTATTTATGTTTGAATACGTTGGCGTATTACATATTCATTCTGTTTTTTCTGACGGTTCAGGAGAAATAGTTGAAATTGTTGAAAGTGCAAAAGAATGTGAACTTGACTTTTTAATTATTACAGACCACAATACTTTACGTGCTTTGAACGAAGGTTTTGAAAAATGGTATGGTAATATTTTATTACTTGTTGGTTGCGAAATAAATGATAAACAAAACCTGAATCATCTTTTAGCATTTGGAATTAATGAAACAATAAGCACCAGAATTCCTGCAAAGGAATACACTAAAATTGTTAATGAATCTGGTGGAATAGGAATAATTGCACATCCATTTGAAAAAAGAAGTTCAATGAAAGAACATCCACCATATCCCTGGACAGAATGGGAAAGTGAAGATTTTCATGGAATTGAAATTTGGAATCATATGTCTGAATGGATGGAAGGGTTAACCGAACAGAATAAATACAATTACTTTTTACACCCATTAAAATCAATTGTTGCTCCAACATCTGAAACACTTCAAAAATGGGATGAACTTAACCAAAAAAGAAAAGTAGTTGGAATCGGAGGTGTTGACGCACACGCTCATAAAGTAAATTTACTTGGATTTGTAGAATTAGAGGTTTTTCCTTATAAAGTATTATTTAAATCAATTAGAACACATGTTTTGCTTGATACATCATTAGAAAATTCAAAATTGAAGAACGATTTTTTGTTTGCAAAAGAAAAAATTTATAATTCAATAAAAGAGGGAAATTGCTTTGTTTCGAATTATTATCATGGTGATGCAAAAGGTTTCAGATTTTATGCAAAGCACAAAGGGAAAATTTTCCCAATGGGAAGCTCAATTGATTTTACAAATGGAATAGAACTAAAAATAGAAGTCCCAAACGAAAATCCTTCAATAAAATTAATTCATAATGGAAATGAAATTGCAAATGAAAATAAATCGAAGTTGAATTACAAAATAAATGAAAAAGGTGCATATCGTGTTGAAGTTTATTTAAATGAAAATGCCTGGATTTTTTCAAATCATATTAGAATAGGTCTATAATTTTTCTTAGATTTTCGCCCAAAATTTTTCGAATTACATAAAAATCAGAGGTTAAAAGTGTTATCAGCTAAAAAGAAAATTACAAAAAAAGAAATCAAAGAAGATAAACTTGTTACTTCTTACTACAAGTTTTACAATTTTTTTATGGAAAACCAAAAAAGGTTTTTAATTGGATTGGGATTTATTGCTGTTATAGTAGTTGCTTTTATATTAATAAATAACAAAAAGAAAAATGATAATATTGCAGCAGCAAATTTACTTTCTAAAGTTGTTCCCCTTTATGAATCCGGTTCAATGAAAGAAGCAATAGAAGGAGTTAAAACCCAAAACATAATTGGCTTAAAACAAATTGTTGACCAATATGGTAGTTCTGAGCAAGGAGAAACTGCCAAAATTTATTTAGCTAATGCCTACAGTGTTTTAGGTGAATTAGATAAAGCATTAGAATATTATGAAGATTATTCAGGTTCAAATGAAATATTAAAAGCAACTGCATTAGCTGGTAAAGCAGGAATATTACAATCTAAAAAAGAATTTGAAAAAGCTTCCGATATTTTTATGGATGCCGCTCACGTTTCTAAAACAAATCCTTCCAACGCAGAATATGTTTTAAAAGCGGGAATATGTTTGCTGGAAGCTGGTAAAAAAGAAGAAGCAAAACAAATTTTTGAATCAATTAAAAAAGATTATAAAAATATTACTCCATACTTAGAACTAGATAAATATATTACTCAAACTGAACTATAAAAAAATTATTGTTTTATAACTTAACCATGTTTATTTTTTCAAAAGATTAAGGTGAAAAATGGCAGATACATCAGATTTCAGAAATGGATTAATAATAAAATTTAAAGGCGACCCATATGTTATTACTGAATTCCTTCATGTAAAACCGGGTAAAGGGGGAGCTTTTGTTAGAACTACATTAAAAAATATGAGAACAGGAAAAGTGTTAGAAAATACTTTTCGTTCCGGTGAAAGTGTAGAAATTGTTCGGGTAGAAAGAAGAAAATATCAATTCCTTTATAAAGAATCTGCTGGTTTAGTGTTAATGGATAATGAAACTTATGAACAAATTACTGTTCAGGAAGATCATTTTGGTGAAGGAGTAAATTATTTGAAAGAAGGGGAAGAAGTTGAGCTTCTTGTTGATAATCAAGATCAAATAATTTCTGCTGAAGTTCCAATCTTTGTAACATTAAAAGTAAAAGAAACAGAACCGGGATTTAAAGGCGATACTGCAAATACTGCATTAAAACCAGCAATATTGGAAACAGGCGCAAAAGTTCAGGTTCCTTTATTTATTAACGAAGGTGATATTCTTAAAATTGATACCCGTACCGGCGAATATGTTGAAAGAGTAAAAAACTAATTTTATAATTTAACAGAAGTGAGTTATGGATATTAACTTAATTAAAAAATTAATTAAAATAGTTGAAGATAGTGAAGTAACTGAATTTTCAGTTCAAGAAGGTGATCTTAAAATAAAGATATCTAAAAATTCACCATCAGTTCAACAACCACAAATTCAACATGTTCAATCAATTCCAACAACAATTGAAAAAAATACTACAAAAGAATTAAATCTTGAAATTGAAAACAAAAAATCAACACAAGAAACTTCCTCAAAAAAATTATATGAAATAAAATCACCAATAGTTGGAACATTTTACCGTGCTCCTTCTCCGGATGCCGATCCATATGTTCAGGTTGGTGATACAATATCTAAAGGTACTATTCTTTGTATTGTTGAAGCAATGAAACTTATGAATGAAATTGAAAGTGATATTGATGGTAAAATTGTAAAAATATTAGTTGATAATGCTACTCCTGTTGAATATAACCAACCATTATTTTTAGTTGAACCTTTATAAAAAAGCTGAGGAATTTTTGTTTAAGAAAATATTAATTGCAAATCGTGGTGAAATTGCTTTAAGAATTATTCGATCATGTAAAGAGTTAGGAATACCAAGCGTTGCTGTTTATAGCGAAGCTGATAAAGAATCTTTACATGTTGTATTTGCTGATGAAGCTGTTTGTATTGGTCCAGCTTCAAGTAAAGAAAGTTATTTAAAAATTCCTGCAATACTTTCTGCGGCGGCAATTACCGGTGCAGATGCAATTCATCCCGGTTATGGTTTTTTAGCAGAGAACGCAGATTTTAGTGATATATGTGCTGAAAGTGGAATAACATTTATAGGACCAAGTGGAGATTCAATTAGAAAAATGGGGGATAAAGCTTTTGCAAAAGAAACGATGAAGAAAGTAGGAGTTCCTGTTGTTCCTGGAAGTGATGGAGTTATAAATAATGTTGAAGAAGCAAAATCTCTTGCAAAAGAAATTGGTTATCCAATAATGTTGAAAGCTTCTGCTGGTGGCGGTGGCAAAGGAATGAGAATTGTTTTTCAAGAAGATGAATTAGAAAATGCTTTCCAAACAGCAAGTAACGAAGCAAATGCCGCTTTTGGTAATCCGGACTTATACATTGAAAAGTTTATAGAAAATCCTCGTCATGTTGAAATTCAGGTGATGGGGGATATAGATGGAAAAGTTTATGCTTATGGAGAAAGAGATTGTTCAGTTCAAAGGAGGCACCAAAAGTTAATTGAAGAATCTCCTTCTCCATTTATTACTGATGAAGTTAGAAAAAAAATGGAAGAAGCTGCAATTCGTGGAGCCGAATCAGTTAATTATCGTGGAGCCGGAACAATTGAATTTCTTGTTGATAAAAATATGAATTTCTATTTCATCGAAATGAATACAAGAATTCAAGTTGAACATCCAGTTACTGAAATGGTTCGCAATATTGATTTAATTAAAAATCAGATTTTAATTGCTGCTGGTTTAGGTCTTGAAGATAAACCACGTGAACCACGCGGTCATGCAATTGAATTTAGAATAAATGCTGAAGATCCAGATTTTAATTTCAGACCTTCTCCAGGTATGATTGAATATTTACATTTCCCCGGTGGATTTGGTGTGAGAGTAGATTCACATTCTTATAATCAATATGTAATTCCACCTTATTACGATTCTTTAATTGCAAAAATGATTGTTTGGGGAACTGATCGAATTCATGCAATCAGAAGAGCCAGAAGAGCTTTGGAAGAATTTAAAATTGAAGGAATAAAAACAACTATTCCTTTCCATCTTAAAGTTTTAGAAAATGAACAATTTATTAATGGAAATTTCGATACATCATTTATCGAAAAGTATTTTAAATAATTAATGAGGTTAATATGAACATACCAGAAAATTTAAAGTATACGAAAGATCATGAATGGATTAAAGTAGAAGGAAATATTGGTACAATTGGTATAACTGAATACGCACAAGGTGAACTTGGTGATATTGTTTATATCGATATCAATCCAGATTTAACAGAAATTACAATCAACGAAACATTTGGTACAATTGAAGCTGTAAAAACTGTAAGCGAATTATTTGCACCTGTATCTGGTAAAGTTTTGGAAGTCAATTCAAAATTAAATGATGAACCACAATTAGTGAATAGTGATCCTTATGGAGAAGGTTGGATAATTAAAATTGAATTAAGCGATCCTTCTCAGTTAAATGAATTATTTGATGCAGAAACTTACAAATCTCAAATCGGTCAATAAAAGTTCTTATTCAAAAGGCAAAATCAAAACTGGTTTTGCCTTCCTTACATAGGTGTTTAATGAAACATCAACAAAAAATTTTAATTCTTGATTTTGGTTCTCAATACACTCAATTAATTGCACGAAGAATCAGAGAAAGTAATGTTTATTCAGAAATACATTCCTTTGAATTTCCTATTGATAAAATAAAAGAAGAAAATCCTTCGGGAATAATTCTTTCCGGTGGACCAATGAGTGTTTACGAAGAAGATTCACCAAAAGTCGGAAAAGAAATTTTTGAACTTGGAATTCCAATTCTTGGCATTTGTTACGGTTTACAATTAATGGTTGTTAATAATGGTGGCAATGTTGAACCTGCAATCAAAAGAGAATATGGAAAAACAAAAATTACAAAAACAGCTAATGATGAATTGTTAAAAAATATTCCAAATGATTCAATTGTGTGGATGAGTCACGGCGATTATGTTACAAGGTTACCTGAAAATTTTACAATTACATCAAAATCTGAAAATTCACCAATATGCTCTATTTCTAATACCCAAAAAAAATTTTATGGAGTTCAATTTCATCCCGAAGTTACTCATACTGAATTTGGTAAACAGATAATTAATAATTTTATTTTCAATATTTGTAACTGTAAACCGGATTGGACAACAAAAAATTTCATTGAAACTTCCATTGAAGAAATAAAAAATAAAGTTGAAAATAAAAAAGTTATTCTTGCTTTAAGTGGAGGAGTTGATTCCTCTGTCGCAGCAGTATTATTGCAAAAAGCTGTAAATGAAAACTTAATTTGTATTCATGTTGATCATGGAATGATGAGGAAAAATGAAAGTGAAAACATTGTTAAAATGTTTAAGGAAAATTATGATTTGAATGTAATTCATATTGATGCAAGTGATTTATTTTTATCAAAACTGAAGGGAATTACTGATCCGGAAATAAAAAGAAAAATAATTGGTAATACATTTATTGAAGTTTTTGAAAGTGAAGCAAATAAATTATCTAATGTTGAATATTTAGTTCAAGGAACACTTTATCCGGATGTTATTGAATCAGTTTCAGTTAAAGGTAAATCGGTAACAATTAAAACCCATCATAATGTTGGTGGATTACCTGAAAAAATGAATTTAAAACTTATTGAACCATTCAGAGAGTTATTCAAAGATGAAGTTAGATTAATTGGAAAAGAATTAGGGTTGCCAGAAATATTTATAAAAAGACATCCGTTTCCAGGACCAGGACTTGCTGTAAGAGTATTAGGTGAAATTACAAAAGAAAGATTAGATATTTTAAGAGAGGTAGATGATATTTTCATTAATGAATTAATTAATAAAAATATTTATGATAAAATTTGGCAAGCATTTTCTGTTCTTTTACCAGTTCAGACAGTTGGAGTAATGGGTGATAACAGAACATATGAAAATGTAATAGCATTAAGAGCTGTAACATCAACAGATGGAATGACAGCAGATTGGTTTAGATTTGATTACGAATTTTTAGAAAATGTTTCAAATAAAATTATAAGAAACATTCGTGGTGTAAATAGAGTTGTTTATGATATCAGCTCTAAACCTCCTGCAACAATTGAGTGGGAATAATGAAAGTAAAAGAATTACCATTAGATGATAGACCAAGAGAAAAACTAATTCTGAGAGGGGCTCAAAGTCTTTCTGATGCCGAGCTTCTTGCAATACTTTTAAGAACAGGTTTAAAAGGTAAATCTGTAATTTCATTAGCTCAAGAATTAATTAATAAATATGATGGAATTGCTAATTTAGCATTACAATCTCCTGATGCATTAAAAAATAATATTGGAATTGGAAAAGACAAAGCAGCAACTTTAATTGCTGCTTTTGAAATTTCAAAAAGAATTGATGTAAATAAAAAATGGAAATTCAACAATAAAATAACTTCACCTAAAGATATTGCTGATATTTTCATTCCTCTTTTAAGAGATGAAATAAAAGAAAAGTTTTTTGTAGTTTGTTTGAATAGTTCAAATAAAATAATTAAGTATGAATTAATTTCTGTTGGAACATTAAATTCAAGTGTTGTGCATCCGAGAGAAGTTTTTAAGGTTGCAATCGAAAATAATTCTGCAAATATAATTTTACTTCATAATCACCCTAGTGGAAATCTGGAACCAAGTAATGAAGATATTAGTTTAACAAAAAGATTTTTAGAAGCTGGGAAACTACTAGAAATTCAAGTCTTCGACCACATTATAATAGCTGGTAAAAATTATACCAGTTTTGTAGAAAAAAAAATAATTTAAAATTAACCTAAAAAAAATTTTTTATATATTTACTAATAAATTACTCACAAAAAAGGAGTTATTATGAAACAACTAATTAAAAAATCAATGGCTGCAATTTTAATAGTTGGAGCAATTGGTTTTACAGCATGTAGCGGTGTTTCTGAAGAACAAATGGCTGAATTAGAAGCATTACGTTCTGAAGTAAAAGCATTAGAAAAAGAAGTTAATTCTTTGAAAGCTGAAAAAGCAGCTATTGAAAGAGAAATAGCTGAAAAAAATTCTAAATTAGATCAATGCAACAAAGAAAAAAATGAAGTAAAAAAGAATTTAGAAAAAATCGGATTGTAAAAAGGTAAAGGAGAAAACATCATGAAAAATTTAAGATTATTAGTATTAGCTTCTTTCTTCTTTGTCTTTGTTGCAAATGTATTTGCTCAAGAAAAATTGACTAAAGAAGAATGGCAAAACGAAATTAACCGCTTAACTGAAAAAAAAGTAGCATTAACAAACGAATTAAATAGTTTAAAAACAGAAATTGCTAATCTCAAAAAAATGAGAGATGGATTAAAAACTTATGATCAATGCATCGAAGAATTTTATGCATCTTTAGGATTTACAAAAGCAGATATTGAAAACTTCAGAAAAAATTTGAATGAACTTTCAGCAAAAATTGATGCTCAGGAAGGACCAAAAGCTGATCGTCAAGCTGAACTTGATGCAATGAAGAAAAATAAAATTTCTGCTCTTCAGGAATTTTTTGATAAAGTTCACAATCAGTTACAAAGAAAATTAGATGCGTGGATAGAAAAACCAAAAGATATCGACTATACAGTTGTTAAAGGTGATCATCTTTGGGGAATTGCTAAAAAGAAAGAACATTATGCAAATCCTTTTGCTTGGCCAATGATTTATCAATCAAATCGTGACCAAATAAAAAATCCAGATTTAATTTTCCCAAAACAAATTTTCAAAATTCCTAACTTGACTGAAGAAGAAAAAGCTAAATACGATAAAATCAGAAGAAATTATAAACCTGCTCCTGCTCCTCAAACTCAGGAAACAAAATAATCAGGTAATTATTTTGAAAGTTAATTTTAATTATGTAATAATGCCCTTTTCAATTTATTGAGAAGGGCTTTTTTTATTTTTGGAGGTTATACGCAAACTGAAAAGATTATAAAATTAGATGGTGTAGATCAATTATCATTTATTGGTTTTAATGATAGTAATTTAAAACCAATCGAAGAAAGATTTAATTCAAACCTTGTTGTTCGAGGTGAAAATATTTTTATTCAGGGAGTAAATGAAGAAATTGAGCTAATTGAAAAAATTATTAAAGAAATGATTTATGTTCTCAACTCAACAGGAAAATTAAATCAAAATGATGTTTACACTATTATTGATTTAACTCTGCAAGGGAAAGAGATTGTAAATGGAAATGAAGTTGATAATATAATTTTATATTCAAAAAAAGATGTAATTAAAGCAAAAACTCCAAATCAAATATCTTACTGGAAATCTGTTCAGCAAAATGATATTTGCTTTGCTATCGGACCGGCTGGAACAGGAAAAACTTTTTTAGCCGTAGCATTTGCAGTTGCTGCCTTCAAGAAAAATCTGGTTAGAAAAATTATACTTGCCAGACCAGCAGTTGAAGCTGGTGAAAGTTTAGGATTTTTACCCGGAGACTTTAAAGAAAAAATTGATCCTTATCTTCGTCCTCTTTATGATGCATTAGAAGAAATGATTCCAACAGAACAATTAAAAAATTATCTCGAAAAAAATTTAATTGAAATTGTTCCACTTGCATTCATGCGTGGCAGAACCTTAAATAATGCATATGTAATTTTAGATGAAGCACAAAATGCAACCGGTATGCAAATGAAAATGTTTTTAA
This sequence comes from Melioribacteraceae bacterium, assembly GCA_026417375.1. GTDB lineage: Bacteria > Bacteroidota > Ignavibacteria > Ignavibacteriales > Melioribacteraceae > Stygiobacter. Next base: position 63,415 of record JAOADJ010000032.1, on the reverse strand, counting down.
CTCGATTAGGTCCAAATTCGAAAGCAATTATAACCGGTGATATTACACAAATTGATTTACCTACATATTCACAAAGTGGTTTGGTTCAAGTTAAAGAAATTCTTAAAAATGTTGATGGTGTCGGGTTTGTTTACTTTGATAAGTTCGATGTTGTTCGTCATAAACTTGTTAAAGATATTATTGAAGCTTATGAAAAACATAATTCAAAGTGATTTTATATGTATGAAAATTTTTAATGAATTATTTTAGTTTCAATTTACTTTCTTCCCAAAATTTATCCATTTCTTCTAACGTTGATTCAGTTATATTTTTTCCACTCTCTTTAATTTTTGATTCAACATATAAAAATCTGTTTATGAATTTTTCATTTGTTATTCTTAAAGCATTTTCAGGATTAATTCCTAAAAATCTTGCATAATTAGTTAAAGCAAAAAAAACATCACCCATTTCTTCTTCTAATTTTTCTTTATCTCCGATTTTTTCCATCTCATGCATTTCGTTTATCTCTTCAATTACTTTTTTCCATACATCTTCTTTATGTTCCCAATCAAATCCTACTTTACTTACTTTTTCTTGTATGCGAAATGCTCGGGCTAAAGAAGGTAATTGCTTTGGAATTCCATCTAAAATTGAATCTCTTCCTTCAGATAATTTTATTTCTTCCCAATTTTTAAGAATTTCTTTTGTCCCGTTAACTTTAGTATCGCCAAAAACATGCGGATGTCTTCTAATTAATTTTTCTGTTATTGAATCAATAACTTCTTCCATAGTAAATGTTTTATTATCTTCTCCGATAGCTGAATGAAAAACAATATGTAAAAGTAAATCTCCAAGTTCAGTTTTTAATTCATTAAAATCTTTTTGATCTATTGCTTCAACTACCTCGTAAGTCTCTTCAATTGTTGCTGCTTTTATAGAATCATGATTTTGTTCTCTGTCCCAAGGGCATTCAACTCTTAATCTTTTCATAATTTCATAAAGTTTTTGAAATTTTTCACCAACCATTTTTACTCCATATTTAATGACAAAATATAAATCATTAACATTAATTGAAAAAATCTTCGCTCAAGTTTATTATATTTGTGTTGAAAAATTTGGAATAACTATGATTGAAGAAAAATTAAAAGAAATATTAGGATATGAATTACCCGAAGCCGCAAAACCTTTGGCTGCTTATGTTCCGGCACAAAAAGCTGGAAATTTAATTTTTACATCTGGGCAATTGCCAACAAAGGAAGGAAAATTAGTTGCAACAGGAAAAGTGGGAAAAGATGTTAGTGAAGAAGATGCAATCGAAGCAGCAAAAATATGTGCAGTCAATTGTTTAAGTGCTGTAAAAACTTTGATTAATGATCTTGATAAAATAGAGCAAATTGTAAAATTAGTTGTATTTGTGAATTCAGAAGCTGGGTTTACTTCACAACCTAAAATTGCAAATGGAGCTTCGGAGTTTATTGTAAATATATTTGGAGAAAAAGGTAAACATGCAAGAAGTGCTGTTGGTGTTAGTGAATTACCTTTAAATGCTCCTGTTGAAGTTGAAATGATTGTAAAAGTTTCTGAATAACGAAACCAAAGATTGATTAAACTTGTTAAACAAGAAAATCTGAAAGGTGATTTATGAAAAAACAATTCATTCTTTTTTTAATTTTATCATCTGTTATGTTTGGTCAATTTCGTGAAGAATTAAATAAACCTGTTGATATTAAAAGTGGAGTTTATAACAAATCATTTGGTTCACTTTTAGGTTTATTTGGAGTTGAAAATTTCCAAATGCATCATTCTTTTGGATTATCATTTTCATCTTTTGGTTTTGGTTCAATGGCTATTGGTTCTTATACAAATACAATGAATCTAAAATTCAGTGATAAACTAAATTTAATTGCTGAATTAAGTGTTCTGAATTCTCCCTATAATTCATTTGGTAAAGATTTTTCAAAACAGATAAATGGAATTTATATTGATCGATTACAAATGAATTATAAAATCAGCGATGGAATGTCTGTAATGTTACAATATAGTAATTCACCTTTTAATTATTATTCTCCATATTATTATGGGTCTTCACCATTTTTTAGAAGTAGATTTTTTAATAATTCGTTTTTCGAAAACGAATAGTATTTTAATTAAGAATAGGTTATTTGGTTAGCATTGGAAAAAAGTAAATCAATTAAACAAAATCCGAAAAATTTAAAATCTCCAACTATAAATATTTTATTAAATATTTCTCTTTTTTTTCTACTGGCAATTATTGTGTATATGAGTTATTCTCTTTTTGTAAAATTAACTTATAAGTCAACAAAATTTGATGATGAAATTGTAGAAGGGAAAGTATCAGAAATTATTCAGGTTGATGTAAGAAATGGTTGCGGTGTAAATGGAGTTGCAGATAGATATACAGATTATTTACGATCAAAGGGTTTTGATGTAGCAGATTATGGAAATTATATTTCTTCAGAACTTGACGAAACTTTAGTTATTGATAGAATGGGAAATATGGCAAATGCTTATGAAGTTGCAAAAGCATTAGGTGTTAAAAAACAGAACATTATACAACAGTTAAACAAAGATTATTTTATAGATGTAAGTGTAATTATTGGAAAAGATTATTTAACATTAAATCCATTTAAATGAGGTGTTATTGGAATCATTAGATTTTGCAAAATTAATTGCTGAATTAACCAAAATAAAAAAAGCATATAACATTAAAATTCTTGATTTAAAAAATGTATCGAACATTGCAGATTATTTTGTTATTTGTTCTGCCGATTCAGATAAACAAGTAAAAGCTATTGCTGATGAAGTAGATAAAAATTTAATTGAACGCGGTATAAAATGTTTGCATAGAGAAGGGTTTGAAACTTTGAATTGGGTTTTAATGGATTATTTTGATGTTGTTCTTCATATTTTTAGAGCTGAAGCAAGAAATTATTATAACTTAGAAAAACTTTGGGGTGATGCACCTGTTATAAATATTCAAGATAATTAAAGGTGAAATTTTGAAAAAATATTTAATTGATTTGTTTAATAATACATCTGAAAAGTTACCTTATTTAAAAGATATTGATTTATTTTTTTCTATTCCTTCACAGAAAAGTCATGGCGATTATTCTACCAACGCTGCGATGATACTTTCTAAAAAATTAAAAAGAAATCCAAAAGAAATTGCTGATGAAATAATTTCAAATTTTGATTATGACAATAATATAATTGACAAAATTGAAATAGCTGGACCAGGATTTATTAATTTCTTTTTTACAAAAAATTATCTGCCAACAATTATTAAAAAAATTATTGAAGAAAATAATAATTATGGAAAATCCAATAAGTATGAAAGCAAAAAAGCTTTAGTTGAATTTATTTCTGCAAATCCAACAGGTCCACTTACTGTTGGTCATGGAAGAAATGCAGTTGTTGGAGATACTGTTGCAAATTTATTAGAATGGATTGGATATAAAGTTGAACGTGAATATTATTTTAATAATGCTGGCAGACAAATGCGTGTTTTAGGAGATTCAGTAAGATTGAGATTTTTAGAATTGCTTGGTGAAAAAATTGAATTTCCAGATGACTATTATCAAGGTGAATATATCAAGGATATTGCTAAAAAATTATTGGATGAATATGGCGAATCAATTAAAAACGAAAAGGCAGAAGGAATTTTTAAACAGAAAGCTGAGCAAGAAATTTTTGATGATATAATCAAAACAATGAAATCCATTAAAATAAATATGGATAATTTTTTTAATGAACATTCACTTTATGAAGAAGGAAAAATAAAATTATTGTTAGATAAGCTTTCTGAATTAAATCTATCTTACGAAAAAGATAATGCTGTTTGGTTAAAATTAACTGCATTGGGAAATGATCAGGATAAAGTGATAGTCAAATCAAGTGGTGAACCAACTTACCGACTGCCAGATATTGCTTATCATATAAATAAATTTGAAAGAGGTTACGATTTGATGGTTGATTTATTTGGTTCAGATCATAATGCAACTTATCCTGATGTTCTTGCTGGTCTTAGAGCTTTGGGGTTCGATACTAATAAAGTGAAAGTTTTAATTCATCAGTTTGTAACTATACTTCAGAAAGGTGAAGTTGTTAAAATGTCAACCCGCAAGGCAAACTATATTACTCTTGAAGAATTGATTAATGAAGTTGGTGCTGATGTAGTTAGATACTTTTTTATTATGCGAAGCATGACAAGTCATTTGAATTTCGATCTTGAACTTGCAAAAAAACAATCTGATGAAAATCCGGTATTTTATCTCCAATATGCTCATGCCAGAATTGCATCAATTTTAAGAATGACGAAAGATGAAAAATTGAATCCATCATTTGATAATTTAAATTTGTTGACTTCAGAAGTAGAACAAGATTTACTTAAAAAACTTTTTGAATTTCCGGAAGTCGTTTTAGTTAGCGCAGAAAATTATGAGCCTCACAAAATATCAAACTATTTAGAAGAACTTGCTTCAACATTTCATAAGTTTTATACTGAGTGTAGAATTATTGGTAGCGAAAAAAATCTTGCTGAAGCAAGAATCTCTTTGGTAATTGCTACTCAAATTGTGTTAAGAAATGGATTATCAATTTTAGGTGTTTCAGCACCTGACAGAATGTAATCTATTGGTATAGCAACTGAAATAGCATAAACTTTTTTTGCACCATTCTCCTTTAAAACTTTTGCGCATTCATTAATTGTTGCACCTGTTGTAATTACATCGTCAATTAATATTATTTTTTTATCGATGACTTTACTTTTTGATTTAACAATAAAAGCATTTCTTACATTTTCTTTCCTCTCAAGTAAATTCATTTTTGTCTGAGTTTCTGTATATTTTTTTCGCTTTATAATTTTTGTGTTTATAGGAATATTAATTTTTTTAGAAAGACTTTTAGCAATGAAATATGATTGATTAAATCCTCTCTGTGCTTTTTTTAATGAATGAAGTGGAACTGGAATAATTAAATTTATATTCCATTTTTTGATTTCATCATAAAGATTAGAATAAATCAATTCTCCCAAAAATTTACCAATGTAAATTTTATTATCATATTTATATGCATGAAGAATATGTTGAAGAATTTTATCTTTTTCAAACCAGTAGAGTGATTTTAAATCATCTACAAAATTATCTTTACTGAATTTTTTGTTGTATTCAAGTTTTAATTCTTCAGCTGAAATATTTTTTATTGATTCTAAACAATTTTTACAAACTACAATTTCTGAAAGAGAAAGTTTTCGAAGGCAGGAAATACAGAATCTTGGAAAAATATAATCAATAAGAGATTTTATATGATTATTTAATTCCCATTTTGACAAAATGATTCCCCATTTTTTTGTCATTTAGTTCTAAATGATTTTTAAACCAATTTTTTAAAGTGAGAAAAAAGTCTTTATCCAACTCAAATTTATTTTTAATAAAAGAATTGTAGATTTTATTTAGTTTTCTTAAAAATCTATCATGCTCAAGTTTATGAGAATAATAACCTTCAAATTTTGTTTCTTGCATTAATTGTTCTTCAGTCTTAAAGTGAAAGGAAAGATATTCTATTAATTGATTAAAGAGTTTATCTGTGTCATCGAATTTAAAATTTATTGAAGATGAATAAAGTTTGTTTACTAAATCGACAAAATGTTTATGTTGTTTGTCAATTAATGCAAAGTTTGTTTTTTCTTCTTTTGTGAATTTTATAAAGCTCATTTTTTATATCATTCCAGATCTTTTTCTAATAAACCATTCAAGTAAAAGCAAAAATAAAATAATTATTAAAAAATATTTTTCATTAATTAATTTTAATTCTGTCTTTGTAGTTGAATATTGTTTAATATTATTAAAACTCAATAGTTCATCAATTTGAAAATTTTTATCATCAATGTAAAAATATTTAGCATTTGTTGAATATGAAATTTGTTTTAGAAATTTATCATTTAAACCAAATGAAGTTTTTTCAATAGGAATAGATGAAACGAAAAATCTTCCATTTTGTTTTGAGTAGTTATTTTTATAATAGCTGTTAGATGCTTCGTAAAAGTATTCACCAGTTGTTTCTGGGTTAAACTCACCTGCATAAATCCCATTTCCAATCGGATTAAGTTTTATTTCATTATCGTTATTTATTTTTAATAATACATTACTTGTATCAATTGGATTAAAAGTTTGGTCATATAACTCAGCTCTAAATTCAATTTGTTCATTTTGTGAAAAATATTTTTTGTTTGTGGTTACGGAAAAATATTTTTTGTTTTTAGCTTGGTTTAACCACTTTGCAATCTCAATAAAAAAATTTGAAACAAAATCCTGATTATTTTCTACATTTTGGAAATTCCAATACCAAAAGTTATATCCATTAAATAAAAAAACTCTTTCATTTCCAATATTCCTGATCGAGATTAATGGAGTTTCTAAATCAGCATTTTTAAAAAAAGATTTAACTAAAGTTTTACTATCTGTTTTCAATTGAAAAGTAAAATTTACTTGATCAATCGGAGCTAATTTATTCCATATATCATTCCTGCTTGTTAATTGAGAAAAGTATGAAGTATATTCATTTAACAAAATATCTGGTTGAACTTTTCTGCTTTCAGAAATACTTGGCTTTATTGTTAAAGGTAAACTTTGATTTAAGAAATATAATTTATCAAGCGATGTATAGTTTGAAATGGAAATGAAATATGGTTTCCCTTTACTAATAATTTCAGAAAATTTATTCAATTCATTTTGTGTTGTATTTATTGTTGGAAAGTTTATAAAAAATAAAATATCAGAACTATCTATTTGAAATTCTTTTGGTTCAATCCAAAATTTTGTGTCAGTAATTTTATAATATTTATTTATTTGAAAATTCTCATCTTTTTTAAGTGAATTGTAAATTGTGGAGACATCATTACTTGGGACATCTGATATTAATGCAATTTTAATTTTTGATGGTAAAATATTTATATAAAAAATTTTAGTATTATTAATTAATGAAATTTCATTTCCGAATTTATCAATTTCAATTCTGTATTTGATTTCACCCGATTTGGTTGGTTTTATGGTAAAATAAATTTTATTAAATCCCTCTGAATTTAATATTTCAATTTTTTGCGAAACTAATTTATCCTCCTCAAATAACTTTACATTTATATTTTTGTTACCAAATCCACTATTTAAAATTATCACTTCTATTTTTGATTCTTTATTAACATAATTAAACTGATTATAAATTACATCTTTAATCTCAATATCTTTTTGTGATGTTGTGTCTCCAACTCCAATTGAAAAAATTGGTATTTGTAACTTTTCAAAATAATAAGTTGGGTCTTCACCTTCATTAATATTACCATCGCTAACTATTAAAACATTCTTAATCTCATTTTTATTTTTATTGATAAAATTATAAAGTGAATTAAAATTAGTCCCTTGTAAATTGAATTTAAGTGAAGAAAAATTATTTATTTCTTCAACATTATTCCCAAAAGAAAAATATTTAACATTTCCATTTTCTTTTTGAGAAATATTATTTAAAAGATAAACAATTTTATCTGAATTGCTTAAACTATCCTTTGTAACAATTGAATTTGTGTTATCAATAAAAACATAAGTAAATAACTTTTGCTCAATTTTATTTATAAAATTTATTGATGTATCAAAAAGAAGTAATAAGACTAAAATTAGAATTGAACTTCGAACGGAAGTTAAAAATATTTTCTTCGTTTTGGTGATATTTGGAACAGTATATTTATAAATAAAAAAAGAAAATAAAATTGTAATTAAAACCAAACCAAGTAAAAAGTATTTATTTGCATCAAACACAAAAAATAAATTTTCTATTCCAAGAATTAATTTCATTATTAACTAATCATTAATTTTTTCAATATTCCAATTTTTTAGCTCTTCGAAAGTTTTATAATCTGTTAAATCAAAATGAATAGGTGTAACTGTAACATAATTATTTTTCAGAGCGAAATGATCCTGCTTTAAATCTTTGTCGGTCTCGATTAATTTTCCTGTTAACCAATAATATTTATTTCCATAAGGATCAATTCTTTCTTCATAAATGTCGTCCCACTTAGATTTACCTTGATAAGTAACTAATACCCCAGCTAATTCATTTTCGGGTAAATCTGGAACATTTACATTTAAGAGAGTACCATTAGGTAAACCTTTGTTTACAACAATTTGTGAAAGCTTAGCAGAAAACTTAGCAGCGAAATCAAAATGTTTTGCTGTATGACTTGCAACTGAAACAGCAATTGCCGGAACATCCATAATAGCAGCTTCTCTTGCGGCGGATACAGTACCGGAGTAAATAATATTTATAGCAGCATTCGAACCAAGATTAATTCCTGAAACAACTATATCAGGTGATTCTTTCATTATGTTTCTAATTCCCATTTTTATACAATCAGCAGGAGTTCCATCAACTGCATAACCATAAAAATTGCCATTCTTAAATATTTCTGTAACTCTTAGTGGATATTTCATTGTTATTGCATGACCAACTGCGCTTTGTTCTGTTAAAGGAGCCACAATTGTAACTTCACCAATTTTTTTAAGTTCATTAGCTAATACAAATAAACCGGGAGAATTAATCCCGTCATCATTAGAAATTAGTATTTTCACTTTTCTCTCACCTTATTATGAATGCTGCAAATATAATAAAACTATTTTTTGCATCAGTTATACTAATTTCTTGATAAAAAAAATTATTTTTGTTAATAAAAAATTAGGTTTATGAAAAAGTTATTATTTATTCTTTTGCTTTCATTCTTTTCAAAAAGTTTTGCACAAGAAATTACAGAAAACCCAAATGTTGATATTTTTATAATTGATTCTTATATAACTCAAGAAAAGCCACACAAATTTTTTCTTTCATTCAGCACTTCAGATAGTTGTAAATCAACTTTAAAGTTGAATAAATTAAAAAATTTTATTGTATCTAAAGAAAACAATGATTTACATAAAATTGAAATTGAATTAAATGAAAATGATTTTATAGCTGAAGTGATTACATATCAAATAACATTAACGATGAAAAATAATTCATCTTTTACGAGTGAAAATTATTTTGTTGAATTACCACAAGATATAATAATTAAGGAAGTTAAAAATTTTGATTACACAAAAATGTGTATTGGTGGATTAGTTTTTGCTATACCAACTTTTGATTATGCTTTTATAAATGGTAAGGAATTTTTAGGATTGAGTAAAGAAATTCCACTTTACAATTTTTATGGAAATGGGTACAACTATCCACAAAATTATTTTTCATTTGAATATTCACACTATTTAAAAGCAGAAACAAAAAATATCATACGATTTCATTTAAAGCATTTAATTCTACCTTCTGAAATTAAATATATATCAGCCGGTTTATCATACTTTAGTAATTTAAAAGGATATAATGGAATTGGTTTTGAATTATCGCTTGGACTTTTCCAAATAGAAAATGTTTTCACATTTTTTACTAAATATAGATACAACTTACAACCAATTAAAAATAGAAAAGAATTTTATGAATTTTCAGTTGGGCTTTACTCCAACTTTTTTTCACTTAATTTTTAACTGATATGAATTCAATATTATCTGTTTCTGAAATTACAGGCAAAATTAAAGAAACATTAGAAAGCAATTTTTCTGAAATAAATGTTATCGGAGAAATCTCAAACTTCAAAGCTCATGTTTCGGGGCACTGGTATTTTACTCTAAAGGATAATGATGCTCAAATAAATTGTACTATGTGGCGCGGATTAAATAATTATGTTTTTTTTACTCCGCAAGATGGAATGAAAATTATTGTAACAGGTAGAATTACCGTTTATCCTCCAAGAGGGAATTATCAAATTGATGTTAAAAGTATGAAAGTTGCTGGAGTTGGGGAACTTCAATTAGCTTTTGAAAAACTAAAACAAAAGTTAAATGATGAAGGCCTGTTCGATACAAAATATAAAAAACCAATTCCACAATTCCCTCAAAAAATAGGTATTGTAACTGCAATTGATGGAGCTGCATTTCAGGATATGATAAGCGTTGCAACTCGTAGATTTCCTCTTGTTGAGTTAATTATTTGTCCTACCAAAGTTCAAGGTGAAGGAGCTGCGGAAGATATTGTAAATTCAATAAAACTTTTTAATAAGTTGAATGAAGTTGACTTAATTATAGTTGGTCGTGGTGGTGGATCTCTTGAAGATTTGTGGGCATTCAACGAAGAAATTGTTGCACGAGCAATTTTTGAATCAGATATTCCTGTTATCAGTGCAGTTGGTCATGAAGTTGATGTTACAATCTCTGATTATGTTGCTGATCTTCGTGCTGCAACGCCAACTGCTGCAATTGAATTAGCTACTCCTGATAAAGATGATTTGTTAATTTACCTTGAAAATTTCATTGATAATCTATCATCTTCCATAGATTTAAAAATTTTAGAAAATAAAAACATTATAAATAATTATGTTAATTCATACGGATTTAAGCAATTTGATGATTCCATTAAAATGAGATATCAAACATTAGATAATCTTTATTACGTATTTAACAATGAAATGGAAAATAAAATCAAAAATTATTTTCATATTTTAGAATTGAAAAACAATAAAATAAATTCTTTTAATATTGAAAATATTTTGAAAAGAGGATTTGTTTATATTAAACAAGAAAAAAAAATTATAGGTAGATTAAAAAAATTTAAAAGCGAAAAAACATTTTCAATAAAATTTTATGATGGAGAAATAAATATTAATGGCAAAGAAGAAAGAAAATAATTTTGAAAATTCACTTAAAAGACTTGAAGAAATAACTCAACTTCTCGAAAGTGGAGAAGTAAGTCTTGAAGATTCAATAAATTTATACGAGGAGGGAATTATTTTAGCAAAAAATTGTTACTCATTATTAAAAGAAGCTGAAATTAAAATAACCGAACTAAAAAAACAGCTTGATATTCAAATAAAGTAACAAGAGGAAATATTATGAATGACTTTTCAAAATATTCTGTTTTATCGAAAGTAAACACTCCAAAAGATATTAGATCATTAAGCCAATCCGATTTGAAAATTCTTTGTGACGATGTAAGAAATTTTTTAGTTGATGTAATATCACAAGTTGGTGGTCATTTTGGTGCTGGATTAGGTGCAGTAGAATTAACAGTTGCTTTGCATAAGGTTTTTGATACACCAAACGATTTGATTGTTTATGACACTGGACATCAGGCATATCCACACAAAATTTTAACAGGAAGAAAAGAAAAACTTCACACAATAAGACAATTAAATGGATTAAGTGGATTTTTAAAAAGAAGTGAAAGTGAATATGATGCTTTTGGTGCTGGTCATGCAACAACATCTATTAGTGCAGCTCTTGGTATGGCTGAAGCAAGTAAAGTTCTTTCTTTAGGTAAGAAAGTAGTTGCCGTTATTGGTGATGGTGCTATGACTGGCGGAATGGCATACGAAGCTATGAATAATGCTGGTATTAATAAAAGCAATTTGATTGTTGTACTTAATGATAACAGAATGTCTATTGCTCCGAACGTTTGGCAAATACATAATTATTTTAATGAAATGATTGCCCATCCTGAATATAAAAAATTAAAAGATGCTGTTTGGGATTTAACCGGAAAACTTGATCAATTTGGAGATAGAATTAGAAAAGTTGCTTTACGTTTGGAAAGAGGTATTAAATCAATTATTACTCCCGGAATGCTTTTCGAAGCATTAGGATTTAGATATTTCGGACCGATTAATGGACATAACATTGTTCAGCTTGTGAAATTATTTGAGCATATCAAAGATTTAAATGGTCCAATGTTAGTTCATTTATTAACAGAAAAAGGAAAAGGATATACACCCGCAGAAGAACACTCACAAAAATATCATGCTGCAACACCATTTGATAAATTAACAGGTAAAGCAATAAAAGCTTCATCCTCGGTCCCAAGTTATACATCAATATTTGGTAAAGCATTAGTTGAAATTGCAAAAGAAAATAATAAAGTAGTAGGAATTACAGCAGCAATGCCTGATGGAACCGGAATGGATTATTTGCAAAAAGAAATTCCTGAAAGATATTATGATGTTGGAATTGCTGAAGAACATGCAGTTACTTTTGCAGCGGGTTTAGCTACTCAAGGTGTTATTCCTGTGGTTGCTATTTACTCAACATTTTTACAAAGAGCTTACGATCAAATTATTCATGATGTTGCTTTACAAAAGTTACACGTTGTATTTGTTTTAGACCGTGCTGGATTAGTTGGAGCCGATGGTCCGACTCATCATGGTTCGTTTGATTTATCTTATTTAAGAATTATTCCAAATATGGTTGTAATGGCTCCTAAAGATGAAGCTGAATTAAGAAATATGTTATATACTGCAATCAACTATAAGAAAGGTCCAATTGCAATAAGATATCCTCGTGGAAATGCAATTGGTGTAGAATTAGAAAATGGATTTAAAGAAATTGAAATTGGAAAATCTGAACAAATATCAGATGGAAATGATTTAGCAATATTAGCAGTAGGAAATATGGTACAATATGCAATTCAGGTTTCCAAAAAATTAAATGAAGAAAATATTTCAGCTGAAATTATTAATATGCGTTTTATTAAACCTATTGATGAAAACAGATTAATAGAAATTGCTAATAAACATAAAAAAATTGTAACATTAGAAGAGAATAGTATAATTGGTGGATTTGGTTCTGCAGTAGTTGAATTTCTTTCTGATAATAATTTTAAAAATGATGTTTTAAGAATTGCTTTGCCGGATCAATTTGTAGATCATGGAACTCAGGCAGAACTTCATAAATTACTTGAGATAGATTCAGAAGGCATTTTTAATAAAGTTAAAAGTTTTATAAACAAATAAATGATTTTATGGGAAAAACTAACATAGCTTTAATTGGTCTTGGTGGAATTTCACAATTGGTTCATCTACCTATTTTATCAAAAATGAATAATGTTAATATTGTTGCAGTTAGTGATATTAACAAGAACAGACTTAAAGGTGTTGCTGAAAAATATAATATTAAAAGCACTTATCATGATTATCGTGATATGTTAGACAAAGAAGAAATTGAAGGAGTTATAATTGCAACACCAACCGATACTCATTCTGAAATTGCAATTGATTGTCTTAAATCAAAAGTAGATGTATTAATTGAAAAACCGATTTCAAGAAATTTAGAAGAAGCAAAATCAATACAAGCTGCTGTTAAAAAATATAAAAAGCAAGTAATGGTTGGAATGAATTTACGTTATAGACCGGATACAATGTTAATGAGAAGTTTAATTAACAGTGGTGAACTAGGAGAAATATTTTATGTTAGATGCGGCTGGCTTCGTAAACAAAGCAGCGAACAAAAATGGTTTATGAAAAAAGAAATTTCCGGTGGAGGTGTAATTTTAGATCTCGGAATTTCAATATTAGATTTGGCTTTATGGATCGCTAGCAATTCAGAATTGAAAAGTGTTTCAGTTCAAAATTTTTATCATACAACCAAAAATGTTGAAGATTCTTCGATTGGATTAATAAGATTTACAAATGGAAAAGTGATTTCATTTGAAGTAAGCTGGGGATTACATGCAGAATGGGATAAATTTCATCTTGCGGCATTTGGGTCAAAAGGAACTGCACATCTAAATCCACTGAGAGCTTATAAAAGACTTGAAAGTGGTCATGTTGATTATTCACTTCCAATTGCAAATACAAAAGATCTTTATAAAAAATCTTTTGAAAATGAATTAAAACATTTTATTGCAGCTATTAGAGAAAATACTCCTATGGTTTCTACTTGCGACGATTCTGTTTTTCTTATGGAACTTGTTCAGGCTATTTATAAATCAGCAGAATTACAAAAAGAAATTGAAATTAAATGAGTTATAAAATTCTTTTAGTTGATGATGAAAATGATATCCTAGAGTTTCTGAGTTACAATTTAAGTAAAGAAAATTTTAAAGTTGTAACCGCCTCCAATGGAATTGAAGCGTTAAATAAGCTTAGTGAAAAACCCGACTTAATAATTCTTGATGTTATGATGCCAAAACTTGATGGTTATGAAACATGTAAAGAAATTAGAAAAATTGATTACTTCAAAACCACACCAATTATTTTTTTAACTGCAAAAAAAAGTGAATCTGATGAAATACTTGCCCTAAATGTTGGCGGCGATGATTTCATTACTAAACCAATATCTCCTCAAAAATTAATAGCTCGTATAAAAGCTAAACTTAGAAAAATAAATACCAATCCAGCTGAATTAATTTATGAATTTGGTCCTATTAAAATAGATAATGAAAAACATCAAATATTTATTAACGATAAAGAAATTTTTTTCCCAAAAAAAGAATATGAATTATTGAAATTATTAATTGCTCATAAAGGGAAAATACTTTCAAGAAAAATTATTTTAAATGAAATATGGGGAAATGATATTTATGTTGTTGAAAGAACAATTGATGTTCACATAAGAAAGATAAGAGAAAAATTAGGGAAGTATGATTATCTATTGGAAACCATTAAAGGTGTTGGATATAAATTAAGAGATAAAATTGATTAAAAAATTAAATAAAATTATTTCACCGAAATATTTAATTATAGTTTTGATTTCTTTAATGTTATTATTTTTCATTCTCAATCAAATATTACCACCTGAAAGCTTTGAAAAATTCACAATAATATTTTTGATATTTCTAATTATCATCTTGATATCATTTTTGTTTTTATTAATTCAGAAAAGAAAAAAGGAATTAGAAGAGATAAAAACATTAATAAAAAAAATCCGTAACAATGAAATTGAAAAGAGCGATGATATAATTTTAAGTGAATCACTGAAAAATTTAGAAGAAGAAATTGTAACAATGTATAACAGTTGGAAAAATATTATCATTAATATGAAAAAGTTAGAACAAGTTAGAACAGAATTTTTGGGAAATGTTTCACATGAACTCAGAACTCCGATTTTTACTATTCAGGGATATTTAGAAACATTATTAGATGGTGCATTAGAAGATAAAAATGTAAACAAAACATTCTTAAAAAAAGCAATACATCACACGAATAATCTTAATACCTTATTAAATGATTTAATAGATATTTCAATGATTGAATCGGGTCAAATGAGGATGAGTTTTAGATATTTTAATATTCATGAATATCTAAAAAACTTAATCAGTGAATTCAAATTACAAGCTGAATCAAAAGGATTAAAATTATTTTTACATTCAGTCAATGAAAAACTTGAAGTATTTGGTGATAAAAATAGATTAAAGCAAGTGATGAATAATTTGATTACAAATGCAATTAAATATACAGAAAAGGGAAATATCGAAATTGGAGTAATTGAAGAAGGGAATTCAGTTATAATTTATGTTCAAGATACAGGAATTGGAATTTCTGAGGAAGACCTGCCAAGAATATTTGAAAGATTTTATCGAGTTGATAAAGATAGATCGAGAGAATTAGGTGGCACTGGTTTAGGACTTGCAATTGTAAAACATATATTAGAAGCACACGAATCCAGGATTTTTGTTGAAAGTAAAGTCAATATTGGGTCTAAATTTTATTTCAGACTTAAGAAATAAATTAAATCTACTATTTATTTTAAATATTTATTGACACCATATAAGCTATTCCATATATTTACGCCTCAAAATTTTGAAGTTTTGGAGGAAGAATGTTTGCAGTTGTTGATATAGCTGGACAACAATTTAAAGTTACTGAAAAAAGAAAATACTATGTACCCCATTTAAAAGCTGAACCAAATACTGAAATAGTTTTTGATAAAGTTCTTTTATTTGGAGATGAAAACGATACTAAAATTGGTGTTCCAACTTTGAACGACGTTAAAGTTTATGCTAAAGTTCTTGAACATACTAAAGATGAAAAAGTAATTGTTTTCAAGAAAAAAATTCGTATCTCTTATAAAAGAAAAAGAGGACATAGACAACAATTAACAAGAATTGAAGTTACTAAAATTGCATAGTAACTGGAGGTAATTTTATGGCACATAAAAAAGGTCAAGGTTCATCTCGTAACGGTCGCGATAGCAATCCACAATATTTAGGAGTAAAAGCTTTTGGCGGCGAATTTGTTTCTGCTGGTTCAATATTAGTAAGACAAAAAGGAACAAATTTTCACCCTGGTAAAAATGTAAAATTAGCAGGCGATCACTCTTTATTTTCAACTATAGATGGTTATGTAAAATTTGAACGCAAAAAAAATGATCGTAAATATGTTAGTGTTTTAGAATCACGTGCATAATTTTACGCATCAAAAATTTTAACCCCGCTTTTTGCGGGGTTTTTTGTTTTAAATTTTTCTTTTATTAGCTTGCAAAAAAACTTGGGGAGTTTTTAATGTTCTCTAAAGTTATTTCAGGTGCAACTTTAGGTATCGATGCTTATCTTGTTGAAGTTGAAACTCACAGTGAAAATAATATCCCTTCAATTTCTATTGTTGGTCTTCCGGATAATGCTGTTAAAGAAAGTAAAGAAAGAGTTACGGCGGCAATTAAAAATTCTGGTATCTCTTTACCTCATAGAAAACTTACAGTCAATTTAGCTCCTGCTGATATTAAAAAAGAAGGCAGTTCATTTGATTTACCAATTGCTATTGGAATTCTTTTAGCTACTGAAATTTTTAGTTCTGAATTGATTGAAAAAACTTTATTTCTCGGAGAACTTTCACTTGATGGAACATTAAGAAAAATTAAAGGTGCTTTACCAATTACTGTTGAAGCAAAAAAACAAAAAATTGAAAATATAATTTTACCTTCGGATTCTGTTTACGAAGCATCTATTGTTGAGGGAATTAATGTTTATGGATTAAATACTTTAAACGAAGTAATTGAATTTTTAAAAGGTGAAAATTTTTTTCAACCAGTTGTTTCTGATAAAGATAAATTGTTTTCAGAAGTAAATATTTATCATTTGGATTTTTCTGATGTTAAAGGACAGGAAAATGTAAAAAGAGCTTTAGAGATAGCAGCTGCTGGTGGGCATAATATAATTATGATTGGTCCTCCGGGAAGTGGAAAAACAATGCTAGCAAAAAGATTACCATCTATTTTACCTCCTCTTACTTTTGAAGAAGCACTTGAAACTACAAAAATTCATTCTGTTGCTGGTATTCTTCCAAAAGATAAAGCTATTATTACAGAAAGACCATTTCGTAATCCGCATCATACTGTGAGCGATGCTGCATTAATTGGAGGAGGATCTTTTCCTAGACCAGGAGAAGTTTCATTTGCTCATCATGGAGTCCTTTTTCTTGATGAATTACCTGAATTTAAAAAAAATGTTCTTGAGGTAATGCGCCAACCCCTTGAAGATTGTAAAGTAACAGTAAGTCGATCAAAAATGTCAATTGAGTTCCCGGCTAATTTTATGTTAGCTGCTGCTATGAATCCTTGCCCTTGTGGTTTTTTTACCGACCCTAATCATGAATGTACCTGCAACACTTCAATGATACAAAAATATATGGCGAAAATTAGTGGTCCTTTACTTGATAGAATTGATATTCATATAGAAGTGCCAGCAGTTAAATTTAATCAACTAGCATCAAAACAAACAGGTGAAAGATCAATTGATATTAGAAAAAGAGTAATAGAAGCACGTAAAATTCAACATGAAAGATTTAAAGAAATTAAACATGTTTATAAAAATGCTGATATGACAACAAAAGAAATTAAAATATTTTGTCAGCTGGATAAACCGAGTGAAGATTTATTAAAAATGGCGATGAATAGACTTGGCCTTTCTGCACGTGCATATGATAGGATTTTAAAAGTATCAAGAACAATAGCAGATTTAGATAGAAGTGAAAAAATTCAATCACATCATGTTTCTGAAGCAATTCAATATCGTAGTTTAGATCGTGATATTTGGGGGCATTAAAATGTATAATTATGCATAAAAATGAAAAATTATAAAAAAATATTTTTCATCTATTGACATATTGAAAATCAGACATTATATTCGAGTCAAAAATTAATAAACAATTGGAAAACTGGACGCAAAATATAACCACAAGAAATTTAGCTCATATAAAACATGATGCTAAAGTTGCGTCTAAATCAATTAACCTATCTTCAGAAATCACTCTTCTAGGGATTATCAATATTCTAATTATTCTAGGAATTATTATTCTAAACTAGAATATTTGGTCAATCCCAAAATCACACATTAAAAATTAAAGTCGGATCAAGGGGTTGACCGAAGCCCTAAAGTTATATCTGAAGATTAATTCAGAGGAAATATGAGATCAGACTTAATTAAAAAAGGATTTGACAAAGCACCTCATAGAAGTTTATTAAAAGCAACAGGAGTTATAAAATCTGATGATGATTTTAATAAACCTTTCATTGGAATTGCAAATTCATACATTGATATAATTCCCGGGCATGTTCATCTACAAGAATTTGGAAAGATAATCAAAGAAGCTGTTAGAGAAGCTGGAGGTGTTCCATTTGAATTTAATACTATTGGTGTTGATGATGGTATTGCTATGGGACATTTAGGAATGAGATATTCATTAGCAAGCCGTGAGTTAATTGCTGATAGTGTAGAAACCGTTGTTGAAGCTCATCGATTTGATGGATTAATATGTATTCCGAACTGCGATAAAATTGTACCAGGAATGTTAATGGCTGCTGCCAGAGTAGATATACCAACTATTTTCATCTCAGGCGGTCCTATGAAAGCCGGAAAACTTCCAACGGGTGAAAAAGTTGATTTAATTTCTGTATTTGAAGGTGTTGGAAAATATAGTACGGGTGAAATTGATGATGAAAAATTAAAACTACTTGAAAATCATAGTTGTCCTTCATGCGGTTCTTGTTCGGGAATGTTTACTGCTAATTCAATGAATTGTTTATCTGAAGCGCTTGGAATGGCATTACCTGGTAATGGAACAATTTTAGCGATAGATCCTCAAAGAAAAATTTTAGCTCAGAACGCAGCAAAACAAATTTTACATCTTATAGAAAAAGATATTCGCCCAAGTAAAATACTTGATCTTAATTCATTTAAAAATGCTTTTGTTCTTGATTTAGCAATGGGAGGAAGTACAAATACAATTCTTCACACACTTGCCATTGCTGAAGAAGCAGGTATTAAATTAGATTTAAATTTATTAAATGAACTTTCAGAAAGAACACCATACATTTGTAAAGTAAGTCCTGCTTCAAAAAATGCTCATATTGAAGATGTTGATCGCGCTGGTGGAATTTCTGCAATTCTAAATGAACTAACAAAATTAGATTTAATAAATAAATCTTCTTTAACTGTTACCGGAAAAACTTTAGGTGAAAATATTGAAAATGCCAGTATAAAAGATTATGAAATAATTCGTCCTGTTGAAAATCCATATTCAAAAAAAGGTGGTCTTGCAGTTTTATTTGGAAATTTAGCTCCCGATGGTTCTATTGTAAAAACTGGTGCAGTTGATGAAAAATTATTGACATTTAGAGGACCGGCAAAAATTTATGAATCACAAGAGGAAGCAGTTGAAAAAATTTTGAAGGGGGATGTAAAATCCGGTGATGTTGTTGTAATAAGATATGAAGGACCAAAAGGTGGACCTGGTATGCCGGAAATGTTAACTCCAACTTCTGCAATAATGGGACAAGGGCTTGGTGACAAAGTAGCATTAATAACTGATGGAAGATTTTCTGGTGGAACTCGTGGAGCTTGTATAGGACACATTTCTCCTGAAGCTGCTGAACGTGGTCCAATTGCTGCAATTAAAAATGGTGACATTATTGAAATTGATATTCCAAACAGAAAAATAAATGTTCTTCTTTCTGATGAAGAAATTCAAAAACGATTATTCTCTTTACCAGATTTCAAACCAAAAATTACAAAAGGCTATCTTGCTCGTTATAGCAAAATGGTTACATCTGCCAATCGTGGTGCAATTTTAAAAATTAATTTCTAGGAGTTATTATGAAAAACGATCCAAATTATATGAGTGGGGCGGAAATATTTTTTGAATGCCTTAAAAGAGAAAATGTTGAATATATTTTTGGTTATCCAGGTGGTGCAGTCTTAAAGATTTATGAACACCTCTATGATGTTGATTTTCTTAAACATATACTTGTTCGGCATGAACAAGGGGCTGTTCATGCTGCTGAAGGTTATGCAAAAGCTAGTGGTAAAGTTGGAGTTGTATTAGTTACTTCTGGACCAGGCGCAACAAATACTGTTACCGGAATTGCTGATGCTTATATGGACTCAGTTCCAATAGTTGTTTTTACGGGTCAAGTTTCATCTCATCTAATTGGTAATGATGCTTTTCAAGAAGCTGATATTATTGGAATTACAAGACCAATAACAAAACATAATTTTTTAGTTCGTGATGTTAAAGAGTTAGCCCCTATTATTAAAAAAGCGTTTTATATTGCATCAACAGGAAGACCTGGTCCGGTTGTAGTTGATTTACCAAAAGATGTTATAAATTCCAAATGTATTTTTAAATATCCGGACGAAGTTGAAATAAGAGGATATAAACCCACTTATAAAGGTAATAGTAATCAAATTAAAAAAGCTGCCGAAGTTATATCTAAAGCAAAACGTCCATTGTTATATGTTGGTGGTGGTGTAATAATGTCCGGAAGTTCAGAAGAATTAAAAATATTTGCACGTGAAAATAATTTACCGGTTACAATGACTTTGCAAGGTTTAGGTGCTTTTCCCGGAACCGATCCATTGTCACTTGGTATGTTAGGTATGCATGGAACATATTGGGCAAACAGAGCAGTTGATAATTGTGATGTATTAGTTTCTTTGGGTGCCAGATTTGATGATAGAGTTACTGGTAAAGTAGAAACATTTTGTACTAAAGCCTATAAAATTCATGTTGATATTGACCCAACAGCTATTGATAAAAATGTTGTAGTTGATCTTCCAATTGTAGGAGATGTAAAACATGTTTTAGCTGAACTCGCCGCTGAAATGAATAACCCGCCGGATACATTTGAATGGTTGAAGCAAATTGAGGAATGGAAAAATGAATGTCCGCTCGAATATGAAAAAAATGATGGTCGCCTGAGAAGTGAATTTGTAATTGAAAAAATTTTTGAAAAAACAAATGGTGATGCAGTTGTTGTAACAGATGTTGGACAACATCAAATGTGGACAGCTCAACACTACAGATATAATCACCCACGTTCTAATATTACAAGTGGTGGTTTAGGAACAATGGGTTTTTCATTACCAGCTTCAATTGGAGCTGCCTTTGCTGTTAAAGACAGACCAGTAATTTCAATTAGTGGTGATGGTGGTTTTCAAATGAATATTCAGGAATTGACAACTGCAGTTTATAATAAACTTCCAATTAAAATTTTTATTCTTAATAATTCTTTTCTAGGTATGGTTCGTCAATGGCAGGAATTATTTCATAAAGAAAAATATAGTTTTACAGATTTAGGTAGTAGCAATCCCGATTTTGTTAAAGTTGGTCAAGCTTTTGGTATCGAATCATATTCAACAGATAATCCAAATGAAGTTGATTCATTACTTGATAAAGTGATGAAAATAAATGATAGACCAACCCTAATAGAATTTAAAGTTGTAAAAGAAGATATGGTCTTTCCAATGATTCCAAGTGGTGCATCAATTTCTGATATGATGGTTAAAAGATTAAATCCAAAGAGGATGATATGAAAAAACATACAATTTCAATTTTAGTTGAAAATCATTTCGGGGCTTTTGATCGTGTTGCAACTATGTTTAGTGGAAAAGGATTTAATATAAGAAGTATATCTATAGGTGAAACTGAAATTGAAGAAATTTCGAGAATGACAATTGTAACTGAGGGTGATGATAAAATAATTGACCAAATTGTAAAGCAATTAAATCGCTTAATTGATACAATAAAAGTTGTTGATTTAACAAGTACACCTCACATTGAAAGAGAACTTGCATTAATCAAAGTTAATGTTCCAAAAGGAACAATGGAAGAAATAAAAAACATCAATGATATTTTTAGAGGAAATATAGTTGATATTACAGGTCGTTCAATGACTTTAGAAATAACCGGACCACCAGATAAAATTGATGCAGCAATTAACTTGTTATCGAATTTTGGAATTAAAGAAATTGCCCGAAGTGGAATTGTTGCACTAAAACGTGGTGAACAAATTAAAATCAAAAAAGAAAAAAATTTAACAACATAAAAAGGAAATAAGTTATGAAAGTTTATTATGATAATGATGCAAACTTAGATTTGTTAAAAGATAAAAAAATTGCTGTACTTGGATTTGGTAGTCAAGGACATGCTCATGCACTTAATTTATTGGAAAGTGGAATGAATGTTTGCGTTGGGTTAAGAGAAAATTCTTCTTCAGTTGAAAAAGCTAAAGCTGCCGGGTTAATTGTTAAATCTGTTTCAGAAGCAGTCAAGTCTTCAAATGTTATTATGATACTTCTTCCGGATCAGAATCAGAAAAAAGTTTACGATGAAGAAATTGCTCCAAATTTAAAATCTGGTGATACATTAGCTTTTGGACATGGATTTAATATTCACTACAAACAAATAATTCCTCCAAGTGATGTTAATGTTATGATGATTGCACCTAAAAGTCCCGGACATTTAGTGCGTCGAACTTTTCAGGAAGGGAGTGGAGTTCCATGTTTAATCGCAGTTTATCAGGATCCTTCAGGAAATACAAAAGATTTAGCATTAGCTTGGGCAAAAGGAATTGGTGGAACGCGTGCAGGTGTAATTGAAACTAACTTCAAAGATGAAACTGAAACTGATTTGTTCGGCGAGCAAGCTGTTCTTTGTGGTGGTTCTGCTCAGTTAATTAAAGCCGGATTTGAAACATTAGTTGAAGCTGGTTATCCACCCGAATTAGCATATTTTGAATGTATGCATGAGATGAAATTAATTGTTGATCTTTATTATGAAGGTGGATTATCTAGAATGAATTTTTCTGTAAGTGATACTGCTGAATATGGTGGAATGACGCGTGGCTCAAGAATTATTACTGAAGAAACTAAAAAAGAAATGAAAAAAATTCTTGAAGAAGTGCAAACCGGAAAATTTGCTAATGAATGGTTGAGTGAATACAACTCTGGCTCACCAAATTTTAATAAGCTTCGCGATGAAAATAAAAATCATCCAATTGAAGTGGTTGGTTCAAAATTAAGAAGTATGATGAGTTGGTTAAAAAAATAGGTGACAAATGTACAAAATTGCTTTTCTTCCTGGTGATGGAATTGGTATTGAAGTTGGCAATTCAGCTATTAAAGTTGCTAAAGTTGTTGCTGAACATTTCAATACAGAATTATTAATAACTGAAAAATTAATTGGCGGTTGTTCATACGATGAATTTGGAACACCACTAACTGATGAAACATTACAAGCTTGTTATGATTCAGATGCTGTTTTTTTTGGTGCTGTAGGTGGAACTAAATGGGAAACTTTACCTCATCATTTAAAACCAGAAGCTGCACTTTTGAAATTAAGAAAAGCTCTTGGTTTGTTTGCAAACATTCGACCAGCTAAAATTTATAAACCATTGATTGACTCTTCATCACTAAAAGAAGAAATACTTGAAGATGTTGATTTTATTGTATTAAGAGAATTAACAGGAGGAATTTATTTCGGTGAACCGCGTGGTTATGATGATGAAAAAGGATTTAACACAATGATTTATAAAAAAGAAGAAGTTAAAAGAATTGCGAAAGTTGCATTTCAATTAGCACTAGAAAGAAATAAAAAAGTTGTTTCGGTTGATAAAGCAAATGTACTTGAGGTATCTCAATTTTGGAGAAATGTTGTAATTAATGTTCATAAAAATTTTGAAGATGTTAAATTAACCCACATGTATGTTGATAATGCAGCAATGCAAATCGTCAGAAATCCAAAACAATTTGATGTTGTTTTAACTTCAAATTTATTCGGTGATATTTTAAGTGATATTGCTGGTATGATTACAGGAAGTTTAGGGATGCTTCCTTCTGCTAGTTTGGGAACTAAATATTCACTTTACGAACCAGTTCATGGAAGCGCTCCGGATATTGCAGGAAAAAATATTGCAAATCCTCTTGCCTCTATTTCTTCAGTTGCAATGATGTTTAATTATTCTTTCCAAATGAAAAAAGCAAGTGAATTAATTGAGACTGCAATAAACAAAACTCTTTCAGAAGGTTATAGAACCAAAGATATTTTTAGTGATGGTTGCAAATTAGTTTCAACAACTGAAATGACTGAAATTGTAATTAAAAAATTTAAAGAAGTTTTTCACGAACAAGGACTTGGAGTTTTTACTCTTTAAGGAGAATTTATTTATGAAAGAAAAAATAATAATCTTCGATACAACACTTAGAGATGGTGAACAATCACCAGGTGCTTCCTTGAATGTTTATGAAAAACTTGAGATTGCACGTCAACTTGAAAAATTAAAAGTTGATGTAATTGAAGCTGGATTTCCAATTTCATCACCCGCTCAATTTGAAGCAGTAAAAAGAATTGCTGATGAATCGAAAGTTATAATTGCAGCATTAGCTCGTGCAAAAGAAATTGATATTAAAACAGCATACGATGCTTTGAGAAATGCTAAACATCCAAGAATTCATACTTTCTCAAGTACTTCAGATTTTCACATACTTGGAAAATTTGGTGATTCTAAATATGGAAATACAATTCAGGAAAAAAGAAAAACCATTCTAAAAATGTCATTTGATGCTGTAGCTTATGCAAAAACTTTTTGCAATGATGTAGAATTTTCTGCTGAAGATGCCGGAAGAACTGATATTGGTTATCTTGCTGAAGTTATTGAAACAGCCATAGAAGCCGGGGCAACTACAATTAATATTCCTGATACTACCGGATACACATTCCCATCAGAATTTGCTAACAAAATTTTAGAATTAAGAAAAAGAGTAAAAAATATTGATAAAGCAATTATAAGTGTTCATTGCCATAATGATTTGGGTTTAGCAGTTGCAAATTCTATTTCCGCAATTCAAAATGGTGCAAGACAAGTTGAATGTACAATTAATGGAATTGGAGAAAGAGCTGGCAATGCTTCACTCGAAGAAATTGTTATGGCATTAAAAGTTAGAAACGATATAACTAATTTTTATACTGATATTGAAACATCCGAAATTTATAATACAAGTAGAATGGTATCTGCATTTACAGGAATAGTTGTTCAGCCAAATAAAGCAATTGTTGGCGAAAATGCTTTTGCTCATGAAAGTGGAATTCATCAGGATGGCATGTTAAAAAATAGAGATACTTATGAAATAATATCTCCGGAAACAGTTGGTGTTAATAAAACTAAAATTGTTTTAGGAAGACACAGTGGAAGACATGGATTAAAAGCAAGATTGAACGAATTAGGTTATCACCCCGATGAAAAAGAATTACAAAAAGTTTATGAAATGTTTTTAGAAATAGCTGATAAAAAGAAAGAAGTTTTTGATGAAGATTTAAGAGCTTTAATGGGAGATGAAATTTATAAAGAAAAAGAACTATTTGAATTAAAGTATATGCATGTTAATGCTGGTACTTCAACAATTCCAACAGCAACTGTTCAAATATTTTATGGTGAAAAACTATTACAGGAGTCTTCACCCGGTGATGGACCTGTTGATGCAGTTTTTAATGCAATTGAAAGAGCATTAGGAATTAAACCAATTGTAGAATCATATTCTGTTCGCTCAGTAACTTCAGGAAGACAAGCAATGGGTGAAGCTATTGTTAGAATTAGAGAAAATGAAATGTCATTTAATGGTAGAGGAACCTCAACAGATATTATAGAAGCCAGTGCAAAAGCATTCTTGCAGGCTTTAAATCATTACTTAACAGCAACTCAAAAAAAATTAGAAATTTTTGAATACAATTTCTCATCAAAATAAAAAAGGAATAAAATGGGAAAAACTATAACGCAAAAAATATTTGAAAAAAATTCACATAAAAAAAATTTAACACCAGGAGAAAGTGTTTGGTTAGATGTTGATGTTTTAATGACACACGATGTTTGTGGTCCACCAACAATTTCAATTTGGAAAAATGAATTTGGTGACAAAGCAAAAATTTGGGATAAAAATAAACTTGTAATATTTCCTGACCATTACATTTTTACAAAAAATGTTCATGCAAATAGAAATGTAGATATTCTAAGACAATTTGCAGATGAACATCAGTTACCAAATTATTATGATGTTGGCACAGAAAGATATAAAGGTGTTTGTCATTTAGCTCTTGCAGAAGAAGGCTTTAATGTACCAGGAACAGTTTTAATTGGAACAGATTCACATACATGTACAAGCGGTGCATTTGGTTTGTTTTCAACAGGTGTTGGAAACACTGATGCTGCATTTATTCTTGGCACTGGTAAAATTTGGGAAAAAGTTCCAGACACAATGAAATTTATTTTTGATGGTGAACTTCCCAATTATTTAACTGCTAAAGATTTAATTCTTCAAATACTTGCTGATATTACAACCGATGGTGCAACTTATCGCGCAATGGAATTTGATGGAAGTGCAATTCGTCAAATGAATATGTATGAAAGAATGACTTTAACTAACATGGCTATTGAAGCTGGTGGAATGAATGGTATTATTTCCGTAGATGATGTTACAAAAAGTTTTTTGAGTTCAATAGGTATTTTTGATTACGATATATTTTATTCAGATGATGATGCAAAATATTTTTCTGTTAATAAATATGATGTAACCAAAATTGAACCTACTGTAGCAAAACCACACAGTCCGGATAACAGAGACATTGTTCGTAATGTAGAAGGCACTAAGTTGACTAAATGTTACATTGGTTCATGTACAGGTGGCAAAATAACTGATTTTGAATTTGCCGCTAAATTACTTTTTGGTAATAAAGTTAAAGTTCCTACGTTTGTTGTTCCTGCTAGTACACAAGTAGCTAAACAATTGGAAATTGAATCTCTCAACGGAATTTCATTAAAAGAAATTTTTGAAAATGCTGGTTGCATAATAGCAGAATCTTCATGTGCTGCATGCTTAGGAGGACCAGCTGATACAATTGGAAGAAGCAGTGATGGCGATATTGTTATTTCAACTACAAATAGAAATTTTCCCGGACGAATGGGAAGTAAAAAATCAAAAGTTTATTTAGCTTCTCCACTTACTGTTGCTGCAAGTGCAATTAATGGTTTTATAACCGATCCAAGAAATTTTTTATAGGATGATTATGGAAAAAATAATAAAAGGAAAAGCTTACGTTTTAGGGAACAACATCGATACAGATCAAATTATTCCCGCAGAACATTTAGTTTATAGTACAAGTATTCCAAATGAACTTAAAATGTATGGACATTTTGCTCTATCAGGAGTTCCAATTGAAAAAGCAGGATTACCAGATGGGAATATTCCATTCATAGAAGATGAAAATAGTGAATCTGAGTTTTCAATAATAATTGCAGGAACTAATTTTGGTTGCGGTTCATCAAGAGAACATGCACCTCTTTCTTTAAATGTTGCAGGTGTTAAAGCAATAATTGCAGAATCATATGCAAGAATTTTTTATAGAAATTCTGTCGATGGAGGATTTTTAATACCAATTGAATCAATTAACAAACTAAACGACAAAATTGAAACAGGTGATGAATTAGAAATTGATATAATTAATAATCAATTAAAAAACATTACTAAAAATTTATTTTATGAATTAAAACCACTTGGAAGTGTATTTGAAATTGTTGAAAGTGGTGGATTATTCAATTATGCAAGAAAAAATAAAATGATTTAATCAGAGGTAATAATGGAAAAATTTGTTGAACTATTTGATACAACATTACGTGATGGCACTCAGGGTGAAGGAATAAGTTTAACCGTTCGTGATAAAATTCAAATCTGCCATAAACTTGATGATTTTGGAATTGACATAATCGAAGGTGGATGGCCTGGAAGCAATCCAAGAGATGCTGAATTTTTTACTGCTGTTAAAAACGAAAATTTTCTCCACTCAAAATTATGTGCATTTGGTTCAACAGCCCGTTATCCAAATAAGATTGATTCAGACCCAAATCTTTTAGCTTTGTTAAAAGCTGAAACACCTTATGTCTCTATATTCGGAAAAACTTGGAGATTTCATAGTCAAAAAAGTTTAGGTTTAAGTGATGAAGAAAATGAAGAATTAATTTATAAATCTGTTAAATTTTTAAAATCATTTGGTAAAAAAGTTATTTTTGATGCCGAACATTTTTTTGACGGCTTTAAAGATGATGAAAATTTTGCTTTGAAAATGTTAAAAGCAGCTGAATTAGCAGGAGCAGAAACAATTGTTCTTTGTGATACTAATGGTGGTTCATTACCTTCTGAAATAAGTTTTGCAATTGAAAAAGTAAAAACTGAAATTAAAACCCCGATAGGAATTCATGCTCATAATGATGGAGATCTTGCAGTTGCAAACTCTTTAATAGCAATTGAAAATGGAGCAGTGCATGTTCAGGGAACTATAAACGGAGTTGGCGAAAGATGTGGTAATGCAAATCTCATAAGTATTATTCCAAATTTAATCCTAAAAATGAATTATAAAACAAAAAAGAAAATTAATTTACAATCATTAACTTTACTCTCTAATTCAGTTTCAGAAATGATGAATCTTAATCCAAATTCCCGCGCTCCGTTTGTTGGAAAATCTGCATTTGCACATAAAGGTGGTATTCATGTTAGTGCTGTTTTAAAAGATAGTAAAATGTATGAACATCTTGATCCAAAACTAATAGGTAATTCACAAAGAGTTCTAGTTTCAGATTTATCTGGGCAAAGTAACATAAAATATAAAGCAAAAGAGTTGGGAGTAGAAATTGATGAATCAAGTGAGTTTAGTAAAAAATTAGTTTCAAAAATTAAAGAACTAGAATTTCAAGGTTATCAATATGATGGAGCTGAAGCATCTTTTGAATTGATTTTAATGAATGAAAAAAATGAAT
Organism: Melioribacteraceae bacterium; assembly: GCA_026417375.1. Classification (GTDB taxonomy): domain Bacteria; phylum Bacteroidota; class Ignavibacteria; order Ignavibacteriales; family Melioribacteraceae; genus Stygiobacter. The sequence continues at coordinate 34,505 of JAOADJ010000032.1, read as the reverse complement.
TTTCTCCATTCTTTAAAACTATTGATTCTAAAGTTTATACCTTTTTTGATAACGAACAACATAAACAAGCTGAAGCTGTTCTGAAAATTGAAGTAAATGGAGAAATTGAACATACTGCAGCCGAAGGAGATGGACCGGTAAATGCATTGGATAACGCTTTAAGAAAAGCACTTTTAAGGTTTTACCCTGAATTAACAGATACTAAACTAGTTGATTATAAAGTCCGTGTATTAGATGAAAAAGAAGCTACAGCAGCAAGAGTTCGAGTTCTAATTGAATCAAGTGATGGTTTAGAAACATGGACAACTGTTGGTGTTTCTACAAACATTATTGAAGCAAGTTGGCAAGCTTTATGTGATGGTTTGAATTATAAGCTATATAAATTAAACAAAATGATAAAAGTTAACCCCCAAAAAAATAATTAAAAGCATACAAAAATTATTAAAATTAATTTTTTAAATAAATTAATCTTGCTTTTTTAATTAAGTCCCTCTATATTTGTTGCTCGCTTTTTGACTTACTGGGTGAAAAGTGTCTGGGCGGACGCCGGAGTTGGAGAGCCGGGGCGGACTGTAAATCCGTTGGCTGACGCCTTTGGGGGTTCGAATCCCTCGCCGCCCACTTGTTCATTTTTTATTGTTTGCAAAGAAGGTTTGATTGCGGGAGTAACTCAGTTGGTAGAGTCACAGCCTTCCAAGCTGTTGGTCGCGGGTTCGAGTCCCGTCTCCCGCTCAATCGCTGGTGATCTTCTTTTACTTTTACATCAGCGAATTCTTCTGCTGATGTAGCTCAGTTGGAAGAGCACTTCCTTGGTAAGGAAGAGGTCACCGGTTCAATCCCGGTCATCAGCTCAAAAAATTTTTAATATTTCTAAAAAAATAGTTATTTAGGTTTAGCAATGGCAAAATCAAAAAATATAAGACAAATAATTACATTAGAAAGCTCTGCCGGAACTGGGTATCGTTATACAACTACTAAAAATAAAAGAAATCACCCTAATAGAGTTGAATTTAAAAAATACGATCCAATTGTTCGTAAACATGTAATTTTTAAAGAAACAAAATAATACGTCAGTAGCTCAATTGGCAGAGCAGCGGTCTCCAAAACCGCAGGCTGGGGGTTCGACTCCCTCCTGACGTGCAAGTAAACTAAATGTAACCATGAAAGAAAAAATTATAAACTTTGTAAATGATGTGGTCAAGGAAATGAAAAAAGTAACTTGGCCTACCAAAGAAGAATTAAAAGAGTCAACTTCAATTGTTATTGTTGTCTGTCTCATTCTTGCTGTTTTTACTTATATAATTGATATGAGCATTACCTGGATATTTAAAGGAATTTTTTAGAATTGGATAATTTAAACGCTAAATGGTATGTTGTTCGTACTTTTTCTGGACACGAAAATAAAGTTAAGGCTCTTATTGATGCAGAATTAAAAGATAATGAAGATTTACGTGCAAGAATTTATGATGTTTTAGTTCCAACTGAAAAAGTATTTGAAGTAAAAGATGGTAAGAAAAAAACCAAAAAGAAAAATTTCTTTCCTGGTTATATTTTAATTCATGCTGATTTAGACAATAAAGTAAAAGATTTTATTTCAAATACACCATCTGTTATGGGTTTCTTGGGTGGGCAAAATCATCCAGCACCTCTGCAAGCCGATGAAGTAAAAAGAATTGTCGGTAGAATATCTCAGGGAGAAGAAACTGAAAGAACAGATACAATATTTAGAAATGGTGATTTTGTTAAAATTATTGATGGTCCATTCAATAATTTTTCTGGTATTGTTGAAGAAGTAAATGAAGAAAAAATGAAAATTAAAGTTATGGTTTCAATTTTTGGAAGAAAAACTCCGGTTGAAATCGATTTTATTCAAGCAGAATTAGAGAAATAATTTATAGTAGGTTAAAAAATGGCAAAGAAAATTGATAGTTATATTAAACTCCAAATTCCAGCAGGTGCTGCAAATCCTTCTCCACCAGTAGGTCCTGCGTTGGGTCAAAAAGGTGTTAATATAATGGAATTTTGTAAACAGTTTAATGCTAGAACTTCTAGTCAACAAGGTTTAATTATTCCTGTTGTTATTACTGTTTATTCTGATAAATCTTTTACTTTTATAACTAAAACTCCACCTGCAGCAATACTTCTTAAAAAAGCTGCAAAAGTTGAAAAAGGTTCAGCCGAACCAAATAAAACAAAAGTTGCAAAAGTTACAAAAGCTCAAGTTGAAGAAATTGCAAAGCTTAAAATGCCCGATCTTAATGCTCATGATTTAGAACATGCAGCAAGTATGATAGCTGGTACAGCTAGAAGTATGGGCTTTACAGTTGAAGATTAATTTATAATTTTGATTGGTATAAGAAAATGAAAGTATCTAAAAGAGTAAAAACTATTAACAAAACAGTAAATAAAGAAAAAGAATATTCTTTACAAGAAGCAATAAAAATTCTGAAAGAAAATTCTAAAGTTAAATTTACTGAGTCTTTAGACTGCGCAATTCGTTTAGGTGTTGATCCTCGTCATGCTGACCAAATGGTTCGTGGAACTGTTTCTTTGCCACATGGAACAGGAAAAAAAGTTACTGTACTTGTAGTAGCAAAAGGACAAGCAGCTCAGGATGCTCTTCAAGCTGGTGCTGAATATGCTGGTTTTGAAGAATATATCGAAAAAATTAAAAATGGTTGGGCAGATGTTGATGTTATAATTGCAACTCCTGATGTTATGGGCGAGCTTGGTAAACTTGGTAGAGTTTTAGGACCAAAAGGATTAATGCCAAATCCCAAAAGTGGAACAGTAACTCAAGATGTTGCAAAAGCAGTTAAAGAAGTTAAAGCTGGTAAAATTGAATTCCGTGTTGAAAAAGCAGGTATTGTTCATACATCTTTAGGCAAATTAGATTTTTCAGTTGAACAATTAACAGAAAACGCAAAAGCTTTTCTTCAAACAATTATAAAATTAAAACCATCTAGCGCTAAAGGACAATACGTTAAGAGTTTATATTTATCTTCTACTATGGGTCCTGGTTTAAAAATTAGTAAAGAAGAAACAGTATTTACATCAAAAACTGAATAAGAAATTACGCACTCGTCTCGGTTGTGAACGAGACAAAAAATGCTTCTAATAAATAAGTAACGATGTACAAAAATCCTTAGGGAGAATGATGAATAAAGTAGAAAAAGAAGGAGTAGTTGAACAAATAAAAGAACTTATAAATAACTCATCAGCAATGTTCTTAGTTGATTATCGTGGAGTAAATGTTGCTGATATCAATAAACTAAGATCAAATTTTAGAAAAGATGGAGTTACTTATAAAGTTCTAAAAAACACTCTCTTTAAAAAGGCATTGGAACAAATTGGTGGATTTGAACAATTCAACGATTTATTGGTAGGGATGATCGGTGTTGCTTTTGCAGGAGAAAATTTTATTGCTCCGGCAAAAATTATTAAAAAATACAACGATGAATCTCAAAAATTTACTTTTAAAGGTTGTTATTTAAATGGGGTATTTTATGGTGCTGACCAATTAGAAACATTAGCATCAATGCCTACAAAAGAAGAAATTATTGCTGGTATTATTGGTAGTGTTAACGCTCCGGCATCTGGAATTGTTGGTGCAATAAATGCAGTAATGAGGGATTTAGTTTTAGTAATTGATGAAATCTCCAAGAAAAATGCTGCATAATAAAAATTTGAAATTAAAATAAATGTAATAGGAGTATAAAAAATGTCTGAAAAAATTCAAGAAATAGTTGAAAAAATTAAAGCTCTAACATTAGTAGAAGCTGCTGAATTGAAAAAAGCATTAGAAGAAGAATTTGGTGTAACTGCTGCAGCTCCAATGATGATGGCTGCTGCTCCAGGCGCTGCTGCTGCGGCTCCAGTTGAAGAAAAAACTGAATTTGATGTAATTCTTCAAAATGCAGGTGCTACAAAAATAAATGTTATTAAAGTAGTTCGCGCTCATACAGGTTTAGGCTTAAAAGAAGCTAAAGATTTAGTAGATGGTGCTCCAAAACCTGTTAAAGAAGGTGTTTCTAAAGAAGAAGCTGAAAAAATTAAAAAAGAATTAGAAGAAGCAGGCGCAACTGTAACTGTTAAATAAACTTTTTCATATATCATTACTAAGTATTAACACATTTTAAGTGGTAGGATGGTGAACTCTGTCCTGCCACTTTCTTTCATTTTTATGAAAGTAATTTTAACAAACCGAACTGGAGGTTAGGGTTGGAAAAATCAAAAATTAATAAAAGCACTGGAAGAATTACCTTTGCTTCTATTTCTCCTGCGATAAAAATGCCGGATTTATTAAATATCCAATTAGATTCTTTTGAAGAATTTCTCCAATTAAAAACACCGGCTTCTCAAAGAGAAAATAAGGGTTTGCAAGCAGTTTTTAATGCTAATTTCCCAATCCTTGATAACAAAGAATTTTATCGCTTAGATTTTGTCGAATATTATGTCGAAAAACCACGTTTTTCTATTCAGGAATGTGAAGAAAGAGGTTTAACTTATTCTGCACCTTTAAAAGCAAAATTAAGACTCTCAACAAAAGATGATGAAACCGGTGAATATGTAAATTCAGTTGAACAAGAAGTTTATTTAGGTAATTTACCTTTCATGACTGAAAGAGGTACTTTTATTATAAATGGTGCTGAAAGAGTTGTTGTTACCCAATTACATCGTTCACCAGGAGTTGCTTTTGCTCAAACATTTCATCCAAATGGTACTCCTATTTATTCTGCTCGTATAATTCCTTTCCGTGGTTCATGGGTTGAATTTGCTACTGATATAAATAACATAATGTATGTTTATATTGATAGAAGAAAAAAATTCCCGGCTACAACATTATTGAAAGCTATTGGATATGAAACTGAAGAATCAATTCTAAGATTATTTGATTTAATTGAAGATGTTAATGTTAAACATTTAGATGTTGATAAACACACAGGAAGAATTGTAGCAGCTGATATTATAGATACTCAAACCGGTGAAATTCATGCTTCAAAAGATTCTGAATTAACAGAAGAAATAATCGACAACATTAAAGCATCTTCAGTTCAAAAAATTCAATTAATAAGTTTAGAAAATTCTGTAGATCAAGATTTAATTATAAACACACTTAAAAAAGATATAACTACCTCCAAAGAAGAAGCTTTGTTTTCAATCTATCGTCAATTGCGTTCTGGCGAAGCTCCAGATATGGAAACAGCTGTTGGCTTATTAGAAAAAATGTTCTTTAATGATAAAAGATACGATTTAGGCGAAGTAGGCCGTTTTAGAATGAATGATAAATTAGGGTTGAATGTTGATATTAATAATCGTGTTCTTACTCCTGAAGATATTGTTGCAATTATGAAAAACATTATCATGCTAAAAAATGGTAATGTTTCGGTTGATGATATTGACCACTTAGGTAACCGTAGAGTTAGAACAGTTGGTGAACAATTACAATCTCAATACAATGTTGGTTTGGCAAGAATGGCTCGCACAATAAAAGAAAGAATGAATATGCGAGACAATGAAAATATGCAACCACAGGATCTTGTAAATGCTAGAACAATAAGCAGTGTGGTTAATGCATTTTTTGGAACAAACCAACTTTCACAATTTATGGATCAGACAAATCCATTAGCTGAATTAACCCATAAGAGAAGAATTTCTGCACTTGGTCCAGGTGGTCTTACAAGAGAAAGAGCTGGATTTGAAGTACGTGACGTTCACCATTCTCATTACGGAAGATTATGTCCAATTGAAACTCCAGAAGGTCCAAATATTGGTCTCATTTCATCTCTTACAATTTATGCAAGAGTTAATAATTATGGATTTTTAGAAACTCCATACAGAAAAGTTAAAGATGGAAGAGTTACAAATTCAATAGATTATTTAAGTGCCGATCAGGAAGATGAATTTATAATAGCTCAATCAAATGTTCCAATTGATGAACAGGGAAGATTTATTGAAGAAAGAGTAAAATGTCGTGAAAAAGGAGAATTTCCTGTAGTTCATCCGGAAGAAATACATTATATGGATGTTGCACCGGCTCAAATAGTTTCTGTAGCTGCGGCAATGATTCCATTCCTTGAACATGATGATGCTAACCGTGCACTTATGGGTTCAAACATGCAACGTCAGGCAGTTCCACTTTTAATTCCAGAAAACCCAATTGTTGGAACTGGAATGGAAGCTAAAACTGCTCGTGATTCCCGTGCTATTATTATTGCCGAAGATAATGGCTATGTTGAATATGCTGATTCTAAAAAAATTATTGTTAAGTATGATATAGATGAAAATGATCCATCAACATTAGTTAGTTTTGATGATGAAAGAAGAGTTGAATATAACCTAACTAAATTCTCAGGTACAAATCAGGAAACTTGTTTTAATCAAAAACCAATTGTTTTAACAGGACAAAGAATTAAAAAAGGAGATGTACTTGCTGATGGTCCTGCAATTGATAAAGGTGAATTAGCACTTGGTAGAAACGTTTCTGTTGCATTCATGCCATGGCGTGGTTATAATTTTGAAGATGCTATTATTTTAAGTGAAAGATTAGTTGCAAATGATGTGTTTACCTCTTTACATATAGAAGAATTTGAATTACAAGTACGTGAAACTAAACGTGGTGAAGAAGAATTAACAAGAGATATTCCAAATGTGAGTGAAGAAGCAACAAAAGACCTTGATGAAAATGGTATTATAAGAGAAGGTGCAGAAGTAAAAGAAGGTGATATTCTAATTGGAAAAATTACTCCAAAAGGTGAAACTGATCCAACACCAGAAGAAAAATTATTAAAAGCAATCTTTGGAGATAAAGCGGGTGATGTAAAAGATGCATCATTAAAAGCGCCTCCAGGATTGAAAGGTGTGGTAATAAAAACAAGATTATTTAGCAGAAAGAAGAAAGATGCTGAATCAAAAAAATTAGAAAAGAAATTACTTGATAATTTAGATGCAACATATACACAAAGAAAAGAAAATCATTATAAAAAATTAGTATCTAAATTGACAAAAATTACGGAAGGTAAAACAACTTCTGGTGTCAGAGATTTAGATGGAACTGTTGTGTTAAGAAGTGGCACTGTAATAAAAGAAGATACTTTCGAAAAAATTGAAGACGTTACAAAATTAGATTATACAAAAGATTGGTTTGAAAGAAAAAATACAAACGAATTAGTCAAACAATTGTTTGCAAATTATTTCAACTTACTTTCAGAAATTGAAGAAGATTACAAGAGAGAAAAACTAAAAATTCAATCTGGTGATGAATTACCTCCTGGAATAACACAATTAGCAAAAGTTTATGTTGCTAAAAAACGTAAAATCCAGGTTGGCGATAAAATGGCAGGTCGTCACGGAAATAAAGGTGTTGTTGCTAAAGTAGTTCCTGTTGAAGATATGCCATATCATGAAGATGGAACTCCTGTTGATATAGTTCTTAATCCTCTTGGAGTGCCATCTCGTATGAACATTGGTCAGCTTTACGAAACTGTTTTAGGATGGGTTGGTAAAAAATTAGGTGTAAAATTCGAAACACCAATTTTTGATAGTGCAAGTGTTAAAGATATTGAAAACTATCTTGAAAAAGCTGGATTACCAGAAGGTGGAAAAACTTGGTTGTACGATGGAAGAACCGGAGAAAAGTTCCATCAAAAAGTAACTTGCGGTTATATTTATATGATGAAATTAGGGCATATGGTTGATGATAAAATTCACGCACGTTCTATTGGACCATATTCTTTAATTACTCAACAACCATTAGGTGGTAAAGCTCAATTTGGTGGTCAAAGATTTGGAGAAATGGAAGTTTGGGCTTTAGAAGGTTATGGTGCAGCTCATGTGTTACAAGAAATTTTAACTGTAAAAAGTGATGATGTTACTGGTCGTGCTAAAGCTTACGAAGCTATAGTTAAAGGTGAAAATATTCCTGAACCAAATGTACCAGAAGCATTTAATGTAATGATCAAGGAATTGCAAGGTCTTGGTCTTGATATTAAAGTTAACTAACCCATTATGGGTCAATCAAATTCTTAAAGGAGAATTTTAAAATGCGTGCAAAACCACAAGAAAATAAATTAAAAATGATTGAAAAGTTAACAATTGGTTTAGCTAGTCCAGATGATATACTAAACAGATCGCATGGTGAAGTTACTAAACCCGAAACTATTAATTATCGTTCATTTAGACCCGAAAAAGATGGTTTATTCTGCGAAAGAATTTTTGGACCAGTAAAAGATTGGGAATGTGCTTGCGGTAAATATAAAGGAATTCGTTATAAAGGAATAGTTTGTGACCGTTGCGGTGTTGAAGTTACATTAAAAGCAGTTCGTAGAGAAAGAATGGGACATATTGCTTTAGCAGTTCCAATTGTTCACATCTGGTTCTTTAAAGCTTTACCATCAAAAATTGGTAACCTTCTTGGAATGACAACCAAAGAATTAGAAAGAATAGTTTATTATGAATCTTATGTTGTTATGAATCCAGGACCAACTGGTTTAAACAGACTTGATTTGATTAGTGAAGACCAATACTATGAAATTTTAAATTCTTTACCTCACGATAACGATGCTTTAGATGATAAAGATCCTAAAAAATTTGTTGCAAGAATTGGTGGTGATGCGGTCAAAGAATTATTAAAAGAAATAGATATTGAAAATTTATTTAATGAATTGAAAAATTTATTAAAACAAGATATTTCACAACAAAAAAGAACCGATATTCTGAAAAGATTAAGAGTTCTTGAAGCTTTTAGAGAAAAAGAAGGTAAAGTTCCAAATAAACCAGAATGGATGGTAATGAATGTGATTCCAGTTATTCCTCCGGAATTGCGTCCATTAGTTCCTTTAGAAGGTGGAAGATTTGCAACATCCGACTTAAATGATTTATACAGAAGAGTTATAATCAGAAATAACAGATTAAAAAGATTAATAGATATTAAAGCACCTGAAGTAATTCTAAGAAATGAAAAAAGAATGCTTCAGGAATCTGTAGATGCTTTGTTTGATAATTCTCGTCGTTCAAGTGCTGTTAGAAGCGATGGAAACAGACCATTGAAATCTTTAAGCGATATGCTAAAAGGTAAACAAGGTCGTTTTCGTCAGAATCTTCTTGGTAAACGTGTTGATTATAGTGGTCGTTCTGTAATTGTCGTCGGTCCCGAATTAAAATTACACCAATGCGGCTTACCAAAAGATATGGCTGTTGAATTATTCAAACCATTCGTAATAAGAAAACTTTTAGAAAGAGGACACTTTAAAACTGTAAAAAGTGCTAGAAAAGCTGTTGATAGAAAAGATCCTATTATTTGGGAAATTTTAGAAAAATTAATTGATGGTCATCCAGTATTGCTTAACAGAGCTCCAACATTGCACAGATTAGGTATTCAGGCTTTTCAACCACTTTTGATAGATAGTAAAGCAATTCAGTTGCATCCTTTAGTATGTACCGCATTTAACGCGGACTTCGATGGTGACCAGATGGCTGTTCACGTTCCGCTTTCTTATGAAGCTCAACTTGAAGCTTCAGTACTAATGCTATCTTCACATAACATTTTATCTCCACAAAATGGATTACCAATTGTATTACCTACGCAAGATATGGTACTTGGTTTATATTATTTAACTAAATTAAAACCTGGTGCTAAAGGGGAAGGTAAAATTTTTAGTTCACCAGAAGAAGTTATAATTGCTTATGACAATAAAGTAGTTGAACTTCATGCAAAAGTTAAAGTTAAAATAGATGAACAATTTATAGAAACAACTGTTGGTCGTGTAATATTTAATCAGATTGTTCCTAAAGAAATGGGTTTTGTAAATGAATTACTTGTAAAGAAAAGTTTTTCAGGATTTATTTACAAAATGTTTATCAAGTTAGGAAATGTGGTAACAGCTAAATTCTTAGATAATTTAAAAGATCTTGGATTTAGATATGCTACAGCTGCTGGGATTTCAATTAGCTTTACTGATATGATTGTTCCAGCTGAAAAAGATAAATTAATTGAAGAAACAAATAAGAAAGTATCTGGAATTTTAAATGAGCATGAGCAAGGTTTAATAACAGATGCTGAACGTTACAATAAAATTATTGATGCTTGGACATTCACAACAACAAACGTTGCTCGCCATCTAATGGAAAGATTAAAAGGAGATCAATTAGGTTTCAATTCTCTTCACATGATGGTTGATTCAGGAGCTCGTGGTTCACAAGATCAAGTAAAACAGTTAGCTGGAATGCGCGGTCTTATGATGAAACCACAAAAATCTTTGAGTGGACAAGCTGGTGAAATTATTGAAAACCCAATTGTTGCTAATTTCAAAGAAGGTTTATCAGTTCTTGAATATTTTATTTCTACTCACGGTGCCCGTAAAGGTTTAGCTGATACTGCTCTTAAAACAGCTGATGCTGGATATTTAACAAGAAGATTGACTGACGTTGCTCAAGATGTAATTATTTCTGAAGAAGATTGTGGTACTATTCGCGGTATTTATGTAACAGCTCTTAAAGATGTTGAACAAGAAAGAGAACCACTGGCAGAAAGAATTACAGGTCGTGTTGCTCAAGAAGATGTTTATGATCCTAAAACTGATGACCTAATTATTGAAGCTGGTGAATTAATTACCGAAGAAATTGCTGAACAAATAGATGAAGCTAATATTGACCAGGTTTACATTAGAACAGTTTTAACTTGTGAATCAAAACGTGGTGTTTGTGCAAAATGTTATGGAAGAAATCTTACCACTGGTTCTTTAGTTGAAATTGGAGAAGCTGTTGGTATTATTGCTGCTCAATCAATCGGTGAACCAGGAACTCAGTTAACTCTTCGTACTTTCCACTTGGGTGGTACATCTTCTCGTATTGCAAGTCAATCACAAGTTGAAACTAACGTTGCTGGTTATGTAAAATATGATAAAATAAATTATGTAGAAAAAGTAGATTATTTTGGAAAAGTTAAGGTTGTAATTGGTAGAAGAGGTTCGATTGGTATTTTTGATGAAGATAATAGACAAATTAAAAAATATGACATTCCTTATGGTGCTGAACTTATAGTTGAAGATGGTCAATCAGTAAAGAAAGGACAACCTCTTTATAACCACGATCCTTATAATGCTGTAATCATTGCTGATTTTGGTGGTAAAGTTGAATTCGTTGATTTAATTGATAACGTTACTGTACAACAAATTGCAGATGAACAAACAGGTCACGTTCAAAAAGTTGTAATTGAATCAAAAGATAAATCAAAAACTCCAAGTATTGTTATAAAAAATTCTAACGGACATGAAAAAGTATTCAACATACCAACAAGAGCATATTTAGCTGTTGAAGAAGGGGAAGAAATTCAACAAGGTACTATTTTAGCAAAAATTTCTAAACAAGCTTCTAAAACAAGAGATATTACTGGTGGTCTTCCAAGAGTTACAGAATTATTTGAAGCAAGAAGTCCTCATGATCCCGCAATAGTATCAGAAATCGAAGGCAAAGTTAAATTTGGACAAAAGAAAAAAGGTTCACGTGAAATTATTGTTGAATCTTTAGATGGTACAATTGAAAAAGTTTATACTGTTCCTTATGGAAAACATATACTAGTTCAAGAAGGTGATGAAATTCCAGCTGGCGAAAAAATAAGTGATGGACCAATCGATCCACATGATATTCTAAAAATCAAAGGAACGAATGCTGTACAGGAATATTTAGTAAATGAAATACAGGAAGTTTATCGTTTACAAGGTGTAAAAATAAATGACAAACATATTGAAGTAATAGTTAGACAAATGCTTCAAAAACTTAAAATCATTAATTCGGGAGATACTAATTTTATTGAAGAAGATTTAGTTGACAGAAATAAATTAATTGAAGAAAATGAAAGAATTAAAAACATGGTTGTTGTAGTAGATCCGGGACAATCAAAATTCAAGACAAATCAATTAATAACAAAATCTAAAGCAAGAGAAATTAATTCCGAATTAACAAGAAAAAATAAAAAAACAATGAAAGTAAGAGATGCTGAACCTGCTACTTTCGATAATATACTTTTAGGTATAACACATGCAGCATTATCAACTGAAAGCTTTATTTCAGCTGCTTCATTCCAAGAAACTACAAAAGTATTAACTAATGCAGCAACAGAAGCAAGAGTTGATAACTTAAATGGATTAAAAGAAAATGTTGTAATGGGTCATTTAATTCCAGCAGGAACAGGATTGAAAAAATATAGAAACATAATTCTTGAAGAAGAAGAAAATCAAAATCAAGAATTAGAATTAGTTGAAAAAGAAAATGAAAAATAAATAAATTTATTTGTAATAAACTTGACAAGTTTATTAAATATAGATAAATTTGAAGTCTGAATTTTAAATAATAGAAATTTTGGAGGATTTTGCGTGCCAACAATTAATCAGTTGGTTAGAAAAGGTAGACAAGTAGTAACTTCTAAGAGTAAAGCACCAGCTCTTGATGCTTGTCCTCAAAAAAGAGGTGTTTGTACTCGTGTTTACACTACAACTCCAAAAAAGCCTAATTCGGCTTTAAGAAAAGTTGCTCGTGTTAGATTAACAAATCATATTGAAGTTACAGCATATATTCCAGGTGAAGGACATAATTTACAGGAACACTCTATTGTTATGATTAGAGGTGGTAGAGTAAAAGACTTGCCTGGTGTAAGATATCACATAATCAGAGGCACTTTGGATACTGCTGGAGTTGAAGATCGTAAGAAAGGCAGATCTAAATATGGTGCTAAAAAACCAAAAGCAAAGTAAAAAACTATGAGAAAGAAAAGAGCAGAAAAACGTTTTATTAAACCTGATCCAAAGTATAGCGATTTTTTAGTAGCTAAATTAATTAACTACTTAACATGGCATGGTAAAAAATCTACAGCAAGAAATATTGTTTATGATTCATTTGAAATAATTGAACAAAAAGCTAAAAAACCTGCTTTGGAAGTTTTTAAAAAAGCAATTCAAAATGTACAACCTTTAGTTGAAGTTAGAAGTAGAAGAGTAGGTGGTGCTACATATCAGGTTCCAATGGAAGTACGTCCAGAAAGAAGAATTGCTTTGGCTCTAAGATGGATTAGAACATATTCTAGAGATAGAAAAGATAAGTCAATGGCTGCAAAATTAGCAGCTGAGTTATTAGCTGCATCAAACAATGAAGGTTCTGCAGTTAAAAAGAAAGAAGATACACATAGAATGGCTGAAGCAAACAAAGCTTTTGCTCACTTTAAATGGTAATGAAAGGTTAATTTTATAAATGGCTGGTAAAAGAGTAGAAATAAATAAGGTAAGAAATATTGGTATCATGGCGCACATTGATGCCGGTAAAACAACAACAACAGAGCGTATTTTGTTTTATACCGGTAAAGTTCATCGTTTAGGTGAAGTTCATGATGGCGCTGCTACTATGGATTGGATGGAACAGGAAAAAGAAAGAGGAATTACAATTACCAGTGCAGCTACTACAACAGAATGGAGAGGTCATCAAATAAACATTATTGATACTCCCGGACACGTTGATTTTACTGTTGAAGTAGAACGTTCTTTGAGAGTTTTGGATGGAGCGATAGCATTATTTTGTGCTGTTGGAGGTGTTGAACCTCAATCTGAAACTGTTTGGCGTCAGGCTGATAAATATGGTGTTCCGAGAATAGCGTTTGTAAATAAAATGGATAGAATTGGCGCTGATTATTTCAATGCAATCCAAATGATGAAAGATAAACTTGGTGCAAATGCTATTCCGATAGCAATACCAGTTGGCGAAGGTGATTTGTTCAGAGGTATTATTGATCTTATTACTATGAAAGCTATTATGTATAATGAAGAAACACTTGGTTCGGTATATGATGAAGTAGATGTTCCTGCAGATTTAATGCCTCTAGCTCAAAAATATAGAACAAATATGTTGGAAGCCGTTTCTGATGTTGATGATACATTACTCGAAAAATATCTTGAAGGTCAGGATATTTCCGCTGATGAAATAAGAAAGGTTTTAAGAGAAGCTACAGTTAAATCAACTATTATTCCTGTTTTGTGCGGTTCTTCTTTTAAAAATAAAGGAGTTCAGCAATTACTTGATGCTGTTGTTGATTATCTTCCTTCTCCGTTAGATAGTGGTAATTTGGTTGCTCATCATGTTCATAAAAACGATCATGTTGAAAGAAAAATAGATCCAAAAGAAAAATTCACAGCTTTGGCATTTAAAATAATGACCGATCCTTATGTCGGCAAATTAACATTTATTAGAGTTTATTCTGGTACATTGCAGGCTGGTTCTTACGTGTATAATTCTGTAAGTGATAAAAAAGAAAGAGTTGGAAGAGTTTTGCAAATGCATGCTAATCATCGTGAGGATATGGAAGAAGTTAGAGCCGGAGATATTGCTGCTGTAGTCGGTTTAAAATATACTCGGACTGGCGATACATTATGCACAGAAGATGATCCAATTATTTTAGAAAGAATGGCGTTCCCAGAGCCAGTTATTCAAATTGCAATTGAACCTAAAACAAAAGCAGATCAAGATAAATTATCAGATGCACTTGGAAAATTAAGCGATGAAGATCCAACATTTAAAGTAAAAGTTGATGATGAAACAGGACAAACATTAATAAGTGGAATGGGTGAATTACATTTGGAAATTTTAGTAGATAGAATGAAACGTGAATTTAAAGTAGAAGCTAATGTTGGAAAACCACAAGTTGCATATAGAGAGACTATTACAAAGAAAGTTACATCCGAAGGTAAATTTGTAAAACAATCTGGTGGTCGTGGTAAGTATGGTCATGTTTGGATTGAAATGGAACCGAATGAACCAGGAAAGGGATTTGAATTTACTAATGCAATTGTTGGTGGTACAGTTCCAAAAGAGTATATCAATCCGGTAATTAATGGATTGAATGAAGCAATGAGAAATGGTGTAATAGCTGGTTATCCGGTAGTTGATGTTAAAGTTAAATTATTTGATGGTTCTTATCATGAAGTAGATTCTGATGAAATTTCATTCAAAGTTGCTGCCTCAATGGCATTTAAGCAAGGAGCTTTAAAGGCAAGCCCAATACTTCTTGAACCAATTATGAATGTTGAAGTTATAACTCCTGAAGAATATTTAGGAGATGTAATGGGAGATTTAAATTCAAGAAGAGGAAAAATAGAAGGATTTTCATCAAGAAAAGATGCGCAAGTTATTAGAGCAATGGTACCTCTTGCTCAAATGTTTGGATATGCAACAATATTGCGTTCCATGACACAAGGTCGTGCAATTTACACAATGCAGTTCTCGCACTACTCTGAAGTACCTAAATCCGTCGCAGAAGAAATAACTGAAAAAGCGCAAGTAAAAAAATCTGAATTAGCATAAATTAAATTTATAAAATATATAAACAACAAGGAGAGTACTTAGATGGCAAAAGAAAAATTTGACCGCAGTAAACCGCACGTCAATATTGGTACTATTGGGCACGTAGATCATGGTAAAACTACTCTTACAGCTGCCATCACCATGGCGCTTGCAAAAAAAGGTTTATCTCAAGTTAGAACTTTCGACAGTATTGATAATGCTCCTGAAGAAAGAGAACGCGGTATAACAATTGCAACTGCACACGTTGAATATTCAACTGATAAAAGACACTATGCACACGTTGACTGTCCAGGTCACGCAGATTACGTAAAAAACATGATTACCGGTGCTGCTCAAATGGATGGTGCTATTTTGGTTGTTGCTGCTACTGATGGACCAATGCCTCAAACACGTGAACATATTCTTTTGGCTCGTCAGGTTGGTGTTCCAAGAATAGTTGTATTCTTAAATAAAGTTGATATGATGGATGATCCAGAATTAATCGACTTAGTAGAAATGGAATTACGCGAATTATTAACTAAATATGAATTCCCTGGAAATGAAATTCCAATTATTCGTGGTTCTGCATTACATGCTTTAGAAGCTGGTGCTTCTGATGCCCCAATCAGTGACCCACGATATAATTGCATTTGGGAGCTAATGGATGCTGTTGACTCTTATGTCCCAGTTCCAGAACGTAACGCTGATAAACCATTCTTAATGCCAGTTGAAGACGTTTTCTCAATTACTGGTCGTGGTACTGTTGCTACTGGTCGTGTTGAAAGAGGTACATTAAAATTAAACGAAGAAGTTGAATTAGTTGGCTTAGGACAACATAAGAAAACAGTTGTTACTGGTATCGAAATGTTCCGCAAAGAATTAGATCAAGCACTTGCTGGTGATAACGCTGGCTTATTACTTCGCGGTGTTGATAAAAATGAAATTGAAAGAGGAATGGTTCTTGCTAAACCAGGTTCTATTACTCCTCATACAGTTTTTGAAGCTAAAGTTTATATCTTGTCAAAAGAAGAAGGTGGACGTCATACACCATTCTTTAATGGTTACAGACCACAATTTTATTTTAGAACAACTGACGTTACAGGTGTTGCTACATTACCAGAAGGAACAGAAATGGTTATGCCTGGTGATAGTGTTCAATTAAAAATCGATTTGATTTCAGAAATTGCTATGGAAGAAGGTTTGAAGTTTGCTATTCGTGAAGGTGGTAGAACAGTTGGTGCTGGCTTTGTAACAAAAATTATTAAATAAATTGATAGTTAAAAAGATGCTCTATCATAAGAGCATCTTTATTGTGTTTAACAAGGAGATTAAAAAAAGTGCCCGGTCAAAAAATTAGAATTAAATTAAAATCATACGATCACATATTGATTGATAAATCAACAGAAAAGATTATTAAAACTGTTAAAAGTACAGGTGCAGTTGTAAGTGGTCCTATTCCACTTCCAACTAAAAGAACAGTATTTACTGTTTTAAGATCACCTCACGTTGATAAAAAATCACGTGAACAGTTTGAAATAAGGGCTCATAAAAGAATCATTGATATTCACAATTCAAATAATAAAACTGTTGACGCTTTAAGCAAATTAGATATTCCTGCTGGCGTTGACATTGAGATAAAGTTATAGGAAAGAAGAAATGCCAGGCTTGTTAGCTAAAAAATTAGGAATGACAAATATTTTTACGGATGATGGACAAGTAGTTCCGGTTACAATTCTTGAAGCTGGACCTTGTAAAGTTTATGCCGTAAAAACAAAAGAAAAAGACGGTTATGAATCTCTTCAACTTGGTTTTGGAGAAAGAAAAGAAAAAAACGTTAAAAAACCACTTAAAGGTTATTTCTCAAAAGTTGGTTTAAATGCTCCAAAACTACTTAAAGAATTTAGAAACTTTGATATTTCTTTATATAAAGTTGGTGATGAAATAAACACTTCTTTATTTAATGTCGGAGATAAAGTAAAAGTATCTGGCAGAAATAAAGGAAAAGGATTTCAGGGAGTAGTAAGAAGACATGGATTTGGTGGAGTTGGATCTTCTACTCACGGACAAAGTGATAGAGAAAGAGCTCCTGGTTCAATCGGTGCTTCATCATATCCTTCAAGAGTATTTCCAGGTCAAAGAATGGCTGGAAGAATGGGTTATGAAAATACTACAATTAGAAATCTTAAAGTTGTAAAAATTATACCAGAAAAAAATATAATTATGGTAAAGGGAGCTGTTCCAGGCTCTGTTAATTCAATTGTTGCCATCAATAAATAAGTTTGATAAAGATGAAATTAGAAGTTTATAAAATAGACGGTACTAAATCTGGTGAAAGTGTAGAACTAAATCCAGAGATTTTTGAAATTGAACCAAATGATCATGTACTCTACCTTGCTGTAAAGGCATATTTGGCAAATCAAAGACAAGGAACTCACAAAGCAAAAGAAAGAAGCGAAGTGAGAGGTGGTGGTAAAAAACCATGGAAACAAAAAGGGCGTGGCGGTGCAAGAGCTGGTACTACCAGATCACCTCTTTGGGTTGGTGGTGGATCAATTTTTGGTCCTAAACCAAGAGATTACAGACAAAAGCTAAATAAGAAGGTAGTTTCTCTTGCAAGAAAATCTGCTCTTTCTTATAAAGCTAAAGCAAATCAGATTCTTGTTGTAGAGGATTTTGATTTTGATAATCCTAAAACTAAAGACTTTGTTACGATATTAAATAAACTTAATATCAGCGGGAAAAAAACTTTAGTTCTAACAGACGGATATAGAAAAAATATTTATTTAAGTGGTCGTAATGTTGAAAAAGTTAATATCTTAGAAGCAAACAATGCATCTGCATACGATTTGGTGAATAATCAAATATTAGTATTACAAAAAAGTGCAGTTAATTTACTAGAAAGTTCAATAAAATAATCTGGTTTGACAATGAAAAGTGTTTTAATAAGACCTTTAATTACTGAGAAGATGACAAAAATTAGTGAGAAACATCCTAATAAATATGGTTTTATTGTTTCTTTAGATGCTAATAAAATTGAAATCGCTAAAGCAATTAAAGAAAAATTTAATGTAGAAGTAACAAGTGTTAATACAGTCCGCCATCAAGGTAAAACAAGAACACAATTTACAAGAAAAGGTAGATTTACTGGTAGAACAGCAAGATACAAAAAAGCTTATGTTACCTTGAAGGAAGGTCAAACAATTGATATTTTCGGTCAAGCATAGGTTGGAGAAAGTAAATGGCAATTAGAAAATTAAAACCAAATACTCCAGGAACACGTTTTATGTCAGTCTCATCTTTTGATGAGATTACTAAAACTACACCAGAAAAATCTTTAACTGTAGCATTAAAAAAATCTGGTGGTAGAAATAATTTAGGAAGAGTTACAGCACGTCATCGTGGTGGTGGACATAAAAGAAAATATCGTGTTATAGATTTTAAAAGAGATAAAAATAACATCCCGGCAAAAGTATTTTCAATTGAATATGATCCTAATAGAACATCAAGAATAGCGCTTTTACATTATGCTGACGGTGAAAAAAGATATATCTTAGCTCCTGATGGATTAAAAGTTGGCGATACTGTAATGTCCGGTTCTGGAGTTGAAATTAAAGTAGGAAATTCATTACCTCTTAAAGATATTCCATTAGCATCATTTGTACATAACGTTGAATTAAAACCTGGTAAAGGTGGACAGTTAGGACGTTCAGCCGGAACATCAATTCAACTTTTGGCAAAAGAAGGCAAATATGCATTATTGAAAATGCCATCAGGTGAGGTAAGAAAAGTTTTATTAGAATGTAAAGCAACTTATGGAGTTGTGGGAAATGCAGAACAAGAAAATATCAGTTTAGGAAAAGCTGGTAGAAGTAGATGGTTAGGAATTCGTCCACATGTTCGTGGTGTTGCTATGAACCCAGTAGATCATCCAATGGGTGGTGGTGAAGGAAAAACTTCTGGTGGTGGTCACCCGGTTTCACCATGGGGACAAAAAGCAAAAGGTCTTAAAACTCGTAAAAGAAAAAATATTACTAATAAATACATTGTTAAGAGAAGAAAATAGTTAGAGTAAAATATGCCAAGATCAGTCAAAAAAGGTCCATTCGTTGATGTAAAACTTTTGAAAAAAGTTCGTGAACTCAACGAAAAAAATCAGAAAAAAATAATTAAAACTTGGTCAAGATCAAGCACTATTACTCCTGAATTTGTTGGACATACAATTGCAGTACATAATGGAAATAAAATGATTCCGGTATATGTTTCAGAAAATATGGTTGGACATAAATTTGGTGAATTTGCTCCAACAAGAATTTTCCGCGGACATCCTGGAACTAAAGCAGAAAAAGCTGCTAAGGCAAAATAAGAATTTGAGGTTATTGGAAATGGAAGCAAAAGCTACTCACAGATACATAGGTTCATCGCCAAGAAAAATGAGATTGGTTATTGATTTAATCAGAGGTAAATCTGTTGATCAGGCAATTGAGATCTTACACTTTTCACCAAAACATGCATCAAAACCTGCTGAAAAAGTTTTAAGATCTGCTGTATCAAATTTGATGAATAAAGATGAAAATAATAAACATGAAGTTTCATCTCTTTATGTAAAAGAAGTTTATGTAAATCAAGGTCCAACCTTGAAAAGAATTTCGCCGGCTCCAATGGGTCGTGCTTATAGAATAAGAAAAAGATCAAATCACTTAACAATTGTTGTAGCAACAAAAAGTTAATCGGAGGAAGTTTTGGGTCAAAAGACTAATCCAATTGGTTTAAGAGTTGGAATTATTAGAGGATGGGAATCTAACTGGTACGAAAACAAAAGTTACGCACCAAAATTAGTAGAAGATAAAAAATTAAGAACTTACATTCGCAAAAGATTACAAAATGCCGGAATATCTACAATCAGAATAGATAGAACTTCCAAGAATGTAATTCTAACAATTCATACTTCGAGACCAGGTGTAGTAATTGGTAAAAGTGGAAAAGAGATTGCCCAAATTGAAGAAGAATTAAAAAAGATTACTGATAAAGAAGTAAAAATTCAAATTAATGAAATAAAAAGACCCGAATTAGACGCATATTTAGTAGCAGAAAATATTGCTAAACAAATTGAAGGTAGAGTTTCATTTCGTAGAGCAATGAAACAAGCAATAACCTCCGCAATGAGAATGGGTGCTGAAGGAATAAGAATAATGTGTTCAGGACGTTTAGGCGGTGCTGAAATGGCTAGAACCGAGCAATATAAAGAAGGTAGAATTCCATTGCATACATTAAGAGCTGATATTGACTATGCTAATGGTAGAGCAGAAACAATTTATGGTTCAATCGGAATCAAAGTTTGGATCTGCCGCGGAGAAATTTTAGGTAAACGTTCATCTGAATAAAAGGTTTTAGGAGTATTCCCAATGTTAATGCCAAAAAGAGTAAAATTTCGTAGAGCACAAAGAGGCAGAAGAAAAGGTAAAGCATCACGCGGTTATTTAGTTAACTTCGGTGATTACGGATTAAAAGCTTTAGAACCAGCCTGGATTACAAGTAGACAAATTGAAGCTTGTCGTGTTGCTCTATCAAGACAAATGAAACGTGATGGAAAAGTTTGGATTAGAATTTTCCCGGATAAACCAGTATCTAAAAAACCATTAGAAACAAGAATGGGTAAAGGTAAAGGTGCACCAGAATTTTGGGTTGCAGTTGTAAAACCTGGAACAATTATGTTCGAAATAGGTGGAGTTGATAAAACAATTGCACACGAAGCTCTTACAATTGCTGCACATAAATTACCAATTAAAACAAAAATTGTTCAAAGACCCGATTTAGAATCATAAAGGTTTGAATATGAAGATCTATCAAATTAGAGAAATGTCAACAGAAGAAATCAAAAAAAGAATTCTTGAAGAAGAAAAAAATCTTGTTGATTTAAGATTTCAACTAGAACTTAAGAATTTGACAAATACTGCAAAAATCCGAAACACAAGAAAGGATATTGCAAAAATGAAAACAATTCTTAGGGAAAGAGAAATAGAAGAATCAAAAACCTCAAAGGAAAGTAAATAAGGAGAAGTTTAGTTTAAATGGAAACTAGAAGTTTAAGAAAAACAAGGATTGGCGTAGTTGTTAGCAATAAAATGCAAAAAAGTATTATTGTTGCTATCGAAAGAAAAGTAGCTCATCCTATTTACAAAAAATATTTTAAGAAAACTACAAAACTAATGGCTCATGATGAAAAAAATGAATGCCAAGTTGGTGATGTAGTAAAAATTATGGAAACTCGTCCTTTGAGTAAAAGAAAAAATTGGCGCTTAGTTGAAATAATTGAAAAAGCTAAGTAATTAAAGTTTGATGAGGAGCTTGTCGTAATGATACAAGAAGAAACCAATTTAGTAGTAGCTGATAATAGTGGAGCGAAAAAAGTTCGCTGCATAAGAGTTCTTGGCGGAAGCAACCGTAGATATGCTTCTGTTGGTGATATAATAGTTGTCAGCGTTAAATCTGCAATTCCTGGTGGCGGTGTTAAAAAAGGGGAAGTTAGCCGTGCTGTTATTGTAAGAACTAAAAAAGAAGTTCGTAGAAATGATGGCTCATACATTCGTTTTGACGAAAATGCAGCTGTTCTTCTTAATGCACAAGGCGAACCAAGAGGTACTCGTATCTTTGGTCCTGTTGCAAGAGAACTTCGCGATAAAAAATTTATGAAAATAATTTCTCTGGCTCCAGAGGTATTATAAGGATAAGAGAAAATGAAAATTAAAAAAAATGATAATGTAATTGTAATTTCTGGTAACTATAAAGGTAAAACCGGAAAAGTATTAAAAGTTTTTAGAGATGAAGAAAGAGTAATTGTTGAAGGCGTTAATATTCGTAAACGCCATACTAAACCTACTCAAAAAAATCCACAAGGTGGAATAACCGAGAAGGAAGCTCCAATTCATGTCTCAAACGTTATGATTCTTGACCCAAAAACCGGTAAAGGAACAAGAATTGGTAAAAAAATTATCCTTGATGATAAAACTGGTAAAAGAAAAAGTGTTAGAATAAGCAAATCAAGCGGCGAAATGCTTGGCTAATTTATAGGAATTCACGATGGCAAAAGAACAAAAAGAACAAAAGCAGCAAAAACAACAAAAGAAAGTTAAAGAAGCTGAACAACCAAAAGCTTCTCAACCTAAAGTTGTTGAAGAAAAAATACCTGCGAGATTAAAAGAAAAATACTTTAAAGAAATTGTTCCTAAATTAAAAGAACAATTCGGTTATAAAACTATAATGAGAGTTCCACGCATAAGCAAAATTGTTATTAATATGGGCGTTGGACAAGCTGTGCAAGATCCAAAAATCTTAGAAGAAGCAGTTAAAGATTTAGAAACAATCACTGGTCAAAAAGCATCAATAAGAATTGCTAAGAAAGCTATTTCAAATTTCAAATTACGTGAAGGAATGAAAATTGGTGCTAAAGTAACTTTAAGAAGAGAAAGAATGTATGAGTTTCTGGATCGCTTCTTAACAATTGCTTTACCTAGAGTTCGTGACTTTAGAGGTGTATCAGATAAATCTTTTGACGGACGTGGAAATTATACTCTTGGTATTAAAGAACAAATTATTTTTCCAGAGATTAATACAGATAAAGTTACACGTGTTTTAGGAATGGATATTACATTTGTAACAACTGCTAAATCAGATAAAGAAGCATACGAACTACTTGCAGCTTTTGGTATGCCTTTTAGAAAAAAAGAATAAACTGAAGGAATAAAATGGCAAGAAAAAGTTTAATTGCACGTGAAGTAAAAAGAAAAAAATTAAATGAAAAATATTCTCAGTTGAGAAAAGAATTAAAAGAAAAAGGTGACTACGAAGCATTACAGCTTTTGCCTAGAAATTCATCTATAACTAGAATTAAAAATAGATGCCAAATTTCTGGAAGACCAAAAGGTTATTATAGAAAATTTGGTGTATCACGTTTAGTACTCCGTGAAATGGCTCTGAGAGGAGAAATTCCCGGACTTAAAAAATCAAGTTGGTAATTGAAGGAGAGAATGTAAATGCCAGTAACAGATCCGATTGCAGATTTTTTAACAAGAATAAGAAATGCTGTTAAAGCAAGAAAAAAATTTGTTGATATTCCATCATCTAAAATGAAAGTTAGTCTTGCTGAAATATTGAAAAATTACAAGTTTATACGTGATTATAACGTAATAGAAGATTCAAAACAAAACATTCTTCGAATTCATCTTCAATATGTTAATGGAGCTCCTTCTATTACAGGTCTTAAAAGAGTTAGTACTCCTGGTTTAAGAACATATGTCGGAAAAGATGAAATTCCAAGAGTATTAGGTGGATTAGGAATTTCGATTCTTTCAACTCCTAAAGGATTAATGACAGATAAACAAGCTAAAAGAGAATCAGTTGGCGGTGAATTAATCTGCCAAATTTGGTAATAATTTTACGAGGAATAATAAAGTGTCGCGTATAGGAAAAAAACCTGTTCAAATATCAAAAGATGTTACAGCTAAACTAGCTGATAATATCCTTAAAATAAAAGGGAAATTAGGTGAACTTGAAATGGTTGTTCATCCTAACATAAAAGTTGAAATTTTAGAAAATGAAATTGTTGTTACCAGACCCGATGACACAAAAGAAAATAGAGCATTACATGGATTGACAAGAGCTCTGATTCAAAATATGGTTAAAGGTGTTTCAGAGGGATATACAAGACAACTAGATATAGTAGGTGTTGGTTATAAAGCAGAACTAAAAGGAAATGCAGTATTGTTTTCTTTGGGTTATTCTCATCCAATTTATTTCTTTCCACCTGAAGGAATTAAACTTGAAGTGCCAGCGCCAACACAAGTTAAAATATCTGGTATTAATAAAGAATTAGTTGGAATGGTAGCAGCAAAAATACGTTCACTGAAAAAACCAGAGCCTTATAAAGGTAAAGGTATTAAATATTCAGATGAAAAGATTATTCGCAAAGCTGGAAAAACAGCAGGTAAGTAATAGGAGAATTTGAAATGTTTCTACGTGAAAATAAAGCAAGAGAAAAAAAACATACGAGAGTTCGTAAAAAAGTTTCAGGTACTTCAGAAAGACCAAGACTTTGTGTTTACAGAAGTTTATCAAATATTTATGCACAAGTAATTGATGATACAAAAGGTGTTACTCTTGCTGAAGCATCTACATTATCAAAAGAACTAGTAGAAGAAGTAAAAAATACTAAAGGAAAAGTTTCTAAGAGTACATTAGTAGGTAAACTAGTTGCAAAAAAAGCAATAGAAAAAGGAATTACACAAGTAGTATTTGACCGTGGTGGTTTAAAATACCATGGTAGAATTAAAGCACTTGCAGAAGCTGCACGTGAAGGTGGTCTTAAGTTTTAATAAATATTGTTCAAACTGCCAGATCGTCTAATGGCAGGACAACGCCCTTTGGAGGCGTCTGTGGAGGTTCGAGTCCTCCTCTGGCAGCAATTAAATATGCCATTGGCATTTTGATAGTTAATCAAGTTCGTAAATAGGAGAGTTAAAATTGAATTTGAAGTACAAAAAAGTATCGGGTCTTGAAAATCTAAAAGAAAAAATTGTTCACATTAACCGTGTTGCTAAAGTTGTTAAAGGTGGACGTAGATTTAGCTTTAACGCTATTGTAGTAGTTGGTGATGGTAATGGGCACGTTGGCGTTGGTCTTGGTAAAGCTAACGAAGTTACCGATGCTATTTCTAAAGGTATTGATGATGCAAAGAAAAACGTTTATAAAGTTCATGTATTGAAAGGTACTGTACCACATCCAATAGTTGGTAAATTTGGAGCTGGTCGCGTTTTACTGAAACCTGCTTCTCCAGGTACTGGTTTAATTGCTGGTGGTGGTGTTCGTGCGGTTTTAGAAGCTGCTGGAGTTACAGACGTTTTAACTAAATCACTTGGCTCAAGTAATCCACATAATCAAGTTAAAGCAACTTTGATCGCTTTGTTAAATTTAATAGACCCAAGATCTATGGCTGCAAAACGTAAAATGACTGTTACAGAGTTATTTAATTCGTAATATTGAGGTAATGATGGCTAAAAAATTAAAAATAGTTCAAATAGGTAGTGTTATCGATAGACCAGTTAAACAAAAAAGAACTATCGAAGCTTTAGGTCTTGCAAGACCAAATCATGTTGTAATAAAAAATGATACACCTCAAATAAGAGGAATGATAAAAATTGTATCTCATCTTGTTAAAGTAGAAGAAATAGAAGCGTAAAAGAGGACTAAATGGATATTCTAAGTAATTTAAAACCAGCTAAAGGTTCAAATAAAAAAGTAAAAAGAATTGGACGTGGTGAAGGTTCTGGTCATGGCGGAACTGCTACCCGTGGTGAAAATGGTCAACGTTCAAGATCTGGTGCTAAATATAAAATTTGGTTCGAAGGTGGTCAAATGCCACTTCAAAGAAGAGTTCCTAAACGTGGTTTCAAATCTCCTTTCAGAATTGAATACCAAGTTGTTAATGTCGGAAATCTTCAAAAATTAATTGATGATAAAAAAGTTGAAGATGGCGTTATAAATGCTGTCTCTCTCTACAAAAATGGAATTATTTCAAAAGCTAATGCACCATTCAAAATTTTAGGTAATGGTGAATTAAAAGCTAAATTAAATGTAGAAGCTCATAAATTCAGTGCTTCTGCAAAACAAAAAATTGAAGCTGTTGGCGGAACAACTAAAGAGATTAAACTTTAATGGCGACTCTAAGAGAAACTTTCCGAAACATATTTAAGATTCATGAGCTAAGACAGCGAATTCTTTATACTATCGCTCTGCTCATTATCGTGAGAATTGGTTCTCACATTACTTTACCTGGTATTGATACTGTTCTTCTTAACGAAGCAACAAAGAATACTTCTTCAAATAGTTTATTTGGATTTTATGATTTGTTTGTAGGTGGTGCATTTAAAAATGCTGCTATCTTTGCTTTAGGTATTATGCCTTACATTTCTTCTTCAATCGTTTTGCAAATTGCCGGAGCTGTTGTTCCTTATTTGCAAAAACTTCAGAAAGAAGGGGAAGATGGAAGAAAGAAAATAAACCAAATAACAAGATATGGAACTGTATTAATTGCTTCATTCCAGGCTTGGGGAACAACTTCTATTCTTTTACATATGAATAATAATGGAATGCCAGTAGTTCCTGAAGCTGTTCGTGGTTTTGCATGGATTTTATCTACAATTATTATTCTAACATCAGGTACAATGTTTTTAATGTGGATGGGTGAACAAATAACTGATAAAGGAATTGGTAATGGTATTTCATTAATCATTTTTATTGGTATTATTGATAGATTCCCATTTGCATTGTTAGATGAATATCAATTAATTGCAGCAGGTAACAGAAACATCATTATTGAAATTGTTATTATTTCATTAATGGTTTTAATAATTGCAGGTGTAATTTTTGTAACTCAAGGTACAAGAAGAATTCCTGTTCAATATGCTAAAAGAGTTGTTGGAAGAAAAGTTTATGGTGGTGTAACTCAATATATTCCTTTAAGAGTAAATACAGCTGGTGTTATGCCTATCATATTTGCTCAATCAATTGTATTTATTCCAACTACATTACTTTCTTTCTTCCCTAATAATGAATTTTTATCTGAAGTAAACAGATACATTTCTTATGGATCCTTATTTTATACATTAGCTGAAGCTTTATTGATTATTTTCTTTACATATTTTTATACAGCTATTGCATTCAATCCACAGGATGTATCTGACAATATGAAAAAACAAGGTGGTTTTATTCCGGGAATAAGACCAGGTAAACAAACTGCTGATTTTATTGATAATATTTTAACTAAAATAACTCTACCAGGTTCTATTTTCTTAGCAATAATCGCAATTTTACCTGTATTTGTTAGATATTTAGGTGTGTCATCAAGTTTTGCATCATTCTTTGGTGGTACAAGTTTATTGATTGTTGTAGGTGTTGCTTTAGATACTCTTCAACAAATTGAATCTCATTTATTGATGAGACATTATGATGGATTTATGAAATCAGGTAAAATTAAAGGTAGAAGAGGATAAGTAAGATTTGATTTTAATAAAAAGCAAACGCGAAATTGATTTAATTCGCGAAAGCTGTAAAATTGTTGCTGAAACTTTACAATTACTGAAGCGTTATGCTAAAGCTGGTGTAACGACGTTAGAACTGGATAAGATTGCTGAAGATTACATTAGAAGTAATAATGCAAGACCGGCATTCAAAGGTTATTCACAGGCTGGTTCAATCGATTTTCCCGGTTCTATTTGTTCTTCAATTGATGATGAGGTTGTTCACGGTATTCCGAGCAACAGAATTCTTAAAGATGGTGAAATACTTTCTATTGATGTTGGTGTTGAAAAAAATGGTTATTATGGAGATGCTGCTTTAACAATTGCCATTGGTGAAATTTCTAATGAAAAAAAACAATTAATGGAAGTAACTGAAAAATCATTGTATTTAGCAATTGAACAAGCAGTTGAAAAAAATAGAATTGGTGATATTTCAAATGCAGTACAATCATATGTAGATAAATTTGGTTTTGGAATAGTAAGAGATTTAACAGGGCATGGAGTAGGAAAGTATTTACACGAAGAACCACAAATTCCAAATTTCGGTAAGAAGAATAGTGGTGCAATAATAAAAAGTGGAATGACAATAGCAATTGAGCCGATGATTAATTTAGGAACCTATAAAGTAATAGTAGCCGAAGATGGTTGGACAATTTTAACAGCAGATGGAAAACCTTCTGCACATTTTGAACATACAATTGCAATAATTGATGGTAAACCAGAAATATTAACGATAAATTAAATGGCTAAACAGGGACCAATAAAAGTAGATGGAGTTATTACAGAAACATTACCAAATGCAACTTTCAAAGTTCGTTTGGAAAATGGTCACGAAATATTAGCTCATATTTCTGGAAAAATGAGAATGCATTTCATAAAAATTTTAGTAGGTGATAAAGTTGCAATTGAATTATCACCATATGATTTGAATAAAGGAAGAATTACTTACAGATACAAATAATGGAGTTTTATAATGAAGGTTAGAGCTTCAGTTAAAAAAATGTGTGAACATTGCAAGATTATTAGAAGAAAAGGTGTTGTTAGAGTAATCTGCAAAAATCCAAAACATAAACAAAGACAAGGTTAAAATCAGGAGGTTATAGATTGGCTCGTTTAGCAGGTATCGATCTACCAAAAAATAAAAAAGCTTATATCGGTTTAACCTACATTTTTGGTATAGGTGTAAGCAGTGCAATGGATATTTTGAAAAAAGCAGATGTTAATCCTAATAAAAAAATATCCGAGCTTAGTGAAGAAGAGTTAGCAAAAATCCGTTCAATAATGACCAACGATTATAAAGTTGAAGGAGCTTTGAGAAGTGAAATTCAACAAAATATTAAAAGGTTAATGGATATTGGAACTTATCGTGGAATAAGACACAGAAGAGGATTGCCTGTTCGTGGTCAAAGAACAAGAACAAATTCACGTACTCGTAAAGGTAAACGTAAAACAGTAGCTGGCAAAAAGAAAGTTGCAGCTAAGAAGTAATAATTAATTTTATTGAGGAGTTAAATTGGCTAAAGTTGTTAAAAAGACAAGAAAGAAAGTTCACGTTGATGCTGTTGGAGTTGCACATATAAAAGCATCATTTAATAACGTGATTGTTACGATAACAGATATTTATGGTAACACAATTTCATGGTCTTCAGCTGGTAAAAATGGTTTCAAAGGTTCAAGAAAAAATACACCTTTTGCATCTCAAGTAACTGCTGAAGCTGCAGCTAAAGAAGCATATGATCTTGGATTAAGAAAAGTTGATGTTTTTGTTAAAGGTCCAGGAGCTGGTAGAGAAGCTGCTATAAGAGCATTAAACACTGCAGGATTGGAAATTTTATCTATTAAAGATACAACACCAATTCCTCATAATGGATGCAGACCACCAAAACGTAGAAGAGTTTAATAGGAGAAATTTTAGATGGCAAGATACACTGGTTCAAGTTGTAAATTATGCAGAAGAGAAAAACAAAAACTTTTTCTTAAAGGTAGTAAATGTTTTTCTGAAAAATGTCCATTAGAAAAAAGAAATTATGCACCTGGTCAACATGGACTTTCACGTCGTGCAAAATTTTCTGAATATGGAGTTCAGTTAAGAGAAAAACAAAAAGTGAAAAGAATTTATGGTTTGCTCGAAACTCAGTTTGAGAATTATTTTGAAAAAGCAAATCGTCAAAAAGGTGTTACTGGTGGTAATTTAATAAAATTATTAGAAAGAAGATTAGATAACGTTGTTTATCGTTTAGGATTTGCACCTTCAAGAAAAGCTGCAAGACAATTAATTCTTCACCGCCATTTTACTGTTAACAATAAATTAGTTGATATACCTTCTTATCTTTTGAATGCTGGTGATGTAATTGCTGTTCGTGAAAAAAGTAAAAAATTAGATGCAATTCATGATTCTTTGAGAAGAACAAAAGATAATATTTACTCTTGGTTATCTGTTGATAAAGCTTCTTTAACTGGAACATTTTTACAAATTCCAGAAAGAGAAGAAATTCCATTGAATGCAAATGAACAATTAATTGTTGAATTATATTCTAAGTAGAAAATTTAATTATAAAGAGGATACTAAATGAGCTATCCATTCATTAAGATGCCAGAAGGAATTCAGATTGATGAATCTTCTAGCAACGAAAAATTTGGAAGATTTTTTATACAACCGCTAGAAAGAGGTTATGGAGTTACTCTCGGAAATTCAATAAGAAGAGTATTACTTTCATCACTTACTGGAGCAGCTATTACTGCTGTTAAGATTGACGGTGTTTTACATGAGTTCTCAACAATCTCCGGTGTTGTTGAAGATGTTACAGAGTTAATATTGAATCTTAAAAAAGTAAGATTAAGATTAATTGATAAAAAAAGTGCTGAATGTGAAATTACAATTTCTGGTTCTAAAACTTTTACTGCTGCAGATATTCAAAAAGCATCTCCAGATGTTGAAATTCTTAATCCTGAATTACTTATTGCAAGATTAAATGATAATGCAAAACTTGTTATGGAATTGAAATTTGGAGTTGGTAAAGGTTACGTTCCAGCTAATGAACATAAATTAAATGATATGTCAATTGGTACTATTCCTATTGATTCAATTTTTACACCTATTGTAAATGTTCGTTATGATATTGAAAACGTTCGTATTGGTGAAAGAAATGATTATGAAAAATTAACTCTTGAAGTTACAACTGATGGTTCTATTACTCCAGCTGATGCTTTATCAAATTCAGCTAAAATTTTAAGAGATCATGTTTCATTGTTTATCAACTTTAATACAGAACCTGAAGAAGAAAAAGTTGAAGTTGTTAAAGATGCTGAAACAGAAAGAATCAAAAAAATATTAATGACAAGTATTGATGATTTAGAATTAAGTGTTCGCTCTCATAACTGTTTGAAAGCAGCAAACATTAAAACATTAGGTGAACTTGTTAGTAAAGATGAAAGTGAAATGCTTAAGTTCAGAAATTTTGGTAGAAAATCTTTAGCAGAATTAACTGAACTTGTTGAAAACTTAGGTTTAGAGTTTGGAATGAACGTAGATAAATATTTAAAAGATAATCCAGAAAATCAAAATAAATAGTTATTCTAGAAGGTTGAAGAATGAGACATAGAGTAAAAGGTAGAAAA
Source organism: Melioribacteraceae bacterium (assembly GCA_026417375.1). Classification (GTDB taxonomy): domain Bacteria; phylum Bacteroidota; class Ignavibacteria; order Ignavibacteriales; family Melioribacteraceae; genus Stygiobacter. The sequence continues at coordinate 3,495 of JAOADJ010000032.1, read as the reverse complement.
TTAAAAAGAACAGCGAGTCATCGTTTAGCTTTGTTAAGATCATTAGCAACATCTCTTTTAAAGCATAAAAAAATTAAAACAACTGTTGCTAAAGCAAAAGAGTTAAGAACTTTTGTTGAACCAATTATTACTCGCGCAAAAGAAAATACAGTTCATGCACGCAGAGTTGTTAATGCTGATATTAAAGATCGTGCTGTTGTAAAAGAACTTTTTGATGAAATTGCCCCTAAAGTTGGTGAAAGACCAGGTGGTTATACAAGAGTTGTAAAATTAGGACAAAGAAAAGGTGACGCTGCTGAAATGGCAATTATTGAATTAGTTGATTATAGTGGTATTGTAAAACCAAAAGAATCAAAATCTAAAAAAGAAGAAACAAAGCCAACTGAAGAAAAAAAATCTGAAGTAAAAGAAGAAAAAAAAGAAAAGAAAGCTTCTAAACCAAGAACTAAAAAAGTAAAAGAAGAAGCTGAACAGCCAAAAGAAAAAAAACCAAGAAAATCTACTAAGAAAGAACAAGAAGCTTAGTAATTAATAATTATTAATAAAAAGAGTAATCGATTTTCGGTTACTCTTTTTTTTTGTTATTAAATCATCATTGATGATTATAAATGAAAAAAATAGAATTTTTAAAACCAGTTTTCACAAAAAATGATTTTCCTAAAGAAAACTTACATCAATTAATTTTGTGTGGAAGATCTAATGTAGGAAAATCATCTTTCATTAATTCTATTTTTAATACAAAAATTGCTAAAACCAGTTCAACACCTGGTAAAACCAGATCATTAAATTTTTACAAAGTTGAAAATAAATTTTTCATAGTTGATTTACCTGGTTTTGGTTTTGCTAAAGTTTCCAGAAAAGAAAGAGATGAATGGAATAAATTAATTTTAGCATTACTTTCAAATTACAATTCAATTAAAGTAGCATTTCATATTATAGATTCACGGCATTCACCACAGGAAAGTGATATTGAATTAAATCAGTTCATCAGACAAAAAGAAATACCTTATTTTGTAATACTTAACAAAGTTGATAAACTAAATCAAAAAGAAAAAAGTGAAAGCATCAAACGTACAATTGAATTTTTTCCAGAATTAATTGTCAATGAAAATTTGTTTCTTTTTTCAGCATTAAATGGTTTTGGTAAAAAAGAAATTTTTAATTTAATCTCAAAACTCTTCTTATGAAATTTTATCCAAACTTTCTTATTATTGACTTCAAAAAAAAATCATTTACTAAATTGAATTAATTTTAATGGGCTTAGATGATAAATACAAAAAACGTCTTTTAATATTTTCGTTAATTCCAATTTTATTAGTTATTCCATTTTTAACTGACGATGTTATATTAAGAGTTATTTCAGCAATAATTTTAATTATTTATGCCGGGTTTATAATTTTTTTAAGAGATACAAACAAAGTTGATACTACTTTAAATGAAATTATTTATAATCCAAATCAACAATTATCAATTAATAATGCTAAAATAGAACCTGATGATGGTGAAGAAATTAAAATTCTTTCAAATAAAGAAATTGAAATACTAACAGCAGAAGATTTAAGAGCACATGTTGCAAACAGGGGAAAAGATTTATTAAAGCCAGCTGATTTAAAACAAAATTATGATAACATTGCTAATGAAAATTTACCATCTGATGTTAATCAGGATGAACAATTTGGTTTTGTTTTAGAAAAAATTTTAAGTGTTGTTAAAGAAGCATACATGGCTCATACAGCTGCTTTTTTTTGGTATAATAATAAAAAGAAAAGATTAACACTCGAAAGATTTGTCTCTAGTTCAAATCAAATTTCAAAACAAAAATTTGATTTAGAAGATGATATAATTGGTAAAATTATTTTGCAAGAAGAACCTGAAATTCTTTCCGACATTTCACCAATTGTTGAGCAAGATTTGATTAAATATTATCATCAACCTCAGGGAATAAAAAGTTTTGTTGGTGTACCATTTTATTATGAAAAAACTTTGATGGGTGTTTTAATGCTCGATTCAAAAGTGCCAGATGCATTTGGCATTGAACAAGTTTATTCGTTGGGAAAAATTATCAGAGTTATTTCAATCATAATAAATTTATTCGAAGAAAAATTCGCTGAATCGCAAGCCGAACAAAGGTTAAAAATATTAACAGAAATTTTTTCATTCGATAAAAAATTTGAAAATGAAAATGATTTATACAATGCTATTGAAAATGCTGTTACAGGATTAATTAATTGGGACGTATTTACATTAATTACATATAATCCTCAAAATAAAAAATTTGTTACTTCAAAGATTGTCAATAAAACTTCTTTGAAATATGTTGGAATGAACTTAGAAATTGAAATTAATAATACAATTGTTGGTAAATCAATTACTAGTGGAATACCTGTTAAAATTGATGATACTTCGTTAGAAAATATTTCTCCTCGCTTTTCAAAAAATGAAGATGTTAGTTTCGATGGTTCATTTCTTGTAATACCGCTTGTTTATGATAAACAAATCCATGCAGTGCTTTGTTTTGAAAGTTTAAAGAAAAATGTATACACAAATAACGATGTTATCTTTGTAAGAAATGCAACAAAAATTTTTGCTTTTATTTTACATTCATATTCAATTATAAATTTATTAAGAAAATTTATTATTAATGATATTGAAACCGGTGCTCTACTATATGATACGTTTATTGAAAGAATTAATATTGAATTATTTAAAAGCAACGAACTAAGATTACACGGTGCTATTGCTTTGATTAGAATTGATGATCTACTTGAACAAGAATCATTGTTTGAAGAAAATCCATTCCCAATAATTCTTAAAGCAATTGTTTCAATGATAAAAGAAGAATTAACCCCATTAAACATTTTTGGAAGATTAAGCGAAAAAGTTTTTGCTGTTTATTTCTTTAACACTTCTCCAAAAGAAGTTTTAAATTGGGCACAAAGATTAAGAGCAAGAATTGCAAAGAAAAATATTGCTGTCCCAATCAATCAAAAGAATTTTACAGTTTCAATTGGTGTTGCTTCTACAACCGGGAAAGATGATGCAATCGAAATTATTAATAATGCAGATGTTGCTTTAAGAAAAGCAATTGAAAAAGGGGGAAATTCTGTAAGCGGTATAAATTAAAGGAAATCTAAGTGAACAATTTCATAGTTATTGTACTCGATGGTGTTGGTGTTGGAGAACTTCCTGATGCTGAAAAATATAATGATAAAGGTACCAATACACTTGCCAACATGGCTTTGAAAGTCGATGGTTTATATTTACACAATTTAGAAAAATTTGGTTTAGGTAATATAATTCCAATCAAAGGTTTAAATTTTGTTGAGGAACCAAAAGCTTCTTATGGCAAAATGATTGAACAATCAGTTGGTAAAGATTCAACAACCGGGCATTGGGAACTTGGTGGAATTATTACTACTAAAGAATTTCCTGTTTTTCCAAATGGATTTCCCAAAGAAATAATTGATAAATTTATTCATGAAACTGGTGTTAAAG
>JAOADJ010000003.1 GCA_026417375.1 Melioribacteraceae bacterium | reverse complement strand
TAAAAAATCACATAATAGTCATCCTTCGACGAGCTCAGGATGACAAAAAAAATTTTCACACAATCTCTAAAATGAACTTCTATTTTTTTTAGTAATTAAGATGTCTTTCCGCCAGAGGCGGATTCGACATGACATTTTAATGCCTCTTTGTCATTTCGAAGAAACGAAGTGACTGAGAAATCTTATTGCCTATGATGCTAAAGCTTATTTTATTTTTCTTTTAATTAAACTTCACTAAAGTGAACTTCAATTAATTCTTATTACAGTTGGTTTCAACCAACTGAAAAATCAAGTTTACAAAACTAATTGGCTTTAGCCACATTTAATTTTTATTTGATTTAATAGATGTCTCTCTTCGTCCGAAATAGAAACTAACTTTTCTTATCATTTTGAAAAAGAGAAATTAAAATTTTTACAGTTTAATATATGGCTAAAACCTTTTTTATTTTTTTATTTCTCTTTTTAATTTCACTAAAAAGCTTGTGTGAAAATTCATTTACTTTCATCCTGAGCTCGTCGAAGAATTATAATGTAACTATGCATGTCATTTCGAAGGAACGAAGTGACTGAGAAATCTTAAAGATGTCTCTCTTCGTTCGACATGACAATTTAATTTTTTCTTTGTCATTTCGAACATTAGCAAAACGAGTTTTATCCATCTCAGTCGGAGAGAAATCATTTCTTCATTAAAATTAAATATCAAAGAACATTTATATAAAATTATTTTTAACAAGCCAATCATCATTATAAATTGTAGAAAAATATTTATAACCACTATCACATAAAATTGTAACAATGTTTGCTTCACAATCAATTTCTTTTGCAAGTTTAACAGCTCCCCAAATATTTGCACCACTTGATCCACCTACTAATATACCTTCTTCAAAAGCTAATTTTTTTGTCCACCCAAATGCTTTTTTATCTTCAACCTGATACATATCATCAAGTAATTCTAATTGAGCTGTTTTAATTAAAAACTCATCCCCCATTCCTTCAATTAAATATCTTGATGGTTTAATTAATTTTTTTTCTTTGAAGTAATTATAAAATACAGAACCAACCGGATCAATTCCAATTATTTTAATATTTGGATTTTTTTCTTTTAAATATTTTCCAGCTCCAGTTATAGTTCCGCCAGTGCCAATTGCTCCTATCAAATATTCAATTTTTCCTTCAGTTTGTTCCCAAATTTCTTGTCCTGTTGTAAAATAATGTGCTTCATTGTTATCGAGATTATTATGTTGATCGATATAATACCAATCTGGATTTTCTTTCACAAGATTTAAAGCATAATTATTATATGATTCAGGATGTTCCGGAGGAAGAGATGCATCAACTTTTATAACATCAACACCAAGTACCTCAAGCATTTTTATTTTTTCTTTGCTTGTAGTATCACGAATTACAATTTTAAGTTTGTATCCTTTATGACGACAAACAATTGCTAAACCCATTGCTGTATTACCAGATGAATTTTCAATTATAGTATCACCAGGTTTTATTTTTTTTTCGCGTTCGGCTTTCTCAATCATATACAAAGCAATTCTATCTTTAATGCTTCCTCCCGGATTTAAATATTCTAGTTTTGCATAGATATTTGCTTTTAATCCCTTAGTTATATTGTTCAATTTAACTAAAGGTGTTTTTCCAATTGCATCAAGTATGTTATTATATTTTTCAAGTGTCATAATTATTTAAAAAGAATTACCTCTTAAAAATTCTTCGGCTGTCATAATTTTTCTTCCTTCAGGTTGAAGTTCAATTATTTCAAGATATCCATCAGAAGTTTTAAGATAAATTTCTTTTTTGGTAGTGAAAATTTTTTCTGAATTCTGTGAATTAAAATTTGTCAATTTAGTTTTTATAATTTTATACGTTTTATTGTTTATCTCTAAAACAGCAGCTGGATTTGGTGAAAGTCCACGCACAAGATTATGAATTTCTTTAGAAGTTTTAGTTAAATCTATTTTACAAATATCTTTTGTGATTTTAGGTGCAGGTGTTGCTAAAGAATTATCTTGTTTTGTTAACTCATAAAATCCATTTTCAATTTTATTAATCGAATTTAGTAAAACATCTGCACCAATATGTTTTAATTTTTCATAAATTGAACCGAGATTATCATCATCTTCAATTTTAATTTTTTCCTGAAGTAAAATATTTCCTGTATCAACTTTTTCATCGAGAAAAAAAGTAGTTACACCAGTTTCAGTTTCACCATTGATTAAAGCCCAATGAATAGGTGCAGCTCCTCTATATTTTGGTAATAAAGAAGCATGTAGATTAATCGATCCTCTTTTAGGAATCTGTAAAACTTCTTTTGGTAAAATTCTAAATGCAACAACAACAAAAAGATCAGCATTTGAAGTTCTAAGTCTTTGAATGAATTGTTCATCTTTTAAATTTATTGGTGTAAGAACTTCAAATCTATTTTCAACAGCAAATTGTTTTAATGGTGTATATGTTACTTTTCTTCCTCTTCCTCTTTCTTTATCTGGAGCAGAAACTACAAAGAGAATTTCATGATTGCTACTTAATAGTTTTTCAAGCGAAGGAATTGCAAACTCGGCAGAACCCATAAACACAATTTTCATATTTAACCTAAATGATGTGATAAATTGAAGTTCTATTCAGTAATTGGATAATCAATTTTGATTTCTCGCTTTTTGATTTTTTCTAGTTCTGGTTGAAGTTGTTTTTTTATTTCTTCATTCACCCGATCTGGAATGAGTTTTCCGATAAGATGATCATATTCGTGAAGAATTACACGAGCAAATAAATCATCAGCTTCAATTTCTTTAAGATTTTCATCTGTATCAAGATAACGAATTTTTATTTTTTCTGGTCTTTCAACTTCAGCTCTTAAAAGTGGAAGACTTAAACAACCTTCTTCAATAATTTTGGTTTCATCACTTTGTAAAATTATTTCAGGATTTATAAAAACCATTGGCTTAAATTTTTCATATCCTTCAACACCTTCAAGGTCAACAACAAAAACTGATTCGGTGTAACCAATTTGATTTGCAGCCAAACCAATACCATTTGCATTTCTCATTGAATCAAACATGTTTCTGATCTTATCAATTAGGTTATCGTCAATTGATTTGACAGGTTTAGCTTTTTGTCTTAATATTTTATCTCCATAAACAGTAATTGGTAATATTGCCATTAGTTTTGAACCACCTCTGCAGAAACTTCTTCTGCGTTTAAATCTTTATATAAAATTAGTTCTGTTGAGCAAAATAACATTCGAATAAGTAGTCGAAAAATAATTAACAATTGCTGAAGTACAAAAGAAAGTATTAAAAAATAAGCTGGCATTCTTGGAATGAATTTCCCGATTATATTATAAACTAAAACACCAATTGCACCTAAAACTGCAACAATTAAAAATACAGTAAACACTTTTGAAAAATTATTCTTAATAAATTTAAGTACTGGTATTATTTCTTTGTGAACATTTAATTTGTCATTTACTGCTAAAGAAATTTTTGTGTAATCGGAGATCATTGTAACACAACCAATCATAAATATTAAGAAAATGTATCTTAACGATTTTAAAATAAATTCAAGTAATTCATTTTCTGAATCGATAAATAAATAAGTTATTAAATTTCCAAGCTGATCATAAATAAAAAATATTAACACAAAAAGTATTAACGAATAAAAAAGAACTTTAAAGAATCTAAAAAAATATTTTACACCGCCATAAAAAAAATCGACTAAATGATTTTTAGATGGAGTATTAAAAATTGCAACTAATCCGGCAAGAAAAAAAGTTTGAATTATAGTATAAATTACAACTACTGCATATATTGAAATTGGGATTTGATCTAGTTGAATTTCATATAAATGACGAAACTGTAAAAACCAAAAGTAATCGAAATGTTCAGTTAATCTATCACTCATATTTGAGCGTGATAAATTAATTAATAACAAATTGTAGATTGGTACAGTTAGTACAATTGCACTTGCAGCATTTAATATCCACATTAAAAAAAAGAATTTTGCATTATGAAAAACAGATCGGGTTCCACTTAACAAAACATTTTTAACTGAATTAATCATCCGATACTTCCTAAAATCATTAATGCATTTTGAATCCAAAAAAACCAACGTGCTGCAAGTGAAAGTGAAGCAACATATTTTTCTTCAACTGTATAAGAATTATTTGCAACATTAATATCGAGTAAATTTTTTCTATGTAAATCAACTTCGGCAGATAAAACATTATTCAAAGTGTTGAAAGTGAAAATTTTCCACTTCTCTTTGCCATCCCATTTTTTAGTTAAAACATTTTTATCTGTAATTAAAGATACATCGGTTTTAAATATCCCATCACCAAGTCTTTCAACCAAAACTTCGTATTCAGTATTAGATATTTTTTTTAAGTGTGTAACTCGATAATCAAAAGTTTTAGATGATTTAATAAATTCGTCAAAGAACCAATTCATATCTTCACGTGAATATTGCTGAACAACATTAAAGAAATCATCAGCTTTGGGATGTTTGAATTTGTAATCTTCAAAATATTTTTTCAATATCATGAACATTTTTTCTTTACCTAAATATCTTTCAAGTGTTAACAAAACTAGTTCTGGTTTATTGTAAGAATTAACAACATAACTTAAACGAGTTGGTGATTTATATGAAGTATCAGCAATTGTTCCAAGATTTATATTTTTATAATAGTTTGTAATTGCTCTCGCTCCTTCCGGAATCACTGCATCAGTAAGCGTATAAATTATTGGAATATCACGATATGAAAGGAAATTTATTCCAAATATTGGGACAAATTGAGCTACTTTAAAATTTTCTAAAATTGGTTGATAATATTCAAACATTATTTTAGTAGCAATGTAAGAAGTAAATCCTTCATCAAGCCAAGCTTCATATACTTCATTGTTAGCTAATAATCCATAAAAATATTGATGCGAAAATTCATGTACAGTTAAATATTCCGGTTGTCCTGTATTTTTACGAGCAAATAATTCTGCACTAACAGTAAATAAAGTTGGGTATTCCATTCCACCTGATGCTGAAGTTCGAGGAACATCAATCAACGAAACAGTTTGATATGGATATTCACCGATGTTCTCTTCAAAAAATGTTAAAGAATTTTTTACAGCATTAAAATATCTTTCAAAATATCTTTCTCTTTCCGGTTGAAGATAGGCAAGTATTTGAATTTGTGAACCATCTTTTCTTGAATATGTTTCTTCACGTTTTATAATTTCATCTGTTGTTAACCAAGCAAAATCGTGAACACCATTTTGAGTAATAAAATAATGTTTTGAATTTCCTTCAGTTTTTTCTTCTTTTGTTACTCCGGTTGAAGCAACAACAAAATTTTTAGGGACTTTTATTTTAGCACTGTAATTACCGAAGTCTGAATAAAAATTTAAATATGGATGATACTGACTACAAATCCATTTCCCATTTTCAAAAACACCAATTTTGGGAAACCATTGCGAAATGAAGAAAAAATTTCTTCCGCGTGCAGCACCAAATCTTTTTACGCTTATTGGAATTTTCAATTCATATTCAAAATAAATTTCAATTGATTCATTTGGATTAACATTTCTATCTAAAATAATTTTAGCAACAGTGCTATCATTTGGATTATAAATATCCGGTTGAAAATAAATTAAATTCTTTTCTTTTCCATCAACTAATATTTTTTTTATTTCTACTTCAGTTTTGTTTTCTGGTTTCAAATAATATACTTTAGCAAATAATGTATTATTACTTTTATATGCATTCGCATATAAATGAAAGTGTAATTCATTTGTTTTATGTGAGGTTAAATTATTCCATAATAATTTTTCTTTAACAAATATTTTTCTTTCTGATTCAATGAAGTCAACTTCAAAATCATAATTGGCTATCTGTAGATAATTATTTTTTTCTTTTATTAATAATCCATTTTCATAAAATTTTTCAGAAGAAAATTTTTGTGAAGTAATTGTATTATCTTCTTCAATTAAATATAGAAATGCGGCGAGTATGAAAATCAATGGTATGTATAAAAATTTTTTCATTTGTATAATTAGCAATTAAGAAGACATATTATTAAGCTAAAAAGTTTTTTATTAAAAATGATTCTCTAATTGATATTCCAGCTGCAATTATTGATTCACAATTAAATTTATTAAAAATATAATCAACAATTAAAGTTCCGGCTACTATAATTTTTAGTCGATTATCATCAATTCCAATTTTTTCATTCAAGTTATTATTAATTGCAGAATTGATAATTAATTCTTTTACAAAAATAAAATCATTTTTATTTATTAAATAGTTTGGAATTACTTTAAAGTTATGTTCACGATTATAAATATTTTTCTCAATCAGCCAGGTTAATGCAGTAATTGTTCCTCCAATTCCATAAACTAATTCGACATCAGTATTTAATTCTTTAATTTCGTTTTCAATGTCTTTAATACAATTCACAATATTTTCCGAAGTAAAAACATAATTTGAAAACCATTTTTGTGTTTGCCGTACAGCGCCTATGTTAAAACTTTTCTTAAAATAAATTTCATTTTTGTTTAAGTGAACAAATTCAGTACTTCCTCCACCCAAATCAAAAATCATTAAATTTTTATTTTCAACATCATAATGATAATTAATTCCATGAGTAATTAATTCAGCTTCTTCTTCACCAGTTAAAACATATATTTCAATATCACATTTTGATTTAACTTGATTTATAAAATCATCTTTATTAATCGCATCTCTTAATACACTTGTTCCAAATGCAAAAATTTTAGCATTATAATTTTTCGAAATGTCTTTAAAATTAATTAATAAATCTATTCCTTCTATAATTTTTTCATTATCAATAGTGTAACTCTTTGATTCACTATTTTTTCTTAAATGAAATACTTCTCTTACCTGATGAATTATCTTATAATTATTTTTATAAATAGTTGCAATTATTAAATGAAATGAATTTGTTCCGATATCTATAATAGCTACATTCATATTTATTTGTTAAAAATAATTTTAACAAGATGAATAACATCATCAACTTGAATATCATCAATTAATTCAGATTTTCGAATGAAATATTTATCCTTACCGAGTGGAGCCCAATTGAATGGATTTGTTGGACCAAATAATGATATTTGTCTTACATCAGTTGTGCCAGCAACATGCATCACGCCTGTATCATTTGTAATAAATAAATCTGATAATGAAATTAAAGCAGCAACCTGTGATATTTTATTATTTAAAAAGTACCCTGCATTTGGAAAATATTTTTTCATGTAATCAATTTGTTCTTTATCGGAATTGCTACCAGTAAAATAAAAATCGAAACCGTATAAATTTTTTAGTGTGTTAATTAATTCAACATATTTAACAAGTGACCATCTGTTTTGGGGTTTAGCAGCTCCAACATGAAATCCAAAAAGTAAATTTTCATTCTTTGATTTTACTTTTTTAATAAAATCGTTTGCAAATTTTATATCATCTTCATCATAATTAATTGTTGATGTGTAATCTTTTGTTGTAATATTAAAAGGTCTAACAATATCTAAAATAAAATCTGAAACGTGTGCATCGATGTATTTACTCCAATCTAATTTTATTCTGTAGTTAAAAAGTTGTTTTAATGAATTATCTTTTTTGTTTAATGAACTTGGACCAATTTTGTTTTTTGAATTTGATAATGCACATAATATGCAACTGGTATTTGAAATTGCAACCGTGACAGGAACTATCGATAAATCATATTCTTTTTTAAGTAGCTTCCAAAGTAGTTTGATATATTTTAATGAAAATAATTTTTTTTTATCGAACACAAATAATTCATTAATTAAATTATTTTTTTCTACTGCATAAAAATTTTCAGGACTTGCCAATAAAGTAATTTTACATTCAGGGTATTTTTCTTTCAATGCTTTAAACAAAGATACACTTGCAAGCATATCTCCGAATTGATTGTGTTGTCTGATTATTAAAATATTGTTTGCTTTTTCAATGTTAAACGAATTCGGATTTTTTTCTTCAGCAGATAAAAAACTATTAAGAATAGCTGAATTAATTTTTCTAAATATTTTTCGTAGTAACATTATTCGTTATTTTGTTTTGGTGGGATTATTTCTTCATAATCTGCTTCAATAATATCTTTTTCATTAATTTTAGTTTTAGGTTCATGGTAAAAAATATTTTCTTTTTTATTCTCATCTATTTTTTGAAGTTGAAATGCTTTTGAAAATATTTTAATTACTTTAAAGACAAAATAAAAAATAACAGACCAAATTATAAATCTTATTAAACTCAATTTAACCTCTTGCTTTTGGATTGAAATATTCTATAAATCCTCTGTCTTCTCTAAAAATATGTTCGTATAGTTCATTAAAATCATTTTCATTATTAACAAAATCGATATCACTTGTATTAACAATCAAAAGAGGAGTTCTGCTATATTTAAAGAAATAATTATTATAAGCTTCAGAAAGTTCCACTAAATATTGTCTTGTTAAATTTTTCTCAAACGATCTTCCACGTTTTTTAATATTCAATATTAATCTATCAATACTTGATTGTAAAAAAATTACTAAATCTGGTTTGGGAATATCTCTTTCAAGTAATGGGAAAATTGATTCGTATAATTTTAGTTCTTCTTTACTCAAATTTAGATAAGCAAAAATTTTATCTTTGTCGAAGATGTAATCCGAAACAGTAATAGATGAAAATAAATCCTGCTGAATCAATTGTTGTTGTTGTTTGTATCTATTAATCAAAAAAAACATTTGAGTTTGAAAAGCATAACGATTTCTATCATCATAAAATTTTTGTAAGAAGGGATTTTCTTCAAACTCTTCAAGTATAATATTTGCATTTAACTTTTCAGCCAGTAAACTAGCAAGTGAAGATTTTCCTGCACCAATTACTCCTTCAATTGCTATGTATTTTAATTCACTCATTTTTACTCACAATAATGAATTACAAATTTTATTTAGAATATATTTTTCATTAAAAATGTAATCTATTTCAATTAGTTTCTTTTTTGTAACAGGATTTTTAAATTCACCACAAATTTCAAGCAAAGGTATAACAACAAAATCTCTTTCAGAGTAATCTTTGTGCGGAACTTTTAAATTTTCTCCATCATAAATTAATTGGTTATAGAAAATAATATCAATATCAAGTTCACGTGAAGCCCACTTTTCGTTTGTCTCAACTCTTCCGGCTTTTCTTTCAATTGATTTTATTAAATGATATAAATCAAAAAAACCTAATGCAGTTTCAACTTCAATAACTGCATTGTAATAATTTTCCTGATTTATATTTCCCATTGGTTTTGTTTCGTAAACAGAAGAAGACTTTAAAACATTACACAAACTATTATCATTAATTTTTTCAACAGCAAATTTTAGATAATGTAATCTGTCTCCAATGTTAGACCCTAAACTAAGAAAAATATTATTTACCATTTTCTTTTATTACCTCTGCTTCTACTGAATCTAAAACACCACCAACCGGCACAGAATGTTTACGAACTCTTACAGCAATTTTATAAATTGATTTATATTCATTTAATATTTCATCAGCTAAAACTGTAGCCAATGTTTCTATCAATTTATATTTTTTTGCATGAACAATTTTTGATGCAAATTTATAAACTTTGTCATAATCAATAGTTTCTTTTAAGGAATCATCTTTTGCTGCCTGTGAAAAATCTGTATAAATATCTATATCAACTTCAAACTTACCACCGATTGATTGTTCTTCTTGCAAAGCACCATGATAAGCATAAAAAACTGCGTTCTTAATTCTTATAATATTTATCATACTAACTAAATTTAGTTTTTAAATAATCTTTTACATTTGTAAAATTAGCAAATAATATTCCTATAAGCACTAATATACTTCCAACTAATGCTTGAATTGAAAATTTTTCATCTAAAATTAACCAACCTAAAATTACGGCAATTATTGGTGTAATAAATGTTGAAAGTGACAAGAACAGCAAATTTATTTTTTTTAATAACCAATAATAAGTTGAAAAAGTAATTACAGTACCAAATAAAGCTAAATATAAAACTGAACCAATACCATTTAAATCAAATTTTATATTTGAAAGATTTTCGAATAACAATCCGGACAATAACATTAAAATTCCTGCAATTGTTAGTGGAATTAAATTCATAGAAAGCGGATGAATGTGTTTAGCATATTTTTTTAACACAATTGAAATTCCGGCTTGCATTACTGAACTTAATAAAACAGCTAACATTCCAAAGAAATCATTGCTAATATTTATTTTTAGTTTTTCAGAAAAAATTATGGTAACGCCAATAAAACCAAACACAACTCCTAATATCTGATAAACACTAATAATTTCTTCCTTCAAAAAAAAGTATGAAAAAAGAATTACGAAAAAAGGCATTACTGAAAATAATATTGAAGCTAACCCCGAAGGAATGAATTGTTCTGCCCAATAAACTAAACCAAATGGAATCAGAAAAGAGAAAAATCCTATTATTAAATAAACTTTAATAGAAAGAGATTCAGTTTGCAGTTTAATTTTATTCAATTTCATTATAATAAAAACAAAAATTGCTGCAAGTGAAAATCTAATTCCTGCTGAAAGAATTGGAGTAAATGAATCTAATCCTAAACGTATAGCAAGCCAGGTTGAACCCCAAATAAGACAAATAAGAATATAACCCAAAACAATTTTTAATGTTTCATTTTTCATTTCAACCTTTAATAGCAATTATTCCAAGTGAGCGTCCGGATTTTATTCCATCTCTCCGATATGAATGAAGCAAATTTTTTTCTTCAAAAGAACATAAAGGAGAAATTTCAATTTGTTCATCTGGAATTTCAAATTTCTTTATTTGATCAACATTTGCTCTTAAAACATTTAAATAAATTTTATTATCAATTTTTAATAAATATTTCGATTCAAATTTGATTGCAACCTCTTCACCAACTTCATAATTTTTTTGATGAATTGAAGGTCCTATATATATAATTAAATTTTTTGGTTCTGAATTAAATTCTTTAATTAGTTTATCAATTGTTTTGAATAATATTTTTTGTTCGGTACCACGCCAACCAGAATGAACAGCGGCAATTATAGAATTATTTTTATCATAAATAAAAATTGGAGTGCAATCCGCTGATGAAATTGCTAATCCTAAATTTTTTTTTGTTGTTATCATAGCATCGGATTCACCAATAACACCTGCATTTTCAACACTTGAAATAATATCAGAATGAATTTGTTTTTGAAATGCAATTTGTGAAATGTCTAAACCTAATTCTTTTGCAAAAGCCATTCTATTTTCTTTAACAATATTTCTATCATCACCAACAGATAAAGATAAATTAAAATAGAATGGCTCTTTTCTATTCAAGCCTATTTTGGTACTAAACCCAAAAATTACTTCTGGATAATTTTGAAAAATTTTTGCTCGTAAAATTTCCACAAAAACCTGAATGAGAATTTATATTTGTTTTAATGCGTTTTCTAAATCCATTAAAATATCATCAGTATTTTCAAGACCAATAGCCAAGCGAACACCACCAGGATCAATACCATGTTCAATTAATTTATCTGCTGGAATTGCTGAATGAGTCATTGAAGCCGGATGTTCAATTAATGTTCTTGTATGTCCAAGTGAAACAGCTAATGTCATTGTATATGCATAATCAGCAATATAATTCATAAACTTGCGTCCATTTTCTTTGCTGTCTTCTGCACTTTTTCCTTTCAATACAAAAAATAATAAACTGCCCGGAGCAAAATTTCCATTAAAATCTTTCATTTGTTTTTTTGCTACTTCATAAAATTTAAAGTTAGGTAATCCGGGATAGTTTACAACTTCAACTTTAGGGTGTTGATTAAGAAATTCTGCTATTTTCAATGCAGAATTGATTTGATGTCTTTGTCTTAATCCTAATGTTGGTAATCCATAAGTTAAAATTGCCCATGCACTTTTTGTATTTAGTACAGCTCCAAAATCTTTTCTATAAAGTAAAATCATATCTCTAAATTTTTTTGGACCTATAATTGCTCCGCCCATATCTGTTCCAAAGCCACCAATACCTTTTGTTAACGAATGTACAACAAAGTCAATTCCATATTCAATTGGTCTTTGACAAAATGGTGTTGCAAATGTATTATCAACAACTGTATAGATTTTATTTTTTTCATCTCTGGTTTTGTTTATTTCTTTTACTACATCTACAACAGCTTTCAAATCAATTATGCTTAAATTTGGATTAGCCGGAGATTCAAAATAGATAACTTTTGTATTTTCATTTAATACTTTATAAATGTTATTAATGTCTGTTAAATCAACTTGATTGACTTTAATATTATAACGCGGATACCAATTAGTCATTAAAGAAAAAGTACAACCATATAAAGTATGATGAGCAATAATTTCATCACCTGATTTTGTTAATACACCAAGTATAGTTGAAATCGCTCCCATTCCCGAAGCAAAACTTACAGCCATTTCCCCTTTTTCAATATGTGCTAAATTTTCTTCAAGCATATCTTTGTTTGGCTCTCCAAGTCTATCATAAATAAATATCGGAGCTTTTTCATCAATTTCAGAATTAGCAAACTGGATAAAACCTTGCGCACCTCTTTCAACGGAATCTAATCTGAATGTTGTTGATGATGAAATTGGAGCAGTTACATGATGTGCATAATCCCATTTATCAGAAAATGCTTTACCATAAATTAATTGTGTGTCCATTGAATATTTTGATTCATCAACTAAATTTTTTTTGCTTTCGTTTTCCATGACTTCACCTAAATTTAGTTACTCAAAATTAGAGGAATTTTCAATTTATTTTTGAAATTTTTTTAAGAGTTTTGAAAGGACTTCGAGTGTGTAATCAATATCTTCTACTTTATTTTCAATACTAAATGAAAACCGAATTGTTCCAACAGCATCTTTTTCGCTATAACCAGTTGCTTTCATAACATGAGAAGCTTTAATTGTTCCACTTGTACATGCAGATCCACTAGATGCAGCAACTCCATTTAAATCTAAAAACATTATTAATGATTCTGAATCATTATTATATTTTTCTGAATTTAATGTAATACTTAAAATATATGGAAGTGAATCTTCACATGCATTTATAAAAATATTTTCTTTATCTAAATTAAAAATTCCTTCAATCATTCTGTCTTTAAGTTTTTTAACATATTCAAATGATTCATTGATTAATTCATATTTTAATTTTGCTGCCTCAGCCAGTCCAATTATGCCGGCAACATTTTCAGTTCCACCTCTTCTGTTTCTTTCCTGAGAGCCACCGAATAACAATGGCGAAATTGGTGTTCCCGATTTAACAAATGCAAACCCAACTCCTTTTGGACCATTTATTTTATGTGCAGAAGCTGTTATTGAATCAACCCCAAGTGATTTTACATCTATTTTTATTTTACCAAAACTTTGTACAGCATCTGTATGGAAATAAATATTTTTATTATCAATTGATTTAACTAATTCCGAAATATTATTTAATGAACCTGTTTCATTATTAACATGCATAATAGAAATCAATGAAACATTATCATCAATTTTTGATTTCAATAATTCTACATCTACTTTTGTTTCTTTATTAACAGGTAAAAACTCGGCATAAAATCCATCATCAATTAAATTTTCAATTGTATCTAATACAGCATGATGTTCAGCTTTATTTGTAACTATTTTTTTTCTTCCAGTTTCTTTATAGTTCGTTTTGGTAATCCCATTTATTACAAAATTATTTGCTTCTGTTCCACCACTTGTAAAATAAATTTCACTTGCATCGGCATTTATTAAACTGGCGATTGTTTCCCTTGCGTTTTCAATTGCAACTCTTACACGACTTCCAAAAGAATGAATAGAAGATGGATTTCCAAAATCATCTTTTAAAAATGGAAGCATTTTTTCTAATACTTTCGGGTGAAGAGAAGTAGTTGCAGCGTTATCTAAATAAACATATTTTTTCATTAACGTAAACTTACATCTCCAAAATGAATTTTTTCTTTTTGGTCACCAATCTTTAAAATTAAAAATCCTTCATCATCAATATCATCAAAAACACCAAACTTTGTTTGTTCATTTTCTACCACTTTAATTTTTTCACCAATCATTTTACAACGCATTCGCCAATCATTTAAAACTTTTGTCGGTTTTTCAATAGCTTCGTTGAACATTTCCTCAAAATTATTTAGAAGTTCACTCAATAATCTTTCACGGCTAACTTCTTCTTTAAATTCTTTTCTAATTGAAGTTGGTGCAATTTCAAATTTTCCCGGAAAGTTGGGTTGATTTACATTTAACCCAATTCCAACAACTATTTTACTTATTACATTTCCCCTTGAAGATGATTCAGATAAAATTCCACAAACTTTTTTCTTATTAATTAAAACATCGTTAGGCCATTTTACCTCAATGTTTAATTGATACAAATTCTCAATTGTTTGCGCAACAACAACTGCTGAACCTAAACTCAAAATATTAATTAGTTTATTATTGATATTTTCATTTAATAAAATAGAGAAAGTCAAATTCTGACCAGAATTGCTGTACCATTCTCTGTTTTTCCTTCCTCTTCCTTTTGTTTGATGTTCAGCTAAAACAACCGTTCCATTTTGGCTGAATTCTTTACTGTTCAATAATAATGTATTAGTTGAATCAACTTCATCTACATAAATAAAATTTCTACCAATAAATTCTGTGTCAAGTTTTATATCAAATTCTTCAATGTTAAACACTTTTACCTCCAAAAGTAAATTTTGTCATTTTGTGTGTATTATTTTCATATTGTAAGTCTCTTTGTCATAATTTATGACTGTAATCGATTTATCTCAATAAAAAACATTAGTTTTTTGTTAAATTTTTCAATTTTTATATTGGCACATTCATTGAAACTGTGATAGCAAAAATAAAAAAAGGAGGTTGCTATGACACTCATAAAATTTGAACCAATGAGAGAAATCGAAACCTTACATGAAAGAATTCAAAAATATTTTGATGATTTCTCAACATTCGGATTTAATTTCACTGAAACCTTTTCTCCAAAAATAGATATTTCAGAAGAAAAAGATAAAATTAATGTTATTGCTGAAATACCTGGTGTAAAAAAAGAAAATTTAAAAATCACATTGCAA
>JAOADJ010000040.1 GCA_026417375.1 Melioribacteraceae bacterium | reverse complement strand
TGCTCTTGTTTTTCCGGGTTGAGATGAAAATACTGGAACAGTTCCGGCTTTAACTAATATTAAAATAAAACCTATTATAAAAAGAATGAATAAAAGAGTTACTGCATTAAATAATTTATTATTATCTATTTCAAATAAATTTTTATTTATTCTTAATGAATCAATTGTCCATATTTTTTCATTTATATTTAATGAATAAACAATTGCTGCACCTACAATAAAAGAAATTGGACCAATTAAAATATTTATCCATTCGATTGGCTGCCATGTATGTTGCAAATAACTTAGTTTAAGATTTGTTAATCCAATAACCAACGACCAAACAATTATAAATATTCTTGTCGGAGAAAGTATATCACTGTTTCTTGAAAAGAAAGTTATTATAGCAATAACCATTATAATAAACGATATGTAACTAACTAAATTCAAAATTTGAGTTTGATTGTTTTTATTAAATATTCTTTTTCGTTTTCATTAAAAATCATCTTAAATGATAAACCCATAAAAAATATTGTTGTCAAAATCAGTAACAAAATATTTTTGAACAAAAGTATTATTATAAAAAATAAGCTACTTAAAAATATTAGAGAGAATATTTTTTTATTAAATATCCAAGTTTTAAAATCAACTTTGCTTAAAATGAAATAACTAAAGCCAACAAGAATATTAACAGATAATGAAATAATAGCTACAGCATTTAATCCATATTTTGTTGCAAATAAAAAGTTTAGAATAAGTATTAAAATAGTTGCCGTTATTACAGTATAAGTTCTTAAATATTGTCTTTGTGATGTTGTTATTACTAAACCAAATGGTTCTGCAATAAATCTTATAAAAATTATAAATGAAAATATTTTAAGAATTTCAATTGCATAAGAAAAATTATTATTACCATAAATTGTATTAATTATTAAATCTGGAAATGAGTAAACAAAAATTGAAATTGGAATAACAATTACAAATAATATTTTAAATACAAGTTTGCTTAAAAAATTCCAGTCTTTTTTATCGCTTACAAACAAATTTGAAAGATTTGGCAAAAAGGAATTTATAATTATATCGGGAATCATTAAAAATAAAATCATAATCCAAAAAGCTGAACGATAAATTCCTGCTTGTGCATCTCCTAATAAACTTCCAATTAAAATTGTATCCAGTTGAAAGAATAAATTTCCGAAAATAAAGTTCAACCCATAAATCATTACTTTTTTTATTTTGTTTTGAACATCATGAAAATTTAATTCAAAAAAATTAATATTTACAATTTTTTTAGAATAATTAATTGAAAGTATTACACCAATAAATCTTGAAAGAATGAAAAATATTATTAAGTAAATAAGTTTTAATTTCAGAATACTTGCAATTGCAATAGTTACTAACAAAATAATGTTCATTAAAAATGAAACTTTCGATTCATATTCAAATTTTTCAAATCCACGAAAAAAAGCAAAGAAATAATTTGAAACTGATGTTAATGCCATAAATAAAATTAAAGCATAAATTAAATTCTTACTCGTTTCACTTAATGGAATAATTGTTCCAACAATAAACATTAGTATTGCACTTATTAATGCAAGTATAATTTTAATTGAAAAATATTTTTTTGAAATTATAGTTGCATTTTCTTTATTACTTGCAATTTCTGAAGTAAGTAAAACATCAAAACCAAAATCTGCTAATGTCAAAAAAATATTTGATACAGTGAAAGCAACAGAGAACTGACCAAAAGATTCGGCACCATATAAACGTGCAATTCCAACACCAATTAAAAAATTAGTTAATGCACGAATCAATAAAGAGATTGATATAAAAAAAGAATTTTTTACAAATGAAGTTGATTTGCTTTCCATTAAATAACTTATTTTTTAGAACCTATTCCAAACCTTGATAAATCTTTTCTAATTACATTTTCAATTTGTTCAAACTTTTGTGGATTAACTGATTTTAATCTTGAAAATGTTTCAAGAATTGAAATAATAACAAAACCTAAAGTCAGAGATATTGCAAAACCAATTAATATATAAAGTGATATTTTAGGTTTTGATTTTCTTTCTGCAGGACCAGCATAATCCAGAACTAAAACACTAGGAGTGTTTCTTGCTTCTTCAACTTTTGCCTGTTCATATAATGGTTGAATAAACTCTAATATTTTGTATTGAATTTCTAAATTTCTGTAAATACTTAAATATTCGTTTCCCAATGCTGGTGCTTGTTTAAATGGTATCAATAATTTAACATCTTTTTGCGATTCATCTTTTCCGGAATTTAATTGATCTATTTTCTTTTTAAGTTCATTCATTTCAATTTTAGAAGTATTTACTAAAGGATGATCTGCTCCATAGGTTTGTTTCATAACATTAAATTCAACTTCTTTACGATATAGTTCTGCATAAATATTGGACATCGATTTAACAGTTGCTTCCAATTGTTCCGGAACAGCTACCAATCCATATTTTTCCTGAAACGATTTCATTTTTGTTTCAAGATTTTTTATGTCTTCCAAATTCTGTAAATATCTTTTTTCAACAAATTCTCTGTTAGCTTTAGCATTGGTAACTGTAAGTTTAGTATTAATTTCATTTAATTTTTCAACAAGATAGTTAGCAATGTCAGCTGCTTTTTTAGGGTCTTTATCAAAAACAGTTATAGTTAAATTTCCTTCTTCTTGCATTTCAACAATTAAATTTGATTCCCATTCTTTTAATGTCTTATACATATAGTCATCTTCATAACCATATTCTTCACGAAGCTTAAATTTATTAATAACATCCATTGTAACTACACCACTCTTCAATATAGCTTTAAACTTATCTGCCTGATCATTTTCACCTGTTAAAGCAGCTAAGCCTCTTGCCGCACCAACATTTTTAGCTAAACTTGATAATCCGGAAACTGCGGAAAGTAAATCTGGTTTATCGGCAATAAAAACTGAAGCAGTTGCTTCGTACCACTTTGGTGAAAGTAATGCATATAATCCAGCACCGGCAGAAGACAAAAAAACGAACCAAATCAGAAACCATCTATATTTTATTAGTATGGATATTAAATCTAAAAGAGAGCTACCAACTTTTTGTTTTTCAATTAATATTTCTTTGTTTTCCATTTATCAACCAGAATTTATTTTGTAAATTGTTTTAGTAAAAGAACCAATGTTGCAACGCTTCCAACAACACTTATAACTGCAGTTACTTTTGAAAAATGATACCAAAAAGATCTTGGTATTTCTTTTGGCACATAAATATAATCACCAGGTTCAATCTCTATTTTATCTTTTTCTTTTGTAATCCATTTCATTTCTTTTCCTTTTACAATTACAATTTCTTCATCATCTCTGGCAACTTCTCCTTTACCACCAGCTTTATCGATGTAATATTTATAGTCTTTACCCTGTGAATATTTAACATATCCTGCTTTAGAAACTTGCCCAAACACATAAACATAATCGAATTTGTCTGGAATTAAAATTAAGTCTCCATCTTTAACAAGAAAATTACCTGCTTCAGAATCTGGATCATTTATTTTCGAAAAATCAACTAAACTTTCGGCTTTTAATACTCTTAATTGATTATCTATATTAAAAAATAAAGTGTCTTCTTCTAATAAGTTATTCATCCTGGCAAGTTTTAAACTTTCTTTAAGTTGTTCCATTTTTATTTTATACTCTTGAGAAACATTTTGATCTTTATTGATATACATTTCTTCCAAATTTAATTTTCTCAACATTTCAACCGAATTAAAATCACGTATAACTTCAGCTCTGCTTAAATCGGCATTTTCTTTTACACCTCCAACACTTTCAATAATTTCTTTTAAAGTAGAGCCACTTCTTTTAACATAAACATACCCCGGAAATTTAACTTCTCCGATAACTAAAACTTTAAAACTAAGTTTGTGACTTTCATCGCTTAATATTCTTATTCTATCACCTCTTTGTAATTCAAAATCATCTTTAATGTTTACAATTATTTTATTTTCCTTTTCCCCCGATTTATCGAGACGCGATATTTCTGCTTTTTCAATATTATCATAAGCTTTGTTTAATCCACCAGCAAATAAAATTGCATCGCTCAATTTATCACCATCGACAAATTGAAATTTTAAAGGTTTGTTTACCGCACCTAAAACTTCAACAAAATTTCTCTCATCATCATTTATAGGAAAAATAATTACATCATCATTTTGCAAATAGGGATTATGAATAAAATCACCGAGCAACCTAAATTTTAATAAATCAATTTTTTGGACTGAACCATCAGAATGTTTTAATGTAATATTTCTCAAAGGATATCTTTCTAAATTTTTTTTGACCTGAGAAATTGTTTCAATTGTGTTCAAGGATTGTAATGCTCTTTGTTGAGCCTGAGTATAAATTGTTGTAATAAAGTGATCAAGTCTTTGAGATTTATAAGCAGTAAATGAACCTGTTAAAATAAAATCTCCACCAATAGTTACAGTAATTGTTTGTAATGATAATAATGGATTTTGTTTTGTATTTGATTGCTCTTCTTGAGCAATAAGTTGCACTAATAATATTAAATAAATAATAATTATTTTTTTCATAGTAACACTAATCTTAGTTATAAAATGTGAGTAAAAACGAATGGTAAAAATGAGGCAGTAAAAACTCCTTTTTCTTTCACATCAAATTTAACGATTTCCATATTGAACTTCATAATATTTTTGATATTCTCCAGAAATAATTCTCTCCCACCAATTTTTGTTTTTCAAATACCATTCAATTGTGAAATCGATTGCTTGTTCAAATTCGAAAGATGGTTTCCAACCAAGTTCATTTTGTATTTTGGATGAATCAATTGCATATCTTCTATCATGTCCTGGTCTATCTTTAACATATTCAATTAATTCTTCTGATTTACCAAGTTTGTTTAAAATTAATTTTACAATTTCAATGTTTTTCATTTCACGACTTGCACCAATGTTGTAAACCTCACCAATTTTTCCTTTTTCAAAAACTAATTCTGCAGCTTTATTATGGTCAATTACATAAATCCAATCCCGAACATTTAATCCATCACCATAAACAGGAAGCTTTTTATTATTTAACGCATTAATTATCATCAAAGGAATTAATTTTTCCGGAAATTGAAGAGGTCCATAATTATTTGAACATCTAGTAATTACAACAGGCAACCCATAAGTATGATGAAAAGCTTGAACCATTAGATCTGCAGCTGCTTTACTGGAAGAATAAGGGCTATTTGGTGAAATCGGCGTTTGTTCTGTAAATAAACCGGTTTCTCCTAAACTTCCATAAACTTCATCTGTAGAAATCTGAAGAAATTTTTCAATTTCAAAACGACGTGAAGCTTCGAGTAAAACATTTGTTCCAATTACATTTGTTCTATAAAAAACTTCAGAACCAAGAATACTTCTATCAACATGAGATTCCGCAGCAAAATTAATTACATATTTTATTTCATATTTTCTAAATATATAATCAACAAGTTCTACATTTGTAATATCGCCACGTACAAAATTATAATTTGATTTATTTTCAACTGGTTTTAAATTTTCTAAATTTCCTGCATAGGTAAGTTTATCTAAATTCACAATTAAAACATCATCTCTTTCATTAAGAATGTAGTTAATAAAGTTGCTGCCAATAAAACCGGCACCACCAGTAATTAAAATATTTTTCATTTATCCCTCAATTTTAGAATGCAAAGAACCCAAAATAAATACCTGTTTGAATAAAATAATTATTTGATGTTAAATCTTTAGGAACATTAAACAAACTTTGTTCATTATTTAATTTCCATTCATCAGAAAAATTCAATATATAACCACCACCAATTCTTAAAGCGACAAACCTTGTTAAAGGTAAATCAATATTTAATGTTGGAGTTATTGAGAAAAAATTATTTTTAATTTCATTACTAACTGTTGAAGCAAAATTTGAATTACTTGGCCAAACATTATTCCAGTTATAATTTCCTTTACTTTCATAAATTGAAATAACTTGAGTTCCTCCACCAAAAATTACACCAACTGAAACTGCAACACCTTTTATAAATGGTAAAGAATATTCTAAAGTTAAACCACCAAAACCGAAATCATAATCAACTTCCCTATTTAATTTGTTACCAGATAAAAAAACACTTCCTTTAACACTTTTTGATCCGCCAAATCCAATTCCGCCAACTCTTAAATTTTCAACAATCATTAAATAAACATAACCGCCACCGCCAAAAGTGAAAAGATTATTACTCATTTCAGGAAGTCCAAAATTTTTAATTTCCTTATTAAGCATATCGAGATTAGTAAAAATAAATGTTGGAGAAACGCCACCAGCAGCACCGAATCTTGAAACCCAACCAACATCTTCTTCTTCTTGAGCTATTATTGAATTTATACTAATAAATGTAAATAGCAATAAAAAATAAAATTTTTTCATTTTGGTTTTCACAATTAATTGTACTTAAAAATAATAAAAGTGATTTGAATAGAAAAATTTGGACTGAAATTACATATTAATAAAAAAAAGACTGCCCGAATTATTTACCATATCACCACAACAAGGCAAATCCAGGCAGTCTAAAGGGCAACTAGATAGGAGAGAAAATTAATCCATCATCTTTCTTAAAAGTGATGATGTAATACCAATATCATTTTCACTTATTTCATTATCTACTTCCTGAGATGGATAACCAGTGTTTAAGTCAAAAAGACCACCGTCTAAATTTTTATTATCCGATTTATTATTTATTCGTTGAATTGTAGGTATTTCAATATTTTTTTCATCTATAATACCAAAACCTTTTTTATTAGAAAAATCGATACCTGGCCAAGGTTTAGCGGTTTTAGTACTTCCCTTAAGCTCTGTAATAGGTTTTGCCGAAACCTGTTCATCAAATCCTGTTGCAATTACAGTATAAGAAATATAATCTTGCATATCTTCTTTAATAACAGCACCAAAAATTACATTTACATCATTTCCCGCAGCTTCAAAAATTACATTGTTTCCTAATTCTATTTCCTGCATAGTCATACTTGAAGGTCCACTAACATTTAACAAAATGTCTTTAGCACCTTTGATTGAAATACCTTCAAGCAATGGTGAAGAAATTGCTTTATGAGCAGCATCCACAGCTCTGTTTTCACCACTTGAAATACCACAACCCATTAATGCTTGTCCACTATCTTTCATTACAGTTCTTACATCTGCAAAATCAACATTAATAATTCCTCTTATAGTAATAATATCTGAAATACCTCTTGTAGCTTCGTAAAGAATTTCATTTGGTTTATCAAAAGCTTTTTCAGCTGAAGTGCCGGTATCTATAATTGATAAAATTCTGCTATTAGGAATAACAATCATCGAATCAACAAATTGTTTTAATTCTTTTATTCCCTCTTCGGCATTTTTCATCCTCTTTTTACCTTCCCAATTAAAAGGTTTTGTTACAGTTGCAATTACCAAAGCACCAAGACTTTTAGCAATAGAGGCAACAAGAGGAGCAGCACCAGTACCAGTTCCACCACCCATACCAGCAGTAATGAAAACCATATCAGCACCATCCAATGCACGAGTTATTTTTTCTTTATCCTCTTCAGCGGCTTTTCTGCCAATATTAGGATCTGCACCTGCTCCTAACCCACGGGTAACATTAGTTCCAATCTGAATTTTTTGCGAAGCTGAACTTGCTTCTAAAACCTGAGCATCAGTATTAACAGCAATAAATTCAACACCACGCAAACCTCTGTTAATCATGCTATCAACAGCATTGCAACCGCCGCCTCCTACTCCTACAACTTTAATTTGAGCTGATAATGGTTTTTGTGTTTCTAACTGAAAAAAACGAGGTCTTTTCTCTCTTAATTCGTTAGATGTGGACATGATTCCTCCTTGTTGTGGTTTTTTTATTTTGTTCTTTATTATTACTCTTTATCAAAATTTTTATCATAAGTTTTCAAAAAAATCAGTTATCTTTTTAAAAACATTATTTACTTTTTTCTTTTTCTCTTTAGTTGCCTTTGTATAAATTTCCTGAGTGTCTTTACCCGGAACCCCTTTTATTAAACCAGCTACAGTAGCAAATTCAGGACTCTCAATTTCTTTAGATAAACCAGTTCCCAAATCGAGGGGTAACCCAATTCGTGCTGGTAAACCAAAAACTTCAGTGGCTAAATCTTCACAACCTGTTAAAAGTGAACCACCACCTGTTAAAACTATTCCAGCTTTGATTTTACTTTTTAATCCTGAATTTTTTAATTCATTATCAATTAATACGAATAGCTCTTTCATTCTAAGACTAATAATTTGCGTTAACAAAGAGAGTGGAATTTTTATTGTACCCCTTGCACCAACACCTTTTATAAAAATATCTTCATCTTTAAACATTGCAGATGGTGTTGCAAAGCCATGTTCTATTTTCAATTTTTCTGCTTCACTTGTAACAATACCTAAAGTTTCTCTAATATCATTTGTAACCTGATTGCCAGCAACACCAATTACTTTTGTATGTTTTATTGATTTACGATGAAAGACAGCCAAATCAGTTGTTCCTCCACCTATATCAATTAACGCAACTCCTAAATCTTTTTCATTTTCATCTAAAACAGATAAACTTGATGCAATTGGTTGAAGAACTAATTCTTTAGGAATAAAACCAGCGCGTTCAACTGATTTTTTAATATTTTGAATTGCAGGAATTGAAGCTAATACAACATGATTTAATGCTTCCAATCGTGAACCACTCATTCCAATTGGGTCTTCTATTCCACCTGTGTGGTCAACAAAATATTCTTCCGGAATTATGTGAAGAATTTCTCTGTCAGAAGGTATTCTGATTGAATAAACATCTTGACGTAATCTTTCTAAATCAGCTTGTGATATTTCTCTATCGGGATTATTAATAGTAACATAATTTCTATGACGTAAACTTGTAATATGTTCACCTGCAACACCAACAATTAATTCCTTGATTGATAATCCGGCACGATTACTTGCAATTTTCATTGCTTCGTTAATTGCTTCTGCGGTTTTGGATATATTTGCTACTAATCCGCGAGTTAAACCTTCAGAAGGAGCAACACCAAATCCAAGTATGTTTATGTTTGAATCAATGTGTTCAGCTATAACGGCACAAACTTTTGTTGTACCAAGATCTAAACCTGCAATAATATTTTTCTTCATGATTTCTTTTCAGCCTCTTGATTTATTTCATTTATACCTAAGAAAATATGTCCGCCATATCGAAGATCAACATATTCCATATAATTATTTATTTCTTTGTCTTTTAATACATTCCAAATGCTATTGAAATACATAACCTTTTTTATTTCGTTTCCTCTTCCAATTAATAAATTATAATCCACATTGGAGAAATAGACAGATATTTCACCACCATTTTGCAAATCGATTGTTGATAAAAAATCATGCAATTCCGGATTTGCAAATTTTACTGCGCTAATAATTTTAACTGCAGTCAATACATCAATATTATTTTTTATAGATGATAACACTTTAATTGAATCATTTAACTGAGCATTGGTAACAATAGGATAATCAATATTTTTAGTTTCAGATAATATTGGTAGTACCTGCATTTTATCTGTTATCAAAAATTGATTTTCTCTATCTATTAAAATTGCATCAATATTTTTTTCTGATATTTTTACCTTTACTTTGAAATTACCATCATATCGAACATCAGCTTTAAGAACATATGGATGTTTTTCAATTCTATCTTTAATTATCTGCAGTGTTAAATAATTATATTCTCTTTTATTAATTAGTCGAGCAAATCTTAAATAATTTTCTTTTGACAAAAAATTATTTCCTTCGATTTCAATATTTCTTATTTGTATTTCAAAATCTTTTTTTAATGAAATAGAGAAATAAAACACACCAGCAATTGCAATGAAGAAGAAAATTACAGCAAATATGTTTTTAGGTATTCTCATTAATTATTCTGTTTTAAATGTTCAACAAATAAGTTTCCATATTTCCAAATATCGCCAGCACCAAGTGTAATAATTATGTCCCCATCTTTGTAGATTGATTTCAGAAGATCGGGAATTTTGTTTTTATCTGGTTCATAGATTACATGTTTATGCCCAAAATTCTTAGCTGCATCTGCAATTAATTCACCTGTTATACCTTCAATAGGATTTTCTCTTGCAGGATAAACATCGGTGCAAATAAAAATATCCGAATTTAAAAATGATCTGCCAAACTCTTGATAAAAATCTCTAGTTCTTGAATATAAATGTGGTTGGAAGACTGCTATCAATCTTCTATTCCATCCTCTTCTTATACCATCAAGTGTAACATTAATTTCAGTTGGATGATGTCCATAATCATCAACAACCATAATTTCTTTATCATATTTTTTTTCAAATCTTCTGTATACACCTGTAAATGATTCTAATGATTTTTGTATCACTGAAAAATCTACACCCATTTCCTTTGCAATTGTTACAGCAACCAAAGAATTTTTTACATTATGCAATCCGGGAATATTTAGTTTTATTCTTCCTAAATCTTCTCCTTGATAAAAAACATTAAACTCGGAATGATTTTCAAAATGAGAAATATTTATTGCGCGAACATCTGCTTGAGGAGAAATTCCATAAGTAAAAATCTTTTTATTAATTGATGGAATTATATCTTGTAAAGCAGGTTCATCCAGACATAAAACAACAAATCCAAAAAAAGGAACTTTATTTGCAAATTCTATAAATGCAGTTTTGATATCATCTAAATCTTTATATGTATCAAGATGTTCTTTTTCAAGTGTTGTTAAAGCAGCAATTGTAGGAGTTAATTTCAAAAATGTTCTGTCAAATTCATCTGCTTCAACAACAATAAAATCACCTTTACCCAATCGTGCATTTGTTCCACCGAGACTACTTAATTTTCCTCCAACAATTATTGTAGGATCAATTTGAGCTTCGGTTAAAACTAAACCAACCATTGATGTTGTAGTAGTTTTTCCATGAGTTCCAGCAATTCCAATTCCATATGTCATTCTCATTAATTCCGCAAGCATTTCAGCACGTTTAATAACTGGTATTTTTCGTTCCAATGCTTCCTTGACTTCAGGGTTATCAGTTTTAACAGCAGATGAATAAACAACTACATCAGCATTTAAAATATTTTCTGCTTTGTGCCCTTCGTAAATTTTAATACCAATTTTTTCTAATCTATCAGTAATTTCTGTTTTGGTTAAATCGGAACCGCTGACACTAAATCCTTGACTTAATAAAACTTCAGCCATTCCACTCATTCCAATTCCACCAATTCCAACAAAGTGTATATTTTTTATTGTTTTCATCATCATGATTAAGACACCATTAAATTTTTAAAGTAATCATTTATAAATACCGAATGAAGCATGTATATGCTTACCAAGTATGTTAAAAACATTCTTAGTAATACCCCTAATGTAATAGCAAACTTATTCCATGATGGAATAGTAAATTTTACTAATATTGAAAGAGTATAAGTTTTCACTTATAAATTCTCCGATAAATGAATTATTTTTTTGGTAATATTTAAAGCTGCATCCGGATTTGAAAATTTCTTTATGTTATTTCTTAATTCTTTTAATTTCTCTTCGTCATAGATTAAACTGATAGTTGTATCATATAATTTTTTTTCTACTTCATTATCAGGAATTATCAATGCGGCGTTTTCATCCTGTAAAGTTTTTGCATTTTTATATTGATGATCTGCTGCTACATTAGATGAAGGGACAAAAATTACCGGCAACCCAAGTAAAGAAACTTCCGCAATAGTAGTTGCACCTGCCCTGGCAATTACAATATCACAAGAAGAATATGCCAAACTCATATCATCAAAATATTCCATTACTTTAACACCATGCTGAGAGTATTTTTTAAATTCCTGATAGTAAACTTTTCCGGTTTGCCATAAAACCTGAATATCTTTTTCAAGTAGTTTATCCAAAGATTTTGCAACAGCGTGGTTTAATGATTTTGCCCCACCACTTCCACCAATAATTAAAATTGTTTTTTTATTGTCATCTAAACTAAAACTTCTTCTAGCTTGGATTTTGTCAACAAGATTTAAATTAATTCTTATAGGATTTCCACTTAATACTATTTTTGATTTGTCTCTGAAATATTTTTTTGTTTCTTCAAAAGCAATGTGAATTTCAGTAGCTTTTTTTTCCAATAATCTATTTGTAATTCCGGGATAACTATTTTGTTCAAGTAGAATTATTTTACTTCCAATAATAGAAGCCGCCCAAACAACAGGACCTGAAACATAAGCACCTGTTCCTACTACAACTCTTGGTTTAAACTTTATAACTATAACTAAAGCCTGAAAAAAAGAAACAAAAAGTTTTAACGGAAACAACAAATTGTTAACACTAAATTTTCTCGAGAATCCAGTAATCCAAATTGTCTTTAAATTGAAGTTATAATTAGGAACAACTCTTTCTTCAATTTTATTTTTTGCACCAATAAATAAAATTTCGGCTTCAGGTTTTAATTCTTTAATTTGTTGTGCAACAGCAAGAGCCGGATAAAGATGTCCACCTGTTCCACCACCAGCAAAAATGTAACGATATATTGTTCTATTCTTCATTATACTTGTGCAATTTTTAATTCTTGAGTTTTTGCCGTTTGCCTACCAACATTAATTATAACACCAATAGAAAAGGCAAAAAGTATAATTGATGTTCCGCCATAACTTATAAAAGGAAGAGTTATACCAGTTGTTGGTAAAAGACCTGTAACAACTGCAGCATTTATAAATCCACTTATTACAATATTGAATGCCAAACCAACAACCATTAATTGACCAAATTTATCCTGAGCTTTTTTTGCAATAACCAAACAGACAAGAAATAAAACAAAATAGGCAACAAGAACTCCCACAGTACCAACAAATCCTAATTCTTCACCAAGAATTGAAAAAATAAAATCCGCATAAGATTCAGGTAAAAACAAATCACTTTGCCTGCTATGACCAGGACCAACACCAAGTAATCCACCACTTCCCAAAGCAATTTTTGCTTGTTTTACTTGAATATTAATATCGCTTCCATTAAGAATACTATTTATATAACTTAAAATTCTCTGGCGAGAGTGATGAAAAATTAATGCGAGTGAACCAACTAATATTCCGGCGCTTGAAAACACACCAATAATATGCTTCCATTGAGCACCAGCAACAAAAAGAACCATAAAAGAAGTTAAGCCAATAATAATACTTGTACTAACATTTGGTTGTGCAATAACTAATCCAGCTGCTAATGAAATCCATATTAATGGGAAAATAAAACCTTGTTTAAAATCTTTTATCTTATCACCAAATTTTTCTAACATAGATGCCAGATGAATAATTAAAATTACTTTAGCAACTTCAGATGGTTGAAAAAACAAAAACCATCTTTGTGCACCTTTAACTTTTGGTGCAACAAAAAGTGTAATTAAAAGAGTAAATAAAATTGCTAACAAAGCCCACTTTGAATATTTACGATACCTTTCATACGGAAATCTTGCAGCAAATATCATTGCAAATACAGCTAGCACAACTTTAATAGAATGTTGAATGAACATGTAGTAATCATATTGAAATTTGTAATAACTAAATGTTCCACTGGCAGTAAAAACCATTATAGCACCAAGTAACATTAGTATTGCAACAATCAGAATTAATATTTTAACCCAAAGATTCATAATAAATTATTTACCGCCTCTTTAAAAACTTTTCCTCGATGTTCGTAATTATTAAACATATCAAAACTTGCACAAGCAGGTGAAAGCAACACTACTGAATCTGGTTTAGCTTCATTTCTTGCAGTAAGAACACAAGCTTCTAATGATTCTTTTATTTCAGTTTCTGTAATTGAATGAAAATAATCATATACCTTTTGAGCAGATGAACCAATTGCATAAATTTTCACAACATGTTCTTTTACTAAATTTTTTATTTCGTCGTAGTTATTCCCTTTATCTTTACCACCAAGTATTAAATAAATTGGTTTTGTAAAACTTTTTAATGCAACAATTACACTATCTACATTTGTAGCTTTTGAATCGTTATAATATTCAACACCATCAATTTCACGAACAAATTCTATTCTATGTTCAACACCTTTAAAAGATGAAAAAGATTCTCTGATTTTTTGATTAGGAATATTTAATAGTTTTGATATTGCTAAAACAGGAAGTGCATTTGCAATATTATGTTCCCCTTTAATAAATAAATCGTTTGCTGAAGCAACTTTCGAAACTTTTCCGAACCAGGCAAAATTTAAGTCTCCATTTTTTAAATATGACCCAACCGGAATTTCTTTTTTAATTGAAAATCCAAGTTTTTGAACTTTTGAATTTTTCATTGTTGAAATAGTGTTTAAATCATCAGCGTTGTAAATAAAAAAATCATCTTCATTTTGATTTTTCATAATTTTCATTTTAGAAGCAACATATTTTGAAAAATCATTTTCATATCTATCCAAATGATCTGGTGTTATATTTAATATTACCGAAAAATGTGGTTTGAAATTTTCGATGTAATCTAATTGAAAGCTTGAAGTTTCAAGAACAAAAAAATCATTTTCATTTAGTTCTAATACAAAATCTGAAAAAGGATTTCCAATATTTCCTGCTGCTACTGATTTAAATCCACAATTATTTAATGTATGATTCATCAATGCAGTTGTTGTAGTTTTACCATTTGTTCCTGTTATTGAAATAATTGTAGCTTTACAGAACCAAGATGCAAATTCAATTTCACTGAATATTTTAATTTCTTTTTCTTTTGCTTTAGTTAAAACTTCTGAATCAGAAGGCACACCGGGACTTGTAATTATAAAATCGCAATCAAAAACTTTATTTGAGTGAATACCAAACTCATATTCAATTTTTTCTTTTTCAAAAATTTCTTTTGCAGCAATTAATTTTTCTTCATTACTGCTATCGCTTACAAATGGAATAGCATTTAATTTTTTTGCAAGCAAAGCAGCAGCAATTCCACTTTTTACTGCACCGATAATTGATATTTTTTTTCCTTTAATATTCATTATCTGATCTTAAATGATGTTAAACTTATAATTGCAAGAATTATTGTTATGATATAAAAACGAATTACAATTTTCGGTTCTTCCCAACCTAATTTTTCAAAATGATGATGAATCGGAGCCATTTTAAAAATTCTTTTTCCTTCGCCATATTTTTTCTTGGTGTATTTGAAATAAATTCTTTGAGCAATCACTGAAAGTGTTTCAAGAAAAAATATTCCACCAAGAATTGGAATCAGTAAATCTTTTTTTAACATAATCATCATCACGCCAAAAGCACCACCTAAAGCAAGCGATCCTGTATCTCCCATAAAAACCTGAGCAGGATAAGAGTTGTACCAAAGAAATCCTAAACCAGCACCAATTAAAGCAGCGATAAAAACAGTTAATTCACCACTGCCAGGTAAATAAATGATATTTAAATAATCTGCATAGATAACATTACCGGTAACATAAGCTATAATTGCAAGAGCAATCATTACAATAATTGTTGTACCAATTGCTAATCCATCTAAACCATCAGTTAAATTAACAGCGTTTGAAGTTGCAGTGATTATAAAAATTACCCATGGAATGAAGAGAACTCCAAAATCCCAATTTAAATTTTTGAAAAAAGGTAATGTTGTTTGAGAATTATATTGAGAAAATTCCGGCAAGAAATAAATTGCTGAACCAACAATTAGTCCTACAAATATTTGTCCAAGTAATTTGTAACGAGCAATTAAACCTTTTGGTAGTTGTTTTATTACTTTTAAATAATCATCTACAAATCCTACAAAACCAAGAAATGCAGTAGCAAATAATATTAAAATTATGAAAGTACTTTTAATATCAGCCCAAAGTAAAACTGGAATGATAACTGAGAATAAAATAATTAGTCCACCCATTGTTGGTGTACCATATTTCTTTTTATGTGTTTCTGGTCCTTCTTCTCTTATAGGTTGTTTAACCTGAGATTTTTTTAATCTATCAATTATTTTAGGTCCAATAAAAAATGAAATCAATAAAGCAGTAATAGCAGAAAGTGCGGAACGGAATGTTAAAAATCTGAACACATCAAATCCCGGTGGATTAAAAATTTTATTTATGTAATCAAATAAGTAATAAAACATTATTGTAGCCTCGTTTTCAAAGTTGTTAAAAATTCTTCCATTTTCATTCCGCGTGAACCTTTAATAAGTATAACTGAGTTTTCAACTTCTTCAAATTGAAGATAAAGATTTAATTCACTTCTTTGATTAAAATGTATTGTTTTAATTTTTTTCTTTTTCAATTCATTGTTAAGATGCTTCATCATATCGCCAATTGTAAGAACAATGATATTTTCATTTTCATAAAAAAATTTTGATAGCTCTTTATGAATTTTTTTTGCTTGAGAACCTAATTCATAAATATCTCCAAGTATTGCAATTTTATTTTCATAAGTTTTTATTGATCTTAAAACTTTCAATGCGGCATCAACAGAAGCCGGATTTGAGTTATAAGTATCATCAATTAAAATTGCTTTGGGAGTTTTAATAACATCCAATCTTCCTTTTGAGGGTTTTAGTTTTTCTACACCTTTTTGAATTTGTTTATCACTTACTCCAATTGTTTTAGCTATTGCAAAAGCTGCTAAAAAGTTTTTTGCATTCGATTCACCAACAATTGGTAATTCCGTTTCAAATGATTTTTCTTTAAAAGAAATTTTAATTTTAGTTTTAGCTTCATCTGTTATTTCAACTATTTCACCTTTATAATTTGAATCTGCATCAAAACCAAAAGTAATTACTTTATTAAAATCATTTTTATGTTCATTTAAGATTGGATCGTCAACATTTATAAAAACAAATCCATTGTTTTTGTCAGTGTAATTCAACAATGAAGATTTTTCTCTGTAAACTCCATTTCTATCAATTAAAAATTCAAGATGCGAGTCACCAATGTTTGTTATTAATCCAAAATCAGGTTCACTAATTTTTGATGTATATTCAATTTCGCCGAAATGATTTGTACCTTGCTCAAGTATTAATATTTCTGTTTTTTCATTTGCACTAAAAATTGTTAAAGGCACACCAATATGGTTATTATTGTTTGCTTCAGTTTTTACAACATTAAACTTTTCAGCTAATAAAACAGCTAAAATTTCTTTGGTTGTTGTTTTACCATTGCTACCTGTTATTGATATTACTTTTGCATTTAATTTTTTTCTCCAAAGATTTGCTAACTGTGCATAAGCTATTGTTGTATCATTAACAGTAACAATAGGTAAAGTTAGTTTTGAAAAACTTTTTAGTTTTCTTTTGTTTATTAAAATTGCTTTTGCACCTTTTTTAATTGCTTCTTCAACAAAATTATGACCATCAAATTTTTCACCTTTGATTGCAATAAATAAAGAATTCTTCTCAACTTTTCTTGAATCAATAAAAACTTTAGAAAGAGATTTAAATCCATCAGGATTATAAATCACAGCTGATTCTAAATTGAATAAATCCTCTAATGTAATTTTTACTTTGCCCATTCGATCAAATACTTTTCCGAAATTTCTTTATCTGAAAAATGTTTTTTTACTCCATTAACATCCTGGTAATTTTCATGCCCTTTGCCAGCAACAAGAATCACAGCATCATCTTCACTTTCATAAATTGCAGAGCGTATTGCTTCTTCTCTGTTTTCAATTATCATATAATTATTTTTCTTTATACCCCGAACAATTTCATCAATTATTGCAAATGGATCTTCTGTTCTTGGATTATCTGAAGTTATATAAACACGGTGACTCATTTCACTTGCAATGGAACCCATAATTGGTCGTTTAGTTTTATCGCGGTCACCTCCACAACCAAAAACCGTATAAATTTTTCTTTCTCCTTTAACAATATGATGAATTGCTTCTAATGCTTGCTTTAAGGAATCAGAAGTATGAGAATAATCAATAATTACTTTTTTATTTTTTGAAGAAACAACTTCAAATCGTCCGGGAACTTGCGATGTGTTTTTTATTCCTTCAATTGCTACTTGTGGTTCAACACCATTTACAACCGCTACTGCAAAAGCAGATGCTGCATTATAAGCATTAAAAATTCCTATCAACTTTGTTTCTAATTTGTAACTATTTCCATTCCATAAAATTTCAAACTTTGTTCCATTCAAATCATATTTAATGTTTTGAATTTTTATATCAGAATTTTTCTTAGTTCCATAAGAAATCTTTTTAGCCTTAGATTCAGCTACTATTTTTTCTCCATTTGGATCATCATTATTATAAATAACAAAACCATCTTCATTCACTTTATCAAAAAGAATTTTTTTGGAATTAAAGTAATGTTCAAAGGTTTTATGATAATCCATGTGATCAGATGTGATGTTCGTAAAAATTGCCGAATTAAATTTGATGTAATCTACACGGTTTAAATCAAGGGCATGAGATGAAACTTCCATTACACAATGTGAACAATCTTTTTTTAACATTTCTGAAAAAAGAAAATTAATTTCATTTGCTTGTGGAGTTGTTAAAGATGTTTCAAGTTTTTCGTTGCCAATGTAATTTGCAATTGTACCAATTAATCCGCACTTGTTTTTATTTTCTTCAAAAATACTTTTAACAAAAAATGCCGTTGTCGATTTTCCTTTAGTACCTGTTACTCCAATTACATTTAACTTTTGAGATGGTTCACCATAAAAATAATTTGAAAATTCAGCTAATGATTTTTTTGTATCCTTAACTAAAATTTTAACACAGTCATAATGTTTTAACAAATCATCCGGAACAATTTTTTCATTTTCAATTACAATTGCAGCAACACCTTTATTAATTACATCAGCTACAAAATTATGCCCATCATTTTTTTGTCCTTTTATAGCAAAAAATATAGTTCCTTTATTAATTGATCTTGAATCAATTGATAAATTATCTACTTCTTTCAATTCGGCATTACCAATAACCTGAATTACAGAGACATTATTTAATAATTCACTTAACTTCATTTTTATTAATTTTCTTTTTTGTTGTTTCACACTTTAAAAGACAAACATCATTTTTATTAAAAGTTGAACCGGGTTCTATACTTTGCCAAGTTACTTTTCCATTTCCAATAACTTTCCATTTTATTCCTAAAGCATTTAATTGAGCAATAGCATCTCGCATAGAATAATTAATCAAGTTTGGTATTGTATCTGTTTTCTTAAATACTCTTATTTTTTTTTCTTCTTTAATTTCGGGTACATTTAAATATGAACGAGATGTTTTTGGAGAAGTTTTTAAATCAGCAATTAGTTGGTCAACAAGTTTATCATCATGATTAATTTTTTTCTTATTTGGAATTAAGTTTGGATCAGATTCAATAATTCTTTTTGCAACATTATGAAAAACAGGAGCCGCTACTAAACCACCATATTGTGCTTTCTTAGGTGAATTTATAAGTATAAAAATTACAAACTTTGGATTATCTGCCGGGAAAAAACCAATAAAAGAAGAATTATGATGAGCACTTGAATATGAATTATTAACTAGTCTTTGAGAAGTTCCAGTTTTTCCGCCAACTAAAACATCAGGAAGTTGTGCTGCTGTTCCAGTTCCCTTTTCAACCACATCAATCATTAATTTTTTTATTCTTTCAGAAGTTTTTCTTGAAATTACGTTTCTAATTCTTTCTGGTTCGTTTTCTTCAATTATATTTCCATTTTTATCTATAATTTTTTTAACTAGAAAAGGTTTATATAAAACACCACCGTTAACCAAAGCACAATATGCAGTAGTTAATTGAAGTGGTGTAACTAATAATTCATAACCATAAGACATAAATGCTTTAGTAATTCCAGTAAAATTTTTTGGTAAAGTCATTCTTCCTTCAGATTCACTAGGTAAATCAATAGCTGTTTTGTTACTAAATCCAAAATCTCTTAAATATTTATAAAAAGTTTCATTATTTAATTTTTCGGATAATTTGGCAGTGCCAATATTGCTCGAAACTTCTAAAACTTTTGCAACTGTTAGATCTGAATAACTATGAGTATCCTTTATTTTTACATTTTTATAAGAATAAATTCCATTTTCAGCATTAACAATATCATTTTCATTAATATTTGTTTGTTCAAATAAAATTGAGAATGTAATTGGTTTCATAGTGGAACCTGGTTCAATAGGGTCAGTAATCGCTCTGTTTTTTCTCTCTTCAGGTTTAGCATTATTAAAATTGCTCGGATCAAAATCTGGTGAATTTGATAATGCTAATATTTCACCTGTGTTTGGATTCATAATAATTCCAACTGCAGATTCGCCACCAAAATTTTCTAATCCCTTTTTAATTTCTTCCTCGAGAATTTTCTGATAATTTTTATTTATTGTTAATATCAATGAATTTCCATTTTCGGGGTTAATTGATGATTTTTCTTCAAGTGTTAAAATTCTACCACGAACATCTTTTTCATAAATATATATTCCATCTTTACCTTTCAGATATTTATCATAAAATTTTTCAATTCCTTCTTCAGCTTTTCCTTCTTTATTTACAAAACCAAGTATATGACTTGCCGTGTTTCCGTATGGATATATTCTTGAAAAATCTTCTTCATAAGACAATCCATCTACAACAAAATATTTTAGATTAAGAGCTTTATCCAATGGAATTTTCTTTTCAAGGCAAATTCTATTTTTTCCATTCTTAATTAAGTTTAAGTAATAATCTTTACTTTTTCCTAGTTCTTGAGAAAACTTTGCCGCAATTAAATCGATGCTTCTTTTATCTTTTATTAAATTTTTATTTAAGTAGAATGAGATATTGTTAAAAGTATAACAAAGGACTTCACCATTTATATCTTTTATTAAACCACGCTCTGCCTTTACTACTTGTGGATTGTATTGTTGATTTTCAGCCAATCTTGAATAGTATTCATGCTTATTTATTTGAATAGTAAAAAGTTTTAGTATTAATACAATCAATACAATTAAAAGAAATCCTGCAACAATTAAAGCACGAGAATTAATCATACTTTCCTTTAATAAAATTTTCGACTTGAATTATTTGGTTTTTTGAAACACTAATAATTTCAATATTTTTTTCTGGTCTTGATAACCCTAAAGAATCCTGAGCTAAAGAAACTATTCTGCTTTCTGAAGTAAGTTTTTGAACTTCTACTAAATACATTTCAAGTTTATTTATTCTTTCTGTTAAAATTTCCTGCTTAATTATTTTTTCTCGGTTCATCCTTTTAATTTCTGATATTAAAAAGACATAGATAAAAACAGAGAAAGCAATTACAACAATTATTGTTATAAACTCTGTTATTGATGAACCTTTTATAATTTTATTTTCTGAGCTACTCTTAATTTTGCACTCCTGGATCTTTTATTGCTTTTAATTTCCTCTTCAGAGGGAACAATAGGTTTTTTAGTTATAATTTTTAAAGTTTGTTTTTTATTACAAATACAAATTGGAGTTCCTGCCGGGCAAATACATGTTAAACTTTCATATTTAAAAAATTCCTTAATAATTCTATCTTCCAAAGAATGAAAAGTAATAATTCCGATTCTTCCATCATCTGCTAACAAATCAACAGCTTTAGTTAAAAATTTTTTTAATTCATTTAATTCATCATTTATATAAATTCTTAAAGCTTGAAAAACACGGGATAAAGTTTTTGTAATAAATCTTTCCGGTGTAATAGTTTTAATTAAATCAACAATTTGTTTTGATGATATAATTTTTTCTTTATTTCTTAATTCGATTATTTTTTTAGAAATAATTCTAGAATTTTTTTCTTCACCAAATTGAAAAAGCACATTTGCAATTTCTTCTTGAGAAGCATTATTTAAGAAATCCGAAGCAGTAAAACCATCTTGTTTATTCATCCTGAGATCAAGGGAGGAATCCTCACGGAAAGTAAATCCGGCTTCAACATTATCAAGTTGAAAAGAGGAAACTCCCAAGTCTGCAAAGATGCCATCAAATTTTTCAATGAACTCTAATTTTGCAATTGTATCAATATTATTGAAAGAAGTGTTATAAATAGAAAAGCGACTTTCGTTTGCAAATTTATTTTTGCAAAAATTAAAAGCAGTATTGTCTTTGTCTGTTGCAATTAGTCGCCCTTTATAACTAATTCTTTTTAATATTTCTGAAGAGTGCCCGCCAAAACCTGCAGTTCCATCGAAGTAAATTCCGTCTAGCTTTGTGGTGAGAAGTTCGACGCTTTCCTTCAATAGCACTGGTTCATGAATCATTTTTGAATATTTTTCATTACTTGTTTTGCTAATTCAGCAAATGGTTTTGGGTATTCTTTTTTCTGTAATTCAAAAATTTCCGGATTCCATAATTCAATTTTATTGTTTTGACCAAGTATCAAAACATCTTTTTCAATTCCTGCATAATCAAGTAAACTTTTTGGAATAAAAATTCTAAACTGTTTATCAAGTTCCTGATCTGTAGCTAACTCAAATAGAAATCTTTTGAATGCTGCATCATCATCGTTAAAATCATCGAGTGCATCAATTCGTGGTTTTATCTTTTCTTCCCAATAACTTAAAGGATAAACATCTATACATTTTGCCATCGAACGTGTTAGTACAAAAGTATCTTTTGATTCTGGCTTAAGTACTTTTTTAAACTTTGCCGGAATACTAATTCTTCCTTTTGCGTCAACCGAATATTTGAAACTTCCAATAAACATAATCTTCCACTATTTGGGTTTATTATACACCATTAACCACTATGTGCAAAATAATGTAATTTATATGGGAATGTCAAGAAAAATCTTTAAAAAATTTTTATTTATTGAAACTTTTTATGATTAACTTAAATTACGAGTTGATTAAGAAGGGATTTTTAAAAAAACTGAGCCACCTATAGGACTCGAACCTACGGCCCGCTCATTACGAATGAGCTGCTCTACCAGCTGAGCTAAGGTGGCTTTTCGAAAAGAAAGAAATTAATCTATCTTAATTTCTTTTTATGACGATTTTTTCTCAAGCGTTTTTTGCGCTTGTGTGTTGCCATTTTATGGCGTTTTCTTTTTCTTCCGCAAGGCATTTTTTACTCCTTTTAAAGTGAATTAATTAATTCTTGTGCTCTTTTTCCAATTTCATTATTAGGATTTATTTCAACTGCTTTTTTCCAATAATCTTTTGATTTTTCTTTTTCGTCTATTGCAAGATGAACTATTCCCAGATTCAAATGCGCGATTTGATGTTTTGGCTGATATTTTAATGCTTCCTTCATATACATTATTGCATTTTGATTTTGTCCAAGTTCGTAGTAACAAACCCCCATATCAACTAAAACATCTGCTTCTTTAGGAAATTTTTTTAAATATTGTTGATATTTTTCTATTGCTTTTTCTTTAAAACCAGAGTCATTCAAAAGATGTGCTAAATCCAATAACGTTTTATAATCTTCAGGATTTGATTTTAATATATTTTCTAGATTATTAATTTCTTCTAATTTAGATAAATCAGCACCAGTATTTGCTTGATTGTTTACAGATTGATTGTGGTTTTCGATTTTATGAGCATCAAAAATTCCTGAAAAATATAAAATTGATGTACCAATAATTAACAATACCAAAAATGAAATAACAACAAACTTAACTGAAATTGCTTTGTTATTTTGCTGATTATTTGGGGAAAAGTTTTTAGATGTTTTTTTGTTAATTTGGTCACCGCAATTCGGACAAAAATTAAATTTCTCGCTTAAACTTTCGCCGCAAACTTTACATTTTTTCATCAACAACCTTTTGATTTTCTAATAATTGTTTCATTCCTAAATCAACTGCTGCTTTAAAATCTTTTGAAAATTTAAAGGCAGGAACATAATGTTCACCAACGTAAACTTTTTCACCCGTTCTAGGATTTCTTGCATTACGTGGTTTTTTCTTTCTTACTTTAAAACTTCCAAATCCTCTGATTTCAATTCCATGACCAGCTGCTAAAGCATCTATTATTGTTTTAAAGAATCCATCAACTACAACTTCAGTATCAATTTTTGTTAATCCTGTACCACTTGAAATTCGTTCAATTATATCTGCTTTAGTCATGTTAACCTCAAATTTTTAACTAAGTTACAAGAAAACGGGTCAAAAGTTATTAAAAAGTAAGCTAAAAAAAAACTTTTTGTTTTCTTAACACATCACTTAATTAAATATAATTTGATTCTTTATAATATAATGTTTCATTATAAAACACTTTCTTTAATAAATAGTTTTGAAATTTCATTAAAAACTAAACTTTTTTCTGGTATATGATTTGGCTATAGAAAGCAAGGAAAGGAGATTATACAATGACATTAGTTCCAATTATTTATACTAGTTTATTAATTTTTACTTCATTATTACTTTTTGTAATTATTATTTCTTATTTATCTTTTAAGTTGAAGCCTAAAAAAGATAATTTACATGTTGCAGTTCAACCAACTCGTCAAGTAAAAGTTAATAAAATACAAAATTTACCAAGAGTTCAGGAACAGGTTATTATTAGAAA
Organism: Melioribacteraceae bacterium; assembly: GCA_026417375.1. Lineage (GTDB taxonomy): Bacteria > Bacteroidota > Ignavibacteria > Ignavibacteriales > Melioribacteraceae > Stygiobacter. The sequence goes on along the minus strand of JAOADJ010000040.1, from coordinate 1,341 downwards.
TGTTCACCCCAAAAGTATAATAAGAGAAAAAACTGAATACTTAAATAAAGAATCAAAATATCAAACAAGAAATGATAATCATATAAATAATTCTTTCAGAAACACAAAAAGAATTGAGATAATGAATACTTCTGAAAAATTTCAAAATTACAATAAAGTAAATAAACCATTTGAGCAATTCAAAATTTCAAATAAAGAAAATTTTAGAATAACTGATTCTAATATTTTAGATTTCTACTCAGATAGCACAAACAAAAATTACCTCTCTGTTTCATCTTATTAATTATAAGGTAATTTGTTCAGATAATAACAAATTACCTTAATTTTTCTAATAAATTTGTTTCTACTTTACATTTTTATAATTTCGCTTTATGGAATTAGTACCAATTGTAATATTAACTTTAAAAATTGTAACTGCTTTAGCGGTTGTAGTTCTTGGGATATCTTATATTTCTTTTAAGATAAGACAAAAATCTACACCCCAAAAAGATTTTTCATCAATGCAAAATGTAGAAATTGAAAAAAACTTTGTTCAGCATGTAAGAAAAAGATTAACACATATCACAAGAGAAATAAATTTACCTATAAAGAAAAAAGAAAACATTCAACAAAAACCAATCGCAAAACCCAAACCTGAAATTCAATCCAAAAGTAAAGAAAGAACTCCAAGAGTTGAAATTTTAAAGAATCAAAATGCTTCTAATAATGATTTTATAGGTCAAGATAAAAAAGGAAAAGATTTAAATGTTTTAGATGGTGATATTTTAGAAAAATATGCCGACGAAGAAAAAGACAAACTCTTTACATTAAAAGCTGATAAGAAAAAACCAAAATAATTTTAAAGGAAACATATGCAAGAAATTATTTTCCATGTTGATGGAATGACCTGTAACCATTGTGTAATGGCAGTTAAAAAGGAATTATCTAAATTAAATTTAGAAAATTATGATGTTGTAATAGGCACAGTAAAAGTAAAATTTGATGAATTAAAATGTTCAAAATCTGAAATTGAAAAAGCAATAGAAGAGGCTGGTTACAAAGTATTAAGATGAAAAAATATAGTTTTCCTGTTGAAGGCATGACTTGTGCAAGTTGTGTTGCACGAGTTGAAAAAATTGTAAAAAAATTTGAAAATGTTAAAAATGTTAATGTTAATCTGGCTAATGAAACATTAACTTTTGAAGCTGAAGAAAAAATAGATTTAAATTCTATTGCTAAAGAAATTGAAGATTATGGTTATAAATTAAAAATAGATCATATAAAATCAACATCACAAAAAATTTCATCTTCAAAAGATGATTTTAAAGATGAATTTTTTGAAAAATTAAAAACTGATTTTTT
>JAOADJ010000049.1 GCA_026417375.1 Melioribacteraceae bacterium | reverse complement strand
TCATTAATGTTGCTACTTCTTGTCCTATCATATCATATACTTTTAGTGAATAATTACCAGCTTCTTTTACTGAAAATTCTATTGTTGTAGATGGATTAAATGGATTTGGATAATTTTGTGATAAACTAAATTCTGTTGGTATTCCATTTATATTATCATTAATGTTTGTTGTATTCTTATCACCAGAAATTTTATACATAACACCATCTTTTGTACCAGCGTAAACATCACCACTGTAAGGAGAAACAACCAAAGTACTAACATTATATCCACCTAAACCAACTTCTGTCCAAGTATTACCATTATCATTAGAAACATAAACACCATTAGCAACAGAACTTACATAAACTTTTCCACTTCCATCAATTGAAATTGAGTAAACGAACGCAACAGGAGAAGAAGCAAGCTTTGTAAAGTTTAATCCACCATCAGTTGATCTATAAATACCATCACCATAAGTACCAGCAAAGATATAACCATTTTTAGAAGCGAGTGACCAGATTAATTGATAACCACAAAGTGCTTTTGTCCAATCGCTACCATTTACTGATTTGAATAAACCACCACCAACTGTTCCTGCAAATATTGTATTATTGTATGAAGTCATTGCTTGAATAGTTAAGAATGATTCTAAACCATTGTTAAATTCAGTCCATGTTGAACCATTATTAGTTGATTTGAAAATTCCATATCCCCATGTTCCAGCAAATAAAATTCCATTGTGTGATAGTAATGTATGAACATCTTTACCATTCAAACCAACTAATGTCCAGTATGAACCATTGTACATATAAACACCATTTTCAGTAGCTGCATAAATATTTCCATTATGCTTTGTGAATGCCCAGATAAGATTTACATTAATACCATTGTTGATTAACATCCATGTTTGACCAGCATTGGTTGATTTGTAAACTTTACCACCCATTGTTCCGGCATATAATGTTGATCCATCAGCAAAGATTGTATATATAATTTCTCCTTGACCAAATGTACATACATTAGTCCATGAACCACTTCCAGAACCAGAACCACTTCCAGAGCCAGAACCACTACCAGAACCTGATCCACCAGTATTACCACCTGTTGAAGTGCTTCCTACAGTAACTGTTACACTTGATGAATTATTTGAAGAAACCGGATCTGTAGTTGATGAAGTTACTGTAGCAATATTTGTAATTTTTCTATCAACTGGTATATTTCCCTGGAATGGAGACAAGTTAAATTGACCACTTCCATTCATATTTTTAACAATAACCTGACCATTAACAATACCAGCCGGGAAGTTCAAACTTGCAAATGGTGCTAAGATTGAACCACGAACGTCGATACCTTGAATTGTTAAATTTGTTGCCTGATAGAAATTATAGAGTACATTATTTATTGCTGTTCCATTTACTACAAGTCCACCAGTCCAACTTACATTTGTACCATTTATATTAACTAATACTACAGAACCATTTGGAACATTTATAGTTACACTATTTGCAGAGCTTAAATCTGCACCATTAACTGCAAATACATTCAAGAATGGATCTGTACCAGTTAATGTTAATCCACCCCATTGGAATGTTGTTGTACCGTTTACAGTATATCCACCCAAAGTTGTAGATAAAGTTTGTAAATAATTTGCTGCTGCAACAAAATCTATAGGATTATCTTTTCTTAAAGTTCCACCACTTATAGTTACAGCATAACTTGGTAAGTTTGTTGTGTTTCCATAAACTACATTACCATTAAATACCTGACCACTTGTATATGTTAAGTTATTTCCAACTATTAATACATCGCCACTATTTGCTGGTAATTTATCACCAATGCTATAAGCACCTAAATTAGCATCATTACCAACTGCTACTTTTCCTTCTGTATCAGAAGATGGTTGTGTTAAATTATTAAGAACAAACAAATTGAAATCTTTTGCCGGACCAAAGTCAAAAGTTGTTGAATTCATTGTTGCACAGTCAACTTTTACTTTGATTATAATTGTTTCAAATGTACCACTGTTCATATTTCCGACTGTCCAAACACCAGTTGTGCTGTTATAAGTACCTTTTGTTGATGTATATGAATCGAATAATAAACCAGCTGGCAATAAATCATTAACAACAACATTCAAAGCTGTGTTAGGACCTAAGTTAGTAACTTTTACAGTGAAATTGATATAGTCATTGCAATTCGGATTTTGTTTATCAACAGTTTTTTCGACTTTAAGATCAGCTTTTTGTTCACAATTGATAACAACTGTAAATGTTGCGTTATCAACAACTTGAGCTGAACCGTCACTTGGGTGACCAATTGCACTTGCATTGTTAACTAAATTACCACAATCATTTGATTTAACTGTATATGTTTTTGTAAATGTTTTTGTTTCACCTGGATTTACTGGTGAATAATATGCAATGTTATATGGAGAAGTTGGATTTAACATTTGGTCATAAACAGTTACACCACCAGTCAATGCAACATCACCACAATTTTCAATTGTGAATGTATAAGTAATTACATCACCAGGTTGAGCTGTTTGTTTATTTGCTGTTTTAGATAATTTTACACATGTTTTGTAGAAACCAAAATCAACTGTAATGTTATCATTACAATTCAATGTTACAGAAACAGATTCATTTTTATTTGCGTCACTATCTTTGGTATCATCACTTCCCTGATCTTTTTTAGTTGCATACCATTTTGTTTGATTTGTACTAAATAATGCACCACCAGTATTATAATTTGAAGCTGCAATTCTAACAGTGTAAGTTCCATTTGCTAAATTATTAAATTCATATTTTCCACTAGCATTTGTTGTGGTTGTTGCAATAACAGTATTACCTTGTAATAATTCTACAACAACACCAGCAATACCAGGTTCATTTGTATCTTGAATTCCATTTACATTTTTATCATGCCATACATAATCGCCAATTTTATTTTTACATTCTTTATAAAAACCAGCATCCCATGATAAATCATTTTCACCAGGCAATAAATCTGTACAAATAGTTTTGCCAGTTGTAACATCTGCATCGCTATCTTTTTCATCATCTGAACCTTGATCTTTTAATGTTGCTACCATTCCAGCAGGAGTATTGAATTTAACATAGTAACTACCAGGAGATAAATTACTAAAGTAATATTCTCCATTTGCATTTGTTGTTGTTGTAGCAATTTGATTGTTATTGCAATCAAATAAAATAACTGTTACACCTTGAATTCCGGGTTCATTTGAATCTTGAATACCATCTTTATCTAAATCTTCCCAAACTTTATTTCCAATTGAAGCTTTTGGCACTTCGCAAACTAAATAACCTTTATCAATTGTACCATTATCAAAATTTTCATTAATTGCTGTAGCTGCATCATTAAATTGACTAAATGTGTAGCCGTTTAATGAACCACCACCAATAGCTTGTTCTGCTAAAGCTAAAAATTGATTAACAGTTTTACCTGTAAAAGGTCCGCTTCCAATAACCAAATTTCCTAAATCAACACTGTTGCTTCCTAAATGACCAGCAGCATCATAAGCTACATTAAGTTTTAAAGCAACTAATTGACCAGCAAAAACACCAGCACTTGTAGAAGTTGGATTTGTATAATTTTGTGTAAATGCACCTGCTGTTCCACCTTGTGGTAAAAAGTTTTTAACATCATTAGCGCTTGTTAATGTTAACTTATATGTAGATCCAATTTGTAATCCTGTAGGAAATACTGAATTAAAATATAAATCTCTAATTTTTCCGGGAGTACTATTAGACGGGCTTCCCCAACCACCTTGTGTAAAAGTTGTATATCCTTTTGTATCACAAGTGTTTGACTGAGGTACATACCATGTATAAAATACTTCAACTTTTTTTGTATCAGTTACAGGTGTTGCTAAAACTAATTTTTGTTTACTGTTTGGATTTGTTTTATGAACATATCTTGTTCCTTGTGGAATTTCAACAACAGCTTGAGCAGAAACTTTTGCTGTTCCAACTCCACTATATGTTAATGAAATCGGACCAAGTTTTCCATTTGCATCTGTTGTTCCACTTGTTAAGCTTAATGTACCAAGATTTGTTGACAATGTAATATTTTTATTGGATAAAGGATTTCCATTTAAGTCTAATGCAAAAACATTAAAAACAACTGTTGTACCTTGTACATAACTAGTTGATGATGGTAAAATTAAAAGAGATTGCAATGGAATTGTATTATTATGATTTGCATTTGCATCAGCAATAATTTGTAATGCTCTATTTTTAATTGTAGCGTCTGTAATTGTATTAGCATTTACTCCATCACTAAAATGCCAAATTGAAGCCTGAACTGCAGCTGCTTCTTTTTTATTATCGCTTAATGCACCAGCATACCCAGTTTTATATGGGTAATAATTGTTCAGAATATAAGTTATTTGAGAAGGGGTTGTTCCTTCATCCCAATAATCTTCATTTACTGCTAAACTATTTGATAAATCAATACAGTAGAATTTTTTGGATTGTGAATTTAAAGTTCCATCAAATGCTCCGTCAAATGAAGATTGTGATGAGTTTGTATATGGATTTGTGTAAGTAATGTTTACACCATCTGTATATGATGTAACTTTAGCAATACTTGTATAATCAGTTACATTTTTCACACCTGTTATTTTTTGAGAAAAGGTGGTTAAAGAAAAAACAAATAAGAGTGCTAAAGTTAAAGCTGCTCTTAATATTGTAAAACGTGTTTTCACGTTTCTCCTCTCTTTTAGTTTATAGTTATTTTATCTTTGGTGTGTAAAGTCAATCAAAATGCCACAAAATGTTGCGTTTTTAATTGATTTTCGAAGGTTTTTGTGGTGTGGAATTTTTATAAATGTATCAAAATGAAATTACATTTAATATTGAGGCAACTATTTTTAATAATTTTTCTTAAAATAAATTAAAATTAATGAGTTTATAACTTCATCTTTAATTTACTTTAAAAAAAAAGTTTAATTTTCGAATAAAAAAGAGGTTTTTGGGAGTTTAGTCTCATTTTGGGATAAAAAAATAGGTAAATTAAGTCAATAATTTACCTATTCTTTTAAGTTAATTACAAAAAGTTACTCATTTACTTGAGATTCTTTCGTTCTTCTGAAAGCTGAAATGCTAAATCCTATAACTAAAACTACTACACCTATCCAAATCAAGGAAATAAAAGGTTTTATGCTTGCCTCTATACTTAAAACTTCTTTTTGAATGGTTGACTGATTATTATTAGAATCAGAAGAAATGCTTAATTCTATTTCACTATTTGAAGCATTCATTGAAGTTATTGAAAATATCAATCCTAATTCTTTTAGTTCTGCTGAATGATAGTGTGGTCCTTCACCTGAATTTTCCATATAGGGTTCAACTTTAAATTCTTTGCCATTCGATTTTACAATTAATTCAGCACCGATTTTAAATGTATTTCCACTCATCATCGAGTTCATATCTTTAGGTAAATTAAATTGTTTGAAAATTATTTCTTTACCTTCAAAATTATAAGATGAACCTTTTTTAAGTGTAACCTTTGTTCCTGAGTTAGAATTTGCACCATCATCATATCCTAAAGGTTCGATATAAAAATCTTTTGTCAATCCTACTAAAATATCCGGCTCACGCATTAAGCTGTTATTAAATTCTGCTATAAACATTATCGGAGATATAATTTTTTCTGAAGAACCTTTATCGATTTTGACATTAAACCTATATTTTTTTCCATTATCAAATGGTTCGTAACCAATGAATGTAAGTTCGTGACCAAGTATATTAACTTTTTCCCCTTTCACTAAATCAGCTTTTTGTTTTTTAGTGTTACCTGCGGTTGCAATTACACCAATTAAGAAAAGTGCAATACCAATATGAGCAACATATGCACCAAAATGGGATTTTCTTCCTTTGAAAATTTTATAAGCAATTTCAGAATTGACAAAAAGAGCAAAAGCTGATGAATATGTCATTATTAATAACATTAAGTTTGTAACACCACCAAATAACCATACAATAATTGTAAAAATAAATGAAAGGATTAAATGAATTCTTAAGCTTTTCCAAAGAAGATTTTTATCAGTTGTTTTCCATTTTAATAAAATACTTAATCCATTTACTAATCCAATAATAATTGCAATTGGTAAATTTAGTTCGTTATAAAAACTAATTTGAACAGTAGTGCCAAAAATTGGTGCAGAAGTTCCTGCAATTATAATAATTGAAGAAGCAATTAAAACAACTGAACCCGTGAATAACGCTAATTCTTTTGAAAGGATATTTTCTTCAAAAGTGAAATTTTTAGTTAAATATTTCCATCTATAAATTATTCCACCAATACCCATTAGTGTGAAAGTTGCCAGAAAAATAATTAAGAAAAGATAAACAGTCATTCCAGGATCAACAAAAGAATGAACAGAAGCATCACCTAAAATTCCACTTCTTGTTAAAAATGTACTATACAAAACAAGCACAAAAGTCATAACACTTAAAATAAGATTAGTTTTAACAAATCTACTAGCTCCATCTTTATCCTGAGTTCTTTGTTGAACTAACATAGTATGAATTGCTGCAACACCAACAAGCCAAGGAACTAAAGAAGAATTTTCAACCGGGTCCCAACCCCAATATCCACCCCAACCTAAAATACTATAAGCCCAATATCCACCAAGCATAATAGCAAGGCCTAAAACACACATCGAAACTAAAAGCCAAGGTAAAGATTGTTTTACCCAATCTTTATATTCATTTTTAATAATAGCAGCCATTGCAAATGCAAATGGAACTGCTGATAAAGCAAACCCTACAAATAAAATTGGAGGATGAATTTGCATCCAGAAATTTTGAAGTAATGGATTTAATCCTTTCCCTTGAATTATAAATTCATTTAAAGAGATATTATTAGCTTGTAAAACAGAGTAAAGTTCTTTACTTACCTGCACGTAACTTTTATTCGATTCAGGATCAGAGAAAAAGAAATTTTGCAAAGCAGGTAAAGTTAAAAATGATTGATTTATATTCTTTAAATCGATGAAATCTTTTTGTGTCCAGATGTAATGAAATGGTGATTTTAAAAGTGGAGAAACCATTAATAACAAAAATGATAACACTAAAGTAAAAATCATCATAACACGAAATTCTAAATCACCTCGTTTAGAGGTATATTCTAGTAAAATCAAACCAATAATTGCAGTGAATAATGTCCATAGCATAAAACTACCTTCTTGCCCGGCATAAAAAGTAGCCATTAATAATCCAAGTGGTAAATCAGTACCGCTATAATCATAAACATATTTATACTGAAATTGATGAGTTATTATTGCATGTAATAAAAAAGCAGAAGCTGCCATTACAAGTATTGCAGTGGCATGATAACTAATTCGAGCAAGCGATAATGTATTTTGATAACCTTTGTAAGTTAAAAAATACATTATTACAGAAAACACTCCTGTCAGGAGTGCGAATGTTAAAATTATATTTCCAATCATTTGTTCTCCGATCTGCTAATTAAGAATTAGCTTTTCCAAGGTTTTGTTCTTGATATTTTGAAGGGCACTTGGTAAGAATTTCAGATGCTTTAAAAACTCCATTCTCATATTTGCCGGTTACAACTACACTTGTAGATGATTCAAAGTTATTAGGAATGGAACCATGATATTTCACACACATCTCTTTACCTTGAGAATCTTTCATATAAAATGTAAAAATTTCATTAGCTTTATCGTATTCATAATTTCTTTCACGAACCCAAACGCCTGTAGCTTTAACGGTTTTTCCAACTTCTGCAACTTTTTCAAAATTACTTTCATATTGAATATTTGTTTGAGTAAACAAGTATATCATAACTCCAAGAAACACTACTATAATTGCACCACCAAATAGATATTTATTTTTCATTTTAATTCTCCTTTCCTTTTGAAGAACCTGAATCAAGTTCTTTTTCAATATTCTTTAAATGTTTTTCTGTATTCAACATAAAAAGAAAAATTCCAATCCATACAACCAGAATAATAAACATTACAATATAAATAGAATTTTTTTCCAAAAATTCAATTAATCCGTTTCCCAATTTTACCTCAAATTATTTTTTTTGAAATTTTATCTTTTATTATCAAAGCTTTATATCTTAATTGATACATCCAAAAATAAAGTATTGTAAATGTAAATAAAGAAATAAAAAATACAATTCTCATATTTGCATTCATTTTAAAATCAACAACAGGACTTGTTCCCTGAATTACTTGTCCTGTATTTGGATCTAATTCAAGAGAACCGGGATGTAACCCGACCATTATTCTTGGCATTATAAAAATAAAAAATGGTACTGTTAAAAATGCAATAATTGAATAAACAGCAGAAAGACTTGCTCTTTTATCTTCATTATCAACTGCAGATCTAAGTGCAATTAGAGAGCCATAAATTAAAAGTAAAATAAAAATACTTGTTTCACGAGGATCCCAATGCCAGAAAGCTCCCCAAGTAAATTTAGCCCAAATTGAACCAGTAATTGTTGCTAAAATTGTAAACATCATTCCTAATTGAATTGCTGCAAATGATTTTAGATCATCATCAATATTTTTATTTCGTAGGTATTTTATTCCATAAATCATCGCCATTAAAAAAGCTAAAACAGAAAGCCATGCAGTTGGAACATGAAAGAATATAATTTTGGCTTTCTCTTCTAAACCTGGTATAACTGGAAATTCATACCATACTTTTGGTTGCGGAACAATTGGAAATGTTATTCCAGCAATAATTACAAATGTCATTAAAATGAATAAAATAATTTTCCAAATCATAATTTAATAAGTTTAAAAGACTAAACTTCCTATTTATGTTGCTCAAAAATAGATAAAGGGAGGTTTATTATCAAAGAATATTAAATTACAATTTGCGACAATTATGTCGAATCAATTCGACCACAATGTAATTAGATTAGAATATGAATCAAATAAAGTTAAAATAAATTTCAAAAATGAGGTAAAATTCCTGGCATGTTTATTAATATATCTATCAGTAAACAAAAGGAGAATGAAAAATGAAAAAATTATTATTACTATTTGCCTTAGTTAGTTTTATGGTATATTCGAATAATATTGCACAAACTACAAAACCAACAACACCACAACAACATGGTAAAAATTTCGTTGATAAAAATGGTGATGGTTATAACGATAACGCACCGGATCATGATGGAGATGGAATTCCAAACGGATTAGATCCTGATTACAAAGGGGCAAAAATTCAGAAAAACAAATTTGTTGATTTAAATGGAGATGGAATTAATGATAATGCAGGCAAAGGTAAAGGAAAAAGTGGAAAATCAGGAAATAATATTGGCAATAAAAATAATGGTAAAGGTAATTCAGAAAACCAGGCTGGAACACAAGGTTCAGGTCGTGGTATGATGTTCGGGAAGAAAAAATAAATTCAATGTTAAAATATTTGAATCGGGTTTCAAGAAATTGAATCCCGATTTTTTTTGCACAAAATTGGAAATACTATGAAAAACGCTTTAAATATATTAATGATATTATTAATAATTTCTTTTTCTAATATCAATGCACAATGGAGTTTTGGAATTATTACAGAACAACAGTACAACAATAATCCTTTTCAATCTCCATTACCTACAGAAACTTTAATTTCATCTTATGATTTTAATATTTCAAACACTATAAATGATTTTGAATTCAGTTACTATGGTAGTTATTTAATTTTCAATAAAATACCTGAAAGAAATTTTTATTGGCATCAGGTTGCACTTCAAAAAAGTGATTCTAATTATTCTTATGGTATCTTAGCAGAACAAAGAATTGGTAAAGACATTTATACTTATTTTGATTTTAAGAATTTATCATTTTTCTATAGTAATAATTTTCAAATAGAAAATAATAATATCAACATAAGTCCGGTTTTTTCTTATAACAGTTATGATGAAATTAAAATTCTTGATAATATAAAACTAAGTCTTAATTATAAATTTTGGCGTGGTTTTGAAAGTGGAACAAGTTTTTTTATTGGTGGTTCATTAAATTATAAAAAATATATTTACCCAACTCAAAGTGGTTTTTATACCTATTTAGATCAAAATAATATTTTACAAAAAGAATATTATGTTGATAAAAATATTAACTCATTATTTAATTTAACATCATATATAAGAATTGCTCAATCAATTGCAGAATATACTGGAATGGCATTTCAATACACAAACAGAACAATTATGAACAAGATTGCTGATTCAAATAAAGAGTTGAATGTCATTTATGGTGATGAATCCGAAATTTTTGATGATCCAACAAATATTCAAGGTAATTTTTATGCTTTAGAATTAACTCAAATTATAGATGAAGATTGGCAATTGAAATTAGGTTATTATTTTTATAAGAAATATTATCCAACTCAAGGTGTATATGATAAATTAAGTAACTATTTTGTAAATAAAATGAGAATAGATAATCAAAATATTTTTGGACTTTCTTTATCGAAATCTTTTGAAATATCAAACGAAACTTTCCTGAACTTAACTTTGAACTTCCAAACAATTAATAATAATTCCAACAGTTTTTGGTTTAATTATAAAAATACATTTTCGGGAATAAATTTAGGTTTTCAGTTTTAGTTTTTATATTAAATCATATCTTGGTATTTTTCAAATAGAGTAACCAAACTAAATATGAAAAAATTTCTAAATGAAATATTAATTCAACCCAAAATAATTCTTTCAATTTTTGTTTTAACTTCAGTAATAATTTTTATTTCTGCGTTTATTGAATATTATCAGAGTAAAAAAGAAATTAACAGATTAATGGAAGAACAAAGTCATACATTATTAGATGCAATAATTATTTCTTCCAATAATGCACTTAAATCATATGATCAAATAAAAAATGAAATAAATGAAAGACTTTTAAATAATGCAACATTAATAAAGCATCTGTACGAATCAAATAATTTATCCGACATTAAATTAAAACAAATAGCAAATGAAAATAATCTGTTTAGAATATTTGTTTTTTCAAAAAACGGAGTAAAAGTTTTTTCAAGTCATGTTCTGACACCAATCGAACAAAAATTTCAAAACATGTCAAAAGAAATTTTAAAAGAAATTTTTAATGGTGAAATTGATACTTTACAAATAGGGATTAAAGCTTCACAAACAGATATAAATTATAGTTATGTTTTAGCATTAGCAGCCAAAGATAGAAGTGCTATTGTAATTAATATTGACGCAAATAAATTAATTCAATTAAGAAATGAATTAGGTTTTGGTCCATTATTAAAAGAATTTACAAACAATAAAAACATTTCATATTTAGTATTTCAAAATTCAAGTGGTATAATTGCTGCATCAGGTAATTTCAATAATCTTGAAGATATAGATTCATCTTCCTTTCTATTAAAATCTTTAAATGAAGAAAAATTTTACTCAAGAATAATTAATAATAATTCTCATTCTGTTTTTGAATCAGTTCATCCTTTAATCGTAAATAAATCAAAACTTGGATTAATCCGTCTTGGTTTATCAATAGAACCAATAGAACAAATTAAAGAAAGAACAATAAACAGAACAATTATTCAAAGTATTTTCCTTTTATTATTTGGTGTTATAACTTTTAGCTTACTTTTCATCCGTCAAAATTTTGATTCTTTATCAAAAAAATTCACTTCTATTGAATTTTATTTTAAAAATATTTTTGAAAACGTAAGTGATGCAATAATTATTCTTTCAAACTCATCAAATATTGAAGCTGCAAACAACTCTGTTTTAAAATTGTTTAACTGTACAAATAAAAATGAATTAGAAAACAAGTATAAAGATTTATTAATTGAACTAGTTCAAAGCGATTTCAGATTAATTGAAAAAGAATTATTAATAAGAACAGAAACTCTTTATTTATTAATCTCAAAAACTTTATTCAAAGATGAAACTAGTAACCAAAAAATAGTTTTTGTGATCAAAGATATTACACATCAAAAAATTATTGAGAATCAAAAAGCAAGAAATAAACAATTAACTGCATTAAGTGATCTTGCTTCATCAGTGGCACATGAAATTAGAAATCCGTTAAATGCTATTGGAACAATAACCCAGCAGTTAACAAAAGATTTTTCAGTAAAAGAAAATGAAAATGATTTTAAAGAATTAACAAAAATTGTTTACAAAGAGATAAAAAGAATAAATGTAATTATTGAAAACTTTTTAATATTTGCTAAACCATTACCAATTAAACCCGAATATTTTTCAATATCAGATTTTCTAAATCAATTAAAATTACAATATCTGCAAATCTTAAAAGATAAAAACATATCTATAGATATAAATTTACCTAATGATTTAATTGTATTTTGGGATAAATTTCAAATTAAACAAGTGTTTATTAATTTATTTGAAAATTCGATTGATGCAATAAAAGAAAATGGTTTAATTAATATTAATGTAAAATACTCTGATGATAAAATTGAAATTAGATTTTCTGATAATGGAAAAGGAATGGAAGAAGAAATTACAGATAAAATTTTTAATATTTATTTTACAACAAAACCTAATGGTAATGGAATTGGCTTAAGCATAGTTCAAAAAATTATTACGGAACACAATGGCATAATAAATCTTACTAGTCGAGTAAATGAAGGCACAACATTTACAATAATTTTACCTAAAGAAATTGAGGTTAACAATGGTTGAATTAAAAATGCTGATTGTTGATGATGAAGAATCACAAGTTCAATCACTCAAAACATTTTTGTCTAAAAGAAATTATAAAATACATACATCCAATAATGGTGAAGATGCAATAAAAATTGTTAAAGAGAATGACGTAGATATTGTTTTAACAGATTTTAAGATGCCAGGCTGGGATGGATTAACAACATTAAAAAAAATAAAAGAAATAAATCCTGAAATTGATGTTGTTGTAATGACTGCTTATGGCACTATTGAAAATGCTGTTGAACTTATGAAAGCTGGTGCATATGATTTTTTAACTAAACCAATAGATCTAGACCAACTTGAAAATTTATTAGCAAGGTTAAAGGAACGCAAAAATTTAATAACAGAAAATAAACTGTTAAAAAATGCTTTAAATGATAAATTCAAATTTGATTCTATTATAACTAAAAGTTTATCAATGCAAGATGTTTTAAGTACTGCAGCAAGAGTTGCACAGGCAAAAACAACAGTATTAATACGTGGTGAAAGTGGAACAGGAAAAGAATTAATTGCGAAGGCTATTCATTTTACAAGTAGTAGAAAAGATAAACCGTTTATCACTGTAAATGTTGCATCTTTATCAGAAAATTTAATTGAAAGTGAATTATTCGGACATGAAAAAGGATCGTTTACCGGAGCAATAAATTCTCGTATTGGTAAATTTGAAGAAGCAAATGGAGGAACAATTTTTATTGATGAAGTTGGTGATATTCCACTTTCTGTTCAGGTAAAATTATTGAGAACAATTCAATTTGGAGAATATCAAAGGATTGGAAACAATACAACTTTTTTTACTGATGTAAGAATAATCGCAGCAACACACCGAAATCTTGAAGAAATGATTTCAAATAAAATTTTTCGCGAGGATTTGTTTTACAGATTAAATGTTGTAACTATAAACTTACCTCCTCTAAGAAAAAGAAAAGATGATATTCCTCTTTTGTTAAATTACTTTTTAGAAAAGTATAACAAAGAGAATAGTAAAAACATAAAGGGTTTTACTAAAGAAGCGATAGATTTTTTAATAAAGTATGATTATCCCGGTAACATTCGTGAATTAGAAAATATAGTTGAACGTGCGGTTGTATTATCAAGAGGAGAATATACTTCAGTTGATGATCTTCCTGTTACAATTTCAAATAACACTTCAAATAAATTATTTGATCCTTTTAATTTAGATGACAAATATGAAGTTAAAATGAAAGAATTTGAAAAAGCAATTATCAACGAAGCTTTGACAAGAACAAATGGAAATAAAAGCGCTGCTGCAAGAATTCTGGGTATTTCAGAAAGACATTTACGAAGTCGTTTAGAAAGATTGAATTAACTTGAAATTAATTTTCTAATTTCAAATCATAAATTTTGAATTGTTCATCATCAGGTCTTATTTCATTATAAATTCTTTTAAGTGAATTGTAAGCTGATTGATTTCCTCTTTGAGATGCAATTCTATAATATTTTACCGCTAAAGCTTTATTTTCCCTTACGCCCAAACCTTTTTCATAACAATAAGCTAAAATTGATTGAGCAAAAACAGAACCTTCTTCAGAAATTTTTTTTACTCTGTTAAATAATTCTGTTCTTCTTTCAATTAAATCATTATCATTTAATTGTGCTAATATTAATCTTAACTCGGCTTCTTTACTTCCCAAACTTTTTGCTTTTTCCCAAAGCTCATATGATTTACTGACATTTTTTTCTACAAAAGTTCCGTTGTAATAAATTAATCCTAATTCAATTAATGAAGGTATATGATTTTTTTCAACAGCTTTTTTGAGAAGCTCTAATGCTTGTGCATTTGCAAAATTATTATTGATTCCTAATGCAGTTAATGCCGCCCAGCAATATATTGCATCAGGATCATTTTTATTTACTTTCTCTTTTACAGTATTAATATTTTGTTCTATTTGAACTACTTTATTTAATAATTCGCCTGCTTTATAAGAACCTAATCTATATGCTTGTAACAAGTATGAAGTAGCCAGTATTATATTTTTTTTATAAATAATTCCTTTTTCATAAAGTCTTCCTAAAATATAAAGAGCTTCGGGGCTTCCATTTTCAGCTGCAAAGTTTAATACAGAAATTGTTGATGTATCTGCCTTATCATCATTAATATTTTCTATACCAAATAAAATTTTTAATTCATCATAATTTTTTTTAAAAATATTTTTAACAAAAACTTCGCTTGTATCTTTATCCTTTTTATCAAAATCAATAAAATCATAATCCCAATCTTGTGTTAAAAATTGTCCCTGTTCATCAATAATTTTTTTCGAAGATACAATAATTGTATCACTTTGTGGAATAAACCCTGATTTCAGTAATTGATTAATTGCTTCCTCTGCGGGTTTGTATTTTGCTTTAGATGCAACTTTTAAAAGTTTATAAGCAAAATTGTAATCACGAGTTACTACTAAATTGTCAGTATATAATAAAGCAAGAGCAAATTGAGCTTCTGGTAAATGTGCATCACTGGCAGCTTTAAAGTTTTGAAAAGCTTCGAAAGGATTCCACGGAACACCAATTCCATTGTATAACATTATACCATAATTAAATCTGGCATTTGGCAAATTTTGATCAACAGCTTTTCTTATCCAATAAATTGCTTTTGCAGTATCTTTAGGGAAACCATTTCCAAGTAAATATCTTAATCCAAGCTCATGTTGTGCATATGGATCACCTCTGTTTGCTTCTGATGTTAAAATATATCCGGCAATTAATGAATATGAAGGATATTTAGCTTTTATTATTTTTTTCTTTTGAGGAAAGTCGTTTCTAAAAACATCACTTCTTGTTGTATCCTGAGCTAAAATTGAAATGCTAACTAAAAATAAGAAAGCAGTAAATGAAAATATTTTTAATTTCATTAGATAAGAATTTTTCTTAAAGTAAAATAATTTTTTCCGTTAATAGAATAATAATTTATTTCATCCATTAATTGTTTAATTAAATATAATCCCATTCCACCTTCAGGTAAATTTTCAATATCGTTTGGATCAAACTCTAAATCTTTGATTACAAAATTATCCCGCGGTCTACCGCAATCAATTAATAACAATTCCAATTGGTTTGAATCCTTAGATACTATTACTTCAATTGGATTATTTTGTTCCCCTTTGTAAGCATGCTTAATAATATTATTCAATGCTTCTGTTAAACAAATATCAACACCACTTAAAATATGAGATTCAACTTTTTCTTTTGCTAAAAATTCTTTAACAGAAAAAATTAAACCATCAACTTTTTCATATTCGCTTGTAATATTAAATTTTTGTTGAACCACTTCTTTTTATATTAATTATACATTAAAATAAAAAAGTGACTTGGGATTGACAAAATTTTTTTGAATTAATTATTTGAAAAATATGAGGCTATATCAAAAGTCATCTATTTTCATCAATATTATAAAATTTATTTTCTATAATATTTGTAAGATTTAATTACTTTTGAAATAGCCTCAATCAATATTTATTTCTGTTCTTTTGTTTTACAAGTAGAAATGCCAAAAGGAAGATAAAGCGGACACCAATTAATTGATGCGGTTAAAATTGGAACAATTCCAATTAATCCCCACCAACTTTGAGCAATTATTCCCCAAACTATAATAGCTAAACCAATAATAAAACGAATGATTCTATCTGCACTTCCAACATTTTTTTTCATAATTCCTCCTATTTGAGTTTATAATTTGATTCTTAATAGCAAAAAAGGATTCTTTCTGTATCAAATTAATTATTTATACACTATTTTTGAAATGAAATTTTATGAAATATATACCGTCATTGAAAAATATATTGAATCAAAAAAGTAGAATAAGAACTACTCTATTAACTTTCGTTATTTTATTATTTATATACTCTCTGTTAAGAGTATCATTTCTATTTATAAATTTTGATTTTTTTAGGGAAAATTCAATCAAAGAAATATTTTATGCTTTTTTAATCGGAATTCGATTTGATATATCGGCGATTTTGTTATTAAATATTCCTGTTATATTTCTTTATTCTCTTCCTATTAAATTCAGTGACAAAAAATTTATCTATAAAATATTTTTTATAATATTTTGTTTTCTAAATTTAATTGGAATAACATTAAACATTGCTGATTTAGGTTATTTTAATACTATTCAAAGAAGATTAACCTTTGAACCTTTTACGGCTATTGAAGATACTTTTAGAATGATTCCATCCTTATTTAAAAACTATTCACACCTGATAATTGCATTTTTAATCTCAGTTGTTTTATTTATTTACTTTTTTAAAAAAATATTTAACAAAATAGGTTATACTGATTCAAACTATTCATTTAAAAAATCAATTTTACATTTTATAATTTTAATATTGCTTACTGTTATTGGAATTCGTGGTGGATTACAATTAAAACCAATTCGTCAAACAAATGCTTTTTTTAATGATAAAAGGCAACTTGGATATTTAGCACTTAATTCAACTTACACAGTTTTAAGAAGTTATTTTCAATATAATTTACCTGAATATAATTTTTATAAAAAAGAAGAAATTAAAAATGAAATTCAAAAACTTATTTATTCAAACGATGAAATAAGTCTTGATGATAATTATATTTTTTTAAGAAAAAAAGTTTCAAAAAATATAACACAGAAAAAGAATGTTATAATTTTTATAATGGAAAGTTGGAGTGCACAATATATTGGTTCTATTACAGGTGGAAAAACATTTACACCATTTTTTGATAGTTTAGCAAACAAAGGGATATTATTTACAAATTTTTTAGCAAGCGGACAAAGATCAATAGAAGCTGTTCCTTCAATTCTGGCTTCATTACCTTCAATATTTCCTAGTTCATTTATCGGTTCACGTGTTGAAATAAATAGAATTCGTGGTCTTGGATCAATTTTAAAAGAATATGGTTATACAACTTCATTTCATCATGGAGCTTCGCATGGATCAATGGGGTTTGATGGTTTTGTCCCGAGCGCAGGTTTTGATTTGTACTTCGGTAAAGAAGATTTTGAAAATTATAATGATTCATTGTTTGATGGTACATGGGGAATTTATGATGAACCTTTTTTCTTAGATGCCGCAAAAAAAATTTCAAAGTTTAATCAACCATTTTGTTCTGTAATATTTTCTCTTTCTTCTCATGAACCTTTTAATATTCCTGAAGATATTAAAATAAAATTCAAAAATTTTCACGATGAAAATGATTATCAGAAAGCTTTGAGATACTCCGATTATGCACTGCAAAAATTTTTTGAATATGCAAAAAAACAAAAATGGTTTTCTAACACTATCTTTTTAATAACAGCGGATCATACTTTATACACTTCCAGAAATGATATTTTTTCTTCTTTTAATGTGCCTTTACTTATTTATCAACCAGATGTAAATGTTGTCCAAAAAAATCCTAAAGTTGGTTCACATGTAGATATTTTGCCAACTATTTTAGATTTACTTTCTATTAACACAATTCATTCCTCAATGGGAAATTCATTATTAGATGATACCAAAACAGGATTTGCTGTAACAACATTTTATCCAAGTTTTTTAATTTTTAACAACAATGATTTATATGTAGATGATTTTGATAAGAAAAAACAATACTTTGAAAATTTCAGGCAAACAAGTTCTGAGTTTAATGTTTTCGATAAAAATAATATTAGAATAGTTGAGTTAGAAAAAAAACTTAAATCTTATGTTCAAGCTGTAACTAATTCAGTGAATCATGATTTGATTTATAAAAAATTACCTAAGTAAAATCATTTTTTTTGTAATCGTTTTATTATCAGTTATAAGTTGATAAAAATAAACACCAGATGTTAGTTTAAATTCCAAAGTATTAAAAGGAAGATTATATATTCCCGGTTTATGAAATTCATTTACAAGAGTTGCAATCTCTCTACCTAAAAAATCGTATAATTTCAACGTGACAAATATTTCATCACTTTTTTTAGATGAATTAAATTTTTCATCAAAAAAATGTTTATCCGGTACTGAGTATTTAATTATTGTCTCGCTGTTAAATGGATTTGGATAATTTTGATATAAAGTAAAATCATAAGGTAAAATATTTTCATTAATATCAGTTGAAGATGTAAATTTATTTTCAATTAGTTGCCATAATTCTTTCCTTTGACCATCATAACCCAACGCCCAAATTCCAACGCCTTTTAATTTTTTTTGATTTGCATAGTCATATTTAATTTCTAAACTTTTTTCATCATCATACCATATTTGATTCCATTTTGTATCAAACCATCTAATCCATGGAGTTTGAGAAAATGAATCCCATAATTTTTCATATTTAAAATAATCATTGGCAATTTGTTTATATGTTAGAGTGTTAACCCACTCCTTGTTTGATTTTGAAGTATCAACTTTAGTATATGGATCTTTAGTTTTTGTTTTCCAGTAATTTCCATAATATGGAACTCCCATAATCAACTTTTCAGGTTGAGCTTTAACAATATTTGAATAATCATTTTCAAAGGTTTTACTTACGTTAAAATAAGTTCCAGTAAATGGTGATGATGGTGCAGTAAAATCATTCCAACTTCCATAATAATCGTAACACATAACAAACAGATAATCACAAACTTGAACTAGAGATTCAAAATTCCAACCACCAAAATTAATTGAAGGAGAAGCAAATGATAATTCTAAATTTGATTGAGAGAAATATTTTTTAAGTTCAACAAAAAAATTTGTTATTACTAAATTTTTATCTTCATCTTTAACATTTTCAAAATCGATATTAATCCCCACGAAATTATAATTTCTAATACGTGTTTCAATATTTTTAAAAAGATTTGTTCTTACATTTTTATCATTAAATAATTTGTGAATTTCATTTGAATTAAAATTTGTAACAGATATTATTAATTTCACTTTATTTTTAGATGCATTCGCAATTACATCGTTCCAAGGCCAATTTAAGGGATCTTTTAAATTGCCTAACGAGTCAGCTTCAAAAGAAAATATAGCCAAATGA
Organism: Melioribacteraceae bacterium; assembly: GCA_026417375.1. GTDB lineage: Bacteria > Bacteroidota > Ignavibacteria > Ignavibacteriales > Melioribacteraceae > Stygiobacter. The sequence goes on along the minus strand of JAOADJ010000049.1, from coordinate 44,084 downwards.
GAAATTAAATCATATCTGATATAATTTGATGAGCCTTGCAGATATTCCCACCAAGGCAAATAACCAAATATTGTTTTATTTAGTTTGGTTGCAGAAACTTTTTCAAATGAAATATTTTTTTCGTTATTAACCTGAGCTATAACAGAAAAAGAAAAAAGAATATTGAGTAAAAATATTTTTAACATTGAGATTTTTTTTTGTAAAGATAAGTTTGAAAAGTATAAAATAAAAAACCCCGATTTCTCGGGGTTCATAAAAAATTAATCAAAGTTCATCATAACCTTCTTCAATTCTTTTTTGTCGTTCTTGTTCCATCATTCTTGATCTAGTATCTAATCTGTAAGTAATACCAAGATTAATCATTCTTGAATCCATAATTCTATTATTAACACTTGTAAAATTAGATGCTGTAGTTATCGTATTAAATTTTCTTGTGTTAAAAATGTCAGAAGCTCTTAAGGTTACACTCAATTGCCCATCCATAAAATCTTTACGTAGCATTAAATCCATCCAATAAATTTCTTTAATTTTAGTTTGAGTAGAAGCACCGAAAAATCCACCAAAATCTCCGCCACCCATTCCACCACCGCCACGCATTCCACCACCACCTCCTCCAAATCCACCAAAACCACCAAATCCTCCGAGCATTAACATAATAGAAGGTGAGTTATAAAATACCATTGATTGTAATGTAAATCCTTGTCCTAAAGTCATTTGAGAATTTATCATAGTTCTCCAACTTGAACTTTCTCTTGTGCCGCCAAGTGTACCTTTGTCTTCAACCTTATTTGTATAATATGAAATTGTTCCACTTAATCTCCACCAATCCTGAATAGGTTGTGTTACAATAAAATCTACACCGTATGAAGAACCTTTGGAAACATTTTGATAAGTTGAGTATGAAATTCCATTTGGTTGTAATGTTGAAATCGTGCTAATCAAATTTGAACTTGTTCTATAGTAAACATTTGTAACAAGTCCAGTTTTATTAAATAATGTTGAATATCCTGCTTCAATAGAATTAAAGAATTGTGGTTTTAAGTTTGGATTACCTTTAATAATATTCAATGAATCTGATCTATCTTCATATGGATTTAATTGATTATTTCTTGGTCGGTCAATTCTTCGGCTGTAACTTAAAGTTATTTCATCAAAGTCTGATACCGAATATCTAAAATGAACAGTCGGATAAACTTCAAAATATTTTGAAGTAAATTTTGAGCTGGTAGTTAAAACTTCACCATCAATAATTGCTTGCTCTGCTCTAAGACCAAATTGAAATGAAAATTTTCCGATAGCATTATTATAAATTCCATAAAGTGCATAAAGTTGTTCTTTATAATCGTAATGATTTAAACTATTAACGAGCCAATTGTTAAGTGAATTATTCAAAGTGTAATAATCATTAAACATTTTTAAATCACGAATTAAACTTCTTAATCCAACTTCAACTTTACCCCAACTGTTTAATGGTTGATTATAATTCACTTCAAAGTTTAACATTTTGTTAGTGTTGTCAGAATTATTTTTTTGTATTGAAGGAGCTAATGTTTTGCTTTGTAAGTTAACAAAATAATTTTGTTGAATATTTGACAAATTTGTCATTGAACTTTGAGAATACATTAAATCAGCTGTTAGCTCTTGAGCCTTGTTTTCAAAAGTTTTTTTATAGCTTAAAGTGTAATTACCTGAGTTATTACTTCTATCAGAATTACTTACTCTTTCAAAATGATTATCTAAAATATTTTGTGAATTAAAATTTTTATTAATGTTGTTGTTGTAAGAATCAAAATCACCAAAACGTTGTTGGGTTGATAATGTAACAAATTCTTTTTCAGTAAAATAATAATCACCACCAATATTCAATGAATTATTTTTCATTTTATTTGTGTTTGTTGAATACTGATCAAGTAAACTTGTTACTCCACTAAAATCACTGTTGCGAATTGTTGAACCTGAACTGTTGAAATTAAAAAATCTTCCATCATAACTTCCAAAGAGATTAAAGTTTTCTCCTCTCAAATTTCCATTAACAGAAGTGCTATATCTTCCTTTGGTTCCAGCATTTGCCATAATACTTCCATTAACGCCTAAATTAGATTTCTTTTTCAACACTACATTAATAATACCAGCAGTTCCTTGTGGGTCATATTTTGCCGAAGGATTTGTAACTAATTCAATTGATTCTATTTGACTTGCAGGTATCTGAGCTAAAACATCTGATCCACTAAATCCTGCCATCTCAGCTGGTCTTCCATCAACTAAAACTGTTATATTACTATTTCCACGAACAGATACACTTCCATCTGCATCTACTTGAACAGCAGGTAAATTCTGAACTACATCAATTGCAGTTCCACCTGAATTGGCAAGATTTTTATCAACATTGTAAACTTTTTTATCGATGTTATAATTCATTTGTTCACGTTCTGATGATACGATAACTTCGTTCATATTTACATTTTTAGGGTTGAGTTTAATATTGTTATAAACATAACTATATTGATTTTGAGTAACTATTATTGAATCGAATCGTTTGGTTGCATAACCGATGTAAGATATTTTCATAAAATATCTTCCGGTCATAAGTTTTTCGATGTTGAATTGACCTTCTGAATTTGTAACTGTACCATTTGCAACTGTAGAATCTTTCCATCTATATAATACAACATTTGCATATTCTATTGGTTGATTTGTTTGGGCATCAATTACTTTACCAGAAACATTACCTATAGCTTGTATTCTTGCTGTTTCTAATGTTCTTTGTTGATTTACTCTTTGATTTTGTGCATTCAATAATGTTATTGACATAAAAAAAAGTAATATTATTCTTAACGTTTTCATTTTCTCCTTCTTTATTTATTTTATAACTCTAAACAACTAAAAATGATTTTTGGTTTAATTATGACGAGTTTAATTTCAAATAGTTTTAAAAAAAGAAATCCGCTTGTAATGGCGGATTTCTGAATAATCAATATATATTTTTCATTTTTATTTCATTAAAATCATTTTTCTTATTTGTACAAACTCACCTGCTTGTAATTTATAGAAATAAACTCCACTTGGTAAGTTATAATTAACAATAGAAAATGTGTAATTATAAATTCCGGGTTTTTGATATTCATTTACAAGTGTTGAGATTTCATTACCAAGTATATCATAAATCTTTAATGTGACGAAAATTTCGCTGTAAGATGAACTTAAAATTACATTTGATTTATCATTAGTTTGTTGATGATTTATTAATGGTATAGAATATTTAATTACTGTTTCTGGATTAAAAGGATTTGGAAAATTTTGTTCGAGTTTAAATTCATTCGGAATATTATCATTTTTTTCAATTCCAACTAATATTGAACTTTCATTTGAGTAGTCAGAATATCCATCTTCATTATATCCTCTTAATCTGTAAACATAATTTTTCTTATTTATAACTGACTCATCAGTGAAATTTGAAATATTTGAAATAGTTTTATAAATCTCACTAAAATTATTTTGGTTTAATTCTTTTCTTTCAATTAAATATCCTTTTTCACTTGCACTATTGTCTTTCCATGTTAATTCAATTTTATTTTGATTAGTAATTTGTTTAGCAACAAGATTTGTCGGAGTTTTCATTTTTAAATAAATTGAATCAACATTCGAAAAAGCAGAAAGACCAATTTCATTTGCAATAGCATAAACATTATAAAAATATTTTTTGCCATCTAAAACTTTTGAATCTAAAAATGAAACTGTATTTGAATTAAGTTTTGCTATTTCTTCATATTCAAGTTTTGGTCTTGTTGCTCTTTGAATAATAAAAGCTGTTTCATTATCAGAATTATCTTTCCAATCTAATTGAACAGATTCATTTACCAGTTTAACTATTAAATTTGTTGGTGCTTTTAATGGCATAATTTCTTTTTTTAATTGAACCGGCATTGAAATTCCATTCTGATTGAATGCCAAAACTTGATATGAATATTTTTTATTGAAAACTGTTTTCTTATCTAAATATGTAGTTGAGTTTTCTTTTAAAGTATCAATTGGAATAAAATATGAACCTATAATTTTAATTCCATCTTTTATTGATAAATTTGCTTCATCTTGTCTGTAAACAATAAAACCTTTTTCATCATTGCTGTTATCAATCCATGTTAATTGAATATATCCATTTATATCTGGAATAGCCTTTAAATTAGATGGAGCTTTGATATTTGAATTTGGAATTATAACTCTCACAATATTTGAGAAACTCGATTTAGTTGAAATATTAAAAGCTATTACTCTAAAGAAAAATGTTTTACCCTTTTCTAAATTCGTTACAGTATAATTTGAAACATTTTCTTTTACTTCATCAAATTGATAATAATCAATTCCACCCGGGTCTAACCTTTGTAAACTAAATCCATTCTCGTTATTTGAATTATCTTTCCAGTTCAAAATAACACTAGCATTTGTATCTACATAAGCAGTTAAGTTTGATGGTGCATAAATTGTATCGATAGTTGTGAAATTCCATATTTCTGAAAATTCACTTTCACCAGATTGATTTATTGCTTTAACTTTCCAAAAATATTTTTTCTGATTTGTTAATGTATTAACTCTGAAATTACTTTCTTCAATGTCATTCTTATCAATTATTATTTTATTAAAATTAAGATCTTCAGCTATTTGCAAATTATATTTATCAGCGTTATCAATTTTTTGCCATCTTAAATTAGTTATCACATTTTGATTTACTGTATTATTTATTGGCGAAATTAAATTTGGTTTCATTGGTTTCTTTGGTAGTGTGTTAAAACTCCAAACTTCAGACCAATTGCTTAATCCATTTCCTTTCCTAGATCTTACACGCCAAAAATATTTTTTCTCGAGTTCCAATGATGAAATATTAATTTTATTTTCTGTTACAAACTGATTAATAATAACATTGTTAAAACTATTGTCAGTTGATAATTGAAACTCATACCCTGTTGCATTATTAATTACATTCCATATAAATGTGTTCTCTAAGTTTACATTTTTTGAATTATTTAATGGAGAAACAAGAATTGGAACTTCAACCGCAACTGTAATAATTTCTTCTGAAGAACCTTTTCTTGATAAATCATCTGTTGCTGTTATAATATGTTTTGTATTTGTTATGTTAGAAACTGTGAAAACATTTTTAGTTTTTCCATTTGCATCTGTTAATGTATTAGGGTTAAGAAAATTTCCACCATTTGTTGCAGACCAACTAACATTTACTCCTTCACTTTTAACAATATTATTAAACTGATCAACAAGCTGTGCTTCTGCTTCAACTGAATTTCCGATATAAGGATTTTTGATATTAACATTCACAATATATTTACTTCCGTTTGCTGGAATAACTTTAATTTCTTTACTAACTCCAAAAATATTTTGGTCATTTACAGATTTAACATTTACTATATGATTATCCCCGGCTTTTGAACTAACTTTAAGTTGATTTTTAGAAAAACCATTTTCATCTAATAATGTATTTGGATATTGAAATTTACCACCATTAGTTGCATTCCAATTTAAAACATATTCAAATTGATTTACAGGATTTTCAAATTCATCAACTAATTGACATTTAACGTTTATTTCAGAACCTGCTTGTGGAAACAAATCACTTGGTGTTACGATTAATTTTGAAGGCTGACTTGCTTTGGTTTTAATTAAATTCGATGTGCCTGTTAATCCGTTATTATCAGTTGCACTTACTAAATGTTCAATATTAGCTTTTTTAGAAGTTGTATAAATTACATCAGCTAAACCGTTAACATTTGTTGTGCTTGAACTCTGTGAAAAACTACCACCATTTGTGCTTGACCAATTTACAATTCTACCAGGTTGAAATACCGGATTATCATTTTCATCAACAAGTTGTGCATAAATAAATATTTGTGTATTTACAACCGGATTAAAATCATTCGATTGAACAATATATTTAGCAGGATTACCGGCTTTCGTAATTATTTGATTACTATTACTTGTAATTATGTTTGGGAAAGAACCTGTTGTTGCTTTAATTATATGAATTATTCCTGCTTGTTTTGATGTTGTAAAAGTTACACTTGCAGTTCCATTAGAATTTGTAACAGAACTTTGTGAAGAAAAACTTCCACCATTTTGACTTGTCCAATTTACAACTATTCCACTTGTCATAATTGGATTGTTAAAATTATCAATTAACTGAGCAGTAACATTAATTTGAGTTCCTGCAACAGAATTTTCATTTGAAACATTTACTATAAATCCAGCAATATTATTTGGTATTGTACTTATTACATTTGACTGACCTGTAATTTGTGGTGTTGAATTATCAACAGCTGAAATTATATAATTAACATTCGACTGATTTGAAACTGTAAAATTAACTGTGGCAATTCCATTAATATTTGTTACACTTGTTGGACTACTAAATACTCCACCATTTGAACTATTCCAGGTTATTATTTTACCAGCTATTGCAATTGGTTCGCCATTATTATCTGCAAGTTGTGCATTAATTGTTATTGTAGAGCCAACAGTTGGATTATAATTATTTGTTGTTACAATATATTTAGTTGGTAATGTAACATTTTGAATATCTGATATTGATCTTGGTTTCAATTGATAATCGCTTGTATAAGGTAATGAACTATCAAATTGAGTAAAAATACCAACTACATCTTTTGGCCAGGTTGGTTCTGGATTTGAAGATAAATTCGTTCCACTACTTACTCTTAAAGTAATTGCACTTGATGTTCCGTCTGTTACTGTCAGATTTTGACTTGATGCCCATGTTCCAGAAATTTTATTTACATTTTTAACTTTTATTAACATTCCTTCATATTGTTCAGCATTTGCAATTAATTCAGCAAAAGTTTTTACTGTAGGTTTAACTTCTGTGTCTAATCCATTATCAATTATGTCTGTTAAAACATTATCAGGAACTAATTCAGCTAATCCATTATATTGTGTTAATGATCCAGCAACTGTATAATTCTTTCCAACTATAAAAGGAGTAGCACCTGCAGTAACTTTATAAACTACAATTCCACCAGTATTATCTTGAATGTTTACTTCTAAATTTGATGAAGAAAACAAACCATTAGGAACTGTAGCTACACCTTTAACTTTTGCATATAAACCATTGTAAAGCAATTCACCATTTGAGTTTACCTGATGCAAGGTGGAAATTGGAGTTAACCCAGTAAATACTTTATAATTCTCACTAATTTTTTCATTCGATTGATTATCTACAGCTTTAATTTTATACTCTAATAAATCTCCATCTTTATAATCAATTTCGGGAATAGTACCTGTAAATAATGTACCGCCTGATAAAGTCATGTTTACAAATTTTTGATTTCCATTATTAATGGTATAAATAATTTGAGCTGATGAAACTGAAACATCATCTATAATATTAGCAGAAACAATTAAGTTTTGATTTTCATTTGGGACTGTAACGTTTCTATTAATATTAGAAATTGTTGGAGCAGAACTTAAACCATAAACTTTTGCAACCCATTCCGGATGATCTATAAATGGATTTTTATTTTTTTGATAGTTATAAATTTTATTGTTTCTTGCAATTTCAAATGCATCTGGTGGATCTTGCTGATGCCATAACAATAAAGTTGAAAGTTTACCTATTGTTCCGACTGGTGTATTTATTCCATCACGTAGTTCTATTTGTAATTCACCATTTGTACCTTCATAACGAACATCCATGTAAAATAAAATTCTTGCAACATCTCCTTTTACAGCATCTCTTGGTTCAAAAGAATCAGCATCCATAAAGCAACCAATTGCTTCTGGGTGTGGTAATCCACCAATATCAAAATCTTTATTACTTCTATCACTGTTTACAGATGCATCTTCTGGAGCTAGGTTATGAGCATCTGTTGCAATTCCGGGATTATGAGAGGAATTATTTACTGAAAAACCACCTCGTGATTGTGCAAACACATGTTCTCTGTTCCACGCATTTGGGTCTGTGCTGTTAGTAGAAGCATTATATGTTTTAGCTTGTGATCTGCTAGAATAAATTAAAATAACATTACTTGGATTGGCTGGATCTTCATAAGCATCCATTAATATATCCCAAACATCGGTGGATGAACTTGTATATGGGAATGGTGTATGCCCTTTTATTAAATTATGCAATTCTGTTTTGAATGCAAGTCCATTTAATGTTGTATTAACATTACTATAATAATCTATAATTGGATCATAAATAGTTAATGTGAAAGTGGAATTAGTTCCAACTATTGCACTATTACCACCTGTAACATTTTGGATTTTAAAAATTATTGTTTCACTTCCTTCTGCAATTCCATCATTATTAATGTTGATTGCTAATATTTTATTTGAAGAACTTCCTGCAGGAAAAGTTACAGTTTGGGTAGAATAATTATTTATATCCGCTAAATTTCCAGTCCCTCCAATTACTGCAACTTCAAATGTTGTTGGAGATGTTAATCCCGGATTTGTAATTGTAAAAGTAAGATTGAAAGTAAGCGAGTTTTCATAAACAGTACCACTGGTAGAAGCAAATTGTACTCTGGTTTGATTTGTTAAAGTTGTAACTTCAATTGTATTTGAATTTCCACTTGTACCTAAAATATTATTAGCTCGAACTCTGTAATAATAATTTGTTAGTGGATTTAATCCCGTAACATTTGCAGAAGTACTATTTCCAACATCTTTACTATCATAGCCAGGAACTAAATTATTAAACAAATTATCTGTTGCTACATCTAAAAAATATTTTGAAGCAGTTGGTGCAACGTTCCAATTTGCAGTGAAAGAATATGGTGCAACATTAGTTGCATTTGTTGCTATTGGTGGATTTGGAACTGCGGTAATTTCAGTTGCTAAAGTTGTTGTAATCCAAATTGAATTTTTTCCACCATTTGGTTCACCAGGTGTTCCGTTAGTGTTTGTTGAATTTAACCAGTTTGCTGCAACAAAGGCTTCATCTTCTGTATCTTCATTGAAATAAGCAATTTGAGTTGAACCAGCAGCTTTTGGAGTTGTAAATATTGTTGTCGAAAAGTTATTTAAAATTTTAGGAACATCAGTTGCATCTGTATTTGAAAATGCACCAGTTGTTGTTGACCAGCCTGTTGTTCTGGTTAATGCCCAGGTTCCTGAATTATTTAATGAACTTATTATTAATTTTTTATCGGTTGTTCCATCGTAATTTAAATCAGGTGTTATTAAACCATCAACATCTGCACCGTTATAAATTACAATTAAAGAACCTTTTCTTAAACTTTGAAAACCAACACCTGAAAATGTGATTGATAAACTATTATTTCCATCAATCAATTTAAAATTTTGAATGTTGAGATTATCTTCAACTATTAATAATTCAACCCACTCTTTTGCACCACCTGAACCTTGTGACCATTCATTAACAATTATTCCATATTTAGTAATTGATGGAAAAGTTGTTACACTAATTACATTTGAGTTTCCACTTATACCACCAATATTTTCTGCACGAACTCTATAATAATAAGTTGTATTTGAATTTAATCCGGAAACGTTGAACGATAAATTATTTCCAACATCCTTATTCTGATAACCAACAACAAATGTTGAAAAATCACTTTGTGTTGAAACATCTAAATAATATTTGTATGCTGAAATTGATGCTTCCCAGTTTGCAACAAAACTTGTTTGAGCTACATTAGTGGCAGCAGTTGCGTTTGGTTCAATTGGTGGATTTGGATATGTTGTTACACTTATGGTATTTGAATAATCACTTGTCCCGGCAATATTATTTGCTCTTACTCTGTAAAAGTAAATTGAATTTGCTATTAATCCCGATACAGTATAATTAGAATCAGGTGAAGCTATTTCTTTATTTTCATAGCCTGTTATAAAAGTAGAAAAATTACTTTGCGTTGAAACATCTAAAAAATATTTTGTAGCTCCACTAACAGAACTCCAATTTGCCCTAAAACTAGAATTGGTAATATTTGAAGAAGACTTTGCTATTGGTGCATTTGGTATATTTGGTAAAGTAGTAACACTTATTATATTTGAATTAAAACTAGTGTATGTATCATCACTGGCTCTTACTCTATAAAAATAACTTGTATTTGGTGTTAACCCACTAACTACATCTAAAGTATCACCACCAATCTGTTTGTTTTCATATCCTGATACAAAAGTTGAAAAGTCATTCTTGGTTGAAACATCAAGAAAATATTTTGTAGCATTATTTACAGAACTCCAATTAGCTGTAAAACTAGTTTGTGTAATATTAGTAGCTTGCTTTGCAGTTGGTGTGTTTATACTAAAAGATAATGTAGTTACTGAAATTGTATTTGAATAATCACTTGTTCCACTAATATTTGAAGCTCGAACACGATAAAAATAATTTGTGTTTGGATTTAATCCAGTAATAGCAGCTAATGTATCGCCACCAATTATTTTATTTTCATATCCGGAGACAAAAGAAGAAAAATTATTTTGAGTTGAAACATCAAGTATATAATTGTTAGCACCTGCAACAGAATTCCAGTTTGCAGTAAATCCCGTTTGTGTAATATTCGATGATGGTAGTGCAATTGGAGCTGATGGTGGATTTGGTAATGTAGTTACTGAAATTACATTTGAATTACCACTAGTTCCAGCCGAATTAAATGCTCTTACTCTGTAAAAATAATTTGTGTTACCGTTTAATCCTGTTACAACAAAATTAGAATCGGGTGCAGCAATTTCTTTATTTTCATAACCTGTTACAAAACTTGAAAAATTACTTTGAGTAGAAATATCTAAAAAATATTTAGTAGCATTGTTTATACCACTCCAATTTGCTTTAAAACTGGAATTAGTAATATTTGTAGCACTTTTTGCAACTGGAGAAACTGGAATTGAAATTGTATTAACAGTGATATTAAAATTATCAAAAACTGCATTTTGAGTTGCAGTAGTTGAACCTTGCCAATAAGCACCAAAATAACTTAATGATGAACTTGTGTATGTATTATCTACAATTGTACCCTGTGAAACTAAAGTTCCGGTTAAAGGATCGGAAAAAGCAGTTGTTCCATCGTTTCTTAAAAATAATTCCCAAGTATTAGTTGTAGGATTATATGTAACTTTTATACTAATGTATTCATTTCCGAAATCATTTAATCCGGATGTATTTGATGTAATTAAATTAGTAAGATTTTGTAATCCTGCAGAAAATTTTACTAATCTAATTGGGTCAGTTGAACCAGATTGCCCAAGAACAACTGCATAACCAGTTCCATTTTTTTGAGGCGATTGAGAAGTAGAGCCAAGAATAAATGCAACACCATAACTTGCATCGCCAAAACCGGCTGGATCAGTTCGAACTTGTCTCATATTAAATGTCCAGGTAACTAATCCGGAATTTGATGAAAGTGTTGAATTAAAAGGAGAGGAAATATTAGACATTGGTTGATTTACATAAACCCAACCAGCAACATTTGTTGCAGTACTTGCATCATTAGTTAATTCTAAAAGTCCATTATTAATTCTTCCACCCCAATCAGCGCCCAATATATTTACCTGCCAATTTGATGTTCCAATTTTTCCTGAAGTAAAATATGTTGCACCTTGACTTGTACTAAAATTATCTGTGAAAACATTTGTCTGTGCAAAATAAGTGTTTAATAAAATTAAAATAAAAAGTAGTGTTTTTTTCATAGGATTTTTTTTAGATGTTTTTGATTAGTCATTTAAGGAGTATATTTAATTAAAGTGGATTAATATTGTATTAATATTAATCCACTGTTATAATCTTTTTATTTCATTATTATAAATTTTTTAGTCTGAGAAAAATGTCCTGCTTGTAATTTATAAAAATATATTCCTGATGTTAATTTTAATTGACCAGTTGAAAATTTATAATTATAGGAACCCGACTTTTGAAACTCATTTACAAGTGTTGATATTTCATTACCAATAATATCATAAACTTTTAAAGTTACATAACATTCATTCGGAATTTTATAACTAATATTAGTTTCCGGATTGAAAGGATTTGGATAATTTTGTTCAAGCACAAACATTTGTGGTGTAGCAATATCTACTTCAACTATATTACTATATTCATAAGTGCCGTCAAAATCAATTTGTTTTAATCTATAAAATACTTTTCCAGTTGGTGGATTAATATCTACGAATGTATAATCTTTCGGTGAGTTAGAATTTCCATTTCCATTTACAAAAGCAATTTTATTCCAATCATCATTTTCTGTTTTTCTTTCAATATTAAATCCATAATTATTTATTTCAGTAGCAGTTGACCAATTTAATTTTACTTTATTATCATATAAACTTGCAGTGAAGGAAGTTAGTTGGACGGGGAGAGGAGCTTGAGACCATGAATCAGAAACGCGTATTCCATCAATTTGTACTACATTTGTAGTGGAATTTTGCCTAAGTGCAACAACAGAAATATTTGAAGGATCTTGAGTTGATTCTGTTGGTTGTGTAATTGTTGGACTAGTTGGTTCAGAATTTGGGATACTTTCATTAAAAATAAATAAATTAACATCATCATTAGATGGACCACTATTTATAATATATTTGATTACAATCAAATATGTAGTGTTAAAGTTATAAACGACATTTGTAAATGTAGTTGTACCAGTTGTTTTACTTATTCCAATTGCAAATTGACTACCGCTTTTTTTCAAAAATAATCTTCCTGCTAAAGTACCTGCATTTGTCGATCCTAATGATATAAAATAATCACCCAAACCAGCAGTTGTTGCATTTATTACTTTCATTAAGAATGAAAAATAAACAATTCCAGATGATTTTGATGAATTTAAAGATAAATATACATCTTCGCCATCATTATCAACCAATACACTTTGACCAATATTAGAAGAGGGGTAATTTGAAAATACAAGATTTCCATTTTCAATTGTAATCTTATTGGTGTTAGTTCCACTAAAAGCAACCCAACCATTATCTGTTAAATAGGATCCAACTGTATAATTAAAATTTTCTTCAAGCAAAAGAGTTTGAGAAAATATAGTTGTTGAAAAAATAATTAATAATAAAAAAATCCTCATTCCTCCTCCTTAAATTTTAATTTTGAAATCCCTTTCATATTTGTTTTGGAATTATTTTGGTCAGTTATTTGTTCTCAAAATAATAATTATATAAATAAATTAAAATTAATTTTTTATCAATAAATGAATATACTAAGACCAATTACCTTATTATTAATTCTTATTTTATTCAATAATTGCAATGCTCAAAATGATGTTGAGGTTAAAATGAATGATTTAAAAAATTTATCTGTTGCAACTTTAGGTTCTGGTTGCTTTTGGTGCACCGAAGCAGTTTTTGAAAGAGTAAAAGGTGTTTATAATGTTGTAAGTGGTTATAGTGGTGGTAATGTTCCAAATCCAACTTATGATGCAGTTTGTACAGGTTTAACTGGTCATGCTGAGTGTGTTCAAATTCATTTTAATGAAAATGAAATTTCATATTCTAAAATTTTAGAAATATTTTTTAAAACACATGATCCCACAACTTTAAACAGACAAGGCGCTGATGTTGGAACTCAATATCGTTCAGTAATTTTTTATCATGATGATAATCAAAAAAAAATTGCTGATGAGATCAAAAGAAAATTAGATGAAGAAAAAATCTGGGATTCTCCTATTGTAACTGAAATTGTTCCATTTAAAAAATTTTATATAGCTGAAGATTATCATCAAGATTATTATGAAAAAAATCCATATCAAGGATATTGCTCATTTGTAATTACGCCAAAGATTGAAAAGTTTGAAAAGGTTTTCAAAAATTATCTCAAATAATTTTTATACTATTTTTAATTAATCTATTTGAACTTTGTTTTCTTAAAAAATTAAACAGCACATTCAACATTTAAATATTCGTGAACAGCATTTGCACATTTCCTTCCTTCAGCAATTGCCCAAACAACCAATGATTGACCTCTACGCATATCTCCGCAAGCAAAAACTTTTGATATTGAGGTTTGAAATGGATTCTCTTCATTTTCAAAACCTGCTTTTACATTACCGCGATCATCTAATTCCAATCCTGATTCAACAAGTTGTGTTATTAAGCCATTTGGTTCGGGATGTAAAAAACCAGCTGCTATTAAAACTAAATCAGCTTTAAGTTGAAACTCTGTTCCATCTATGTTTATAATTTTTCCATTTTCAAATTTTGTTTTAATACAATTAAGTGAAATCACTTCATCATTTTCATTCCCAATAAATGACAAGGTATTTACACTCCATAATCTTTCACATCCTTCTTCATGAGATGTAGAAGTTCTTAAAACATTTGGCCAATAGGGCCATGGAGAAGATTCATTTCGATGAATTGGTGGTTTTGGTAATAATTCAATTTGTGTTATACTTAAAGCACCTTGCCGGTTTGCTGTTCCTACACAATCAGCTCCGGTATCTCCTCCACCAATAACAACAACATTTTTTCCTTTTGCAGATATTTTATTTTCACTTTGTAAACCAGCTACAACTTTGTTTTGATCAACTAAATATTCCATTGCAAAATGAATTCCTTTAAGTTTTCTTCCTTCAACATTTAAATTTCTTGCTTTTTCACAACCACCTGCTAAAATAATTGCATCGTAATTATCAATTATTTCTTTAATATGAAGATCAATTCCAACGTTTACATTTGTTTTGAATATTACTCCTTCAATTTGCATCTGCTTAATTCTACGATCAATAATTGTTTTATCTAATTTAAAGTCAGGAATACCATAACGAAGTAATCCACCAACTTTATCATTTTTTTCAAAAACTGTTACCTGATGACCCGCACGACAAAGTTGTTGAGCAGCAGCTAAACCTGCAGGACCACTTCCAACAATTGCAATTTTTTTATCTGTTGCAACAATTGGCATTCTTGGTTTAACCCAATCTTCTTCAAAAGCTTTATCAATTATAGTTCTTTCGATTGCTTTTATTGAAACCGGATTTGCATTAATTCCTAATGTACAAGCAGTTTCGCATGGTGCCGGACAAAGTCTTCCTGTAAATTCCGGAAAATTATTTGTTGAATGTAAATTGATTAATGCTTCTTTGAAATGACCTCTATAAACCAAATCATTCCATTCAGGTATATAATTACCAAGTGGACAACCAGTTTCACCATGACAAAATGGAATTCCGCAATCCATGCATCTTGCTGTTTGAATTTTTACTTCTTCAGATGAAAATCGAAATTCAAATTCATTGTAATTATGTTTTCTTTCATCAATAGATTTTTTATTCAAAGTTTTTCTTTCATATTCTAAAAATCCGGTTGGCTTACCCATTTATTGTTACTCCTTCATTCATTTCAATTTTTTCTAATGCTAAAATTTTTGCTAATGCTTTTTTAAATTCTTTTGGTATCACTTTCCAGAAATTATCTTTTTCATCATTCCAATTATCTAGTATAAATTTTGCTCTTGATGAATCAGTATAATCATAATGCTTTTTAATTAAACCAAAAAGTTCATACATATCTTCTTCATAAATCAAATATTCAACATCAACAAGTGAATGATTAATAAATTTATTGTACTCGCGGGAAGGATCCCATATATAAGCAATTCCTCCACTCATACCGGCAGCAAAATTTCTTCCTATTTTACCGAGAACAACTACTCGACCGCCAGTCATATATTCACAACCATGATCACCAACTCCTTCAACAACTGCATTAGCTCCTGAATTTCTAACTGCAAATCTTTCTCCTGCAACACCATTTATAAATGCTTCTCCACTTGTTGCACCATAAAGACAAGTATTCCCAACAATAATATTTTTTGATGGATCAAAAGTAACTTCGGGGGGAATTTTAACTGATAATTTTCCACCGCTTAATCCTTTACCAAAATAATCATTCGATTCACCTGTCAGATGGAGTTCAGTTCCTTTTGCTAAAAAAGCACCAAAACTTTGCCCAGCTGTGCCTCTTAAATAAATTTTTATTGTACCATGCGGTAATCCTTCTTCACCATAATTTCTTGTAATTTCACCTGAAAGCATTGTTCCAACAGTTCTGTTTGTATTTTTTATTCTTTTATGAATCACAATCTGTTCTTTATTTTCAATGGCACTTTTACATTCCTTAATCAGCTGTTGATCGAGTAAATTTTCCAATTCATGATTTTGTTCTTTTGTTTTATATAATTTTGTTTCATACAATGAATTTGGTTTATACAAAACTTTACTAAAATCAATTCCACGAATTTTCCAATGTTCATATAATTTCTGAGGTAATATTTTTTCGGTTTGACCAATCATTTCATTAAATGTTCTAAATCCAAGTTTTGCCATAAATTCGCGAACTTCTTCAGCAACAAAGAAAAAATAATTTATTAGATATTCAGGTTTACCGGTAAATTTTTTTCTTAATTCTGGATCTTGTGTTGCAACACCAACAGGACAAGTATTAAGATGACATTTACGCATCATTATGCAACCTTGAGTAACAAGAGGAGCAGTTGCAAAACCAAATTCTTCTGCACCAAGTAAAGCGGCAATAACAACATCACGCCCTGTTTTAATTTGACCATCTGTTGCAAGATAAACTCTATCTCTCAGACCATTAATTACCAAAGTTTGATGAGCTTCACTCAAACCTAATTCCCATGGAGAGCCGGCATATTGAATTGAAGAAATTGGACTTGCACCCGTTCCACCATCGTGACCACTAATTAAAATATGATCAGCATGAGCTTTTGCAACCCCTGCAGCAATTGTTCCAACTCCGCTTTCGGAAACAAGTTTTACACTAATTCTTGCTTTAGGATTAATATTTTTCAAATCAAAAATTAATTGCTTCAAATCTTCTATTGAGTAAATATCATGATGAGGTGGTGGTGAAATTAATGTAACTCCCGGTGTTGAATGACGTACTTTAGCGATGATTGAATCAACTTTATGACCAGGAAGTTGACCACCTTCACCTGGTTTTGCCCCTTGCGCCATTTTAATTTGAATTTCATCTGCATTTACTAAATAATTTGCAGTTACACCAAAACGAGCTGATGCAACTTGTTTAATAGCAGAACGTAAACTATCACCATTTTCAAGCTGAATAAATCTTTCCGGTTCTTCTCCTCCTTCTCCTGTGTTTGATTTACCACCTATTCTATTCATTGCAATTGCAAGATTTGTATGTGCTTCTCTTGAAATTGAACCAAAACTCATTGCTCCTGTTGAAAACCTTTTGACTATTTCTTTTGCCGGTTCAACTTCTTCAATTGGAATTTGATTTGAAAAATCAAGCTCGAATAAGCTTCTTAATGTAACACGATGTTTTTCCTGATTGTTAATATATTCAGCAAATTCTTTGTAAGTATTAAAATCATTTTTTCTTGTGCTTATTTGTAATTTAGAAATTGTTAATGGATTCCATAAATGATTTTCTCCATCTTTACGATAATGATAAATTCCACCTACATCTAAGGTACTTTGATCAATTTGAGGATCAAGTGCATGAAGATGACGACGTTTAACTTCCTCTTCAAGCATTTCAAGCGATAGTCCTTCAATTTTTGTTGGTGTTCCTTTGAAATAGTTTTCAATTATTTCACTATCAAGTCCAATTGCTTCAAAAATTTGTGCACCACAATATGATTGAAGTGTGCTTATTCCCATTTTACTGAAAATTTTAAATAGTCCTTTACCAACAGCTTTAACAAAATTTTTCTTTACAGTTGAATAATCTATTCCGGGTGGCAAAAATTTATTTTCGACAAGATAAGCCAGTGTTTCATAAGTCAAATAAGGATTAATTGCATTTGCACCATATCCAAGCAAAAGTGCAAAATGATGAATTTCTCTTGCTTCCCCTGTTTCTACTATAATTCCGGTTTTAGTTCTTAACCCTTGATTAATTAATGTATGATGGATAGCAGAAGTTGCAAGTAAGCTTGGAATTGCTGCATTATCTTTGTCAACACCTTTATCAGAAAGAATTAAAAGAGTAAAACCATTTTTAACTGCATCAACAGCTTCAGTACAAATTTCATTCAGACGATTTCTCATTCCACGATGAACAAACGGATTGAATAAAAGAGAAATTGTTTGAGCTTTGAACATTCCTTTTGCAATATGACGAATTTTTTCTATTTGTGAGTTCGATAAAATCGGGTGCTCAAGTTCAAGTCGATTTGCATGTTTTGGTGTTTCATCCAAAAGATTTTGTTCAGGTCCAACATAAGTAGTTAACTCCATTACTAATTCTTCACGAATAGGATCAATTGGTGGATTAGTTACCTGAGCAAAAAATTGTTTAAAGTATCTAAAAAGTAATTGAGGTTTGTCAGATAAAATTGCAAGTGAAGCATCTGTTCCCATTGAGCCAACTGCTTCTTCACCATTTTGAGCCATTGGTAAAATTACTTTTTCAATATCTTCTTTTGTGTAACCGAAAATTCTTTGACGGATATGTAACGTATTAAAATCAGCATTATAAATAGAATCCGGTGAAGGTAGATGATGCATTTTAATCATGTTTTCATTTATCCACTTGCGATATGGCTTTCTTGTTACAATTTCTTTTTTCACTTCATCATCATCAATAATTCTACCTTTTTGTAAATCAAGAATAAACATTTTTCCGGGTTGAAGTTTTCCCTTAGCAGCAACATTTTCTGCGTTTACACTCCAGGTGCCAGCTTCGGAAGTTAAAACAACTAAATCATCTTTAGTAATAACATATCTGGCTGGTCTTAAACCATTTCTGTCTAATGTAGCACCAATTATATTACCATCTGTAAAAACAACAGCGGCTGGTCCATCCCATGGTTCCATCATAGTTGCATGATATTCATAAAAAGCTTTTCTATCGGGATCCATCAAATCATTTTTAGACCACGCTTCCGGAATCATCATCATCATTGCATGAGGTAAACTTCTTCCACTCATAACAAGCAATTCAAGAACATTATCAAAAGTTGCAGAATCACTTTGTTCTTCCATTGAAATTGGAAGCATGCGTTTTAAATCTTTTCCATAATAAGGGGATTCCATAACATGTTGACGTGCAGACATCCAATTTTTATTGCCACGAAGAGTGTTTATTTCTCCATTGTGAGCTATCATTCTAAACGGATGTGCTAAATCCCAGGTAGGAAATGTGTTTGTAGAAAAACGCATATGCAACATTGTCATTGCACTTTTCATATCTTGGTCAGAAATGTCTTTGTAAAAATCAATTAGTTGCTGAGCTTTAAGCATTCCTTTATAAATTAAAATTCTACTTGAAAATGAAGCAACATAATATTGACTTCTGTCTAACTTCAATTCTTGACGTATTCGATGATCAATAATTCTACGAATCAGATAAAGTTTTCTTTCAAATTCATCTTGCGAAACAATATTTTTATTTGCACCAACAAAGCATTGTCTTATAAAAGGTAATGTAGCTTTTGCACCTTTTCCAGTAGCATTAGAATCAATCGGAACATCTCTCCAACCTAAAAATTTTTGATTTTCATCAATAACAATTTTTTCGATAATATTTTCAACGTGTTTTCTAATTGTTTTATTTTGAGGAAGAAACATCATACCAACGGCATAGCGGCCATAATCTGGTAATTTAATTCTTTCCTTAGTTGCAATTTTTCTTATAAATTCATCAGGCATTTGAATCAAAATACCAGCACCATCACCAGTATTAGGATCAGCACCTACAGCTCCTCTGTGTTCAAGATTTTTAAGAACTTCAAGAGCTTTATCAATTATTGCCCGTGATTTTCTTCCTTTAATATCCGCAACGAACCCCATTCCACAAGCATCATGCTCATTTGCTGATGAATACATGCTTTTTTTATTTAATTCAGAATTTATATTCAAATATTCATCGAACACTTGCTTATTAAATTCACCCATCATAAAGCTCCTTTATAATTATACATTTATTAAATGCTATTTATCCTTCTCACTTCTAATGAGCAATTAGTAAGTGAGATTTTAGTTTTATTATTAGTTTAGAATTACTGAAATATTAATTGAAATAGTGGAATGGGCTAGAGAAATGCTTGTGGCATCAATGCAATTTTGCGCCTTGTGGGCTAAATTTAAGGTAATATTTTCTGAAAATCTGATTTTCATTTAAAAATTATTTATATCTCAATCAGAAATATAAAATTATTTTTAAAAGATGCAAGACAATATGAATATTTATTCATTAAACTGCATAATTATTCATCTAATCGGTTTGGGCCAAACTGGTAAACTTTCGTGACCAAATTCATCAACACTTTGCACTGAGAAAAAATAATTATCTTTTGAATATGGTAAAGTGATTTCTGTTTTTTCTGTATAAATTTTCTTTTGCCAAAATGGTTGATATGTTTCTCTCATTAAAACATAATATCCTTTTGGTTTTTTATTTTCCGGTGTTTCCCATTTTATTGTTGTTAAATTAGTTACCTCTTTTACTTCGATGCCAACATTTTTAGGTTGATACGGAGATAAAGCTAAGTTTGCGAGTGTTGCCAAATTAATTGCAGTAATTTTTCTTGCATATTCAAAATCTACAAATTCTGGTAAGTCACCAAACTTAATTCCTTTTTCTTCTCTGATATTTTGATGTTGATGATCATAGTTTTCATTCATTTCACAAAATCTGATTGCAGTAAAACCAAGACGATTAAATGGTGTATGATCTCCTCCTCTTAAAAATCTATCATTTCTATAAACTAATTTAACTTCAATTTGATCAACATATCTTTCACCAATTTCTTTTATATATCTTGCAAGCTGACGTGATTTACTATCATTTTCCTGATTAGTTTGTTGCCTTAGTATTTTCATTTCTTCAGTTTCGAATAATGGAATGCCTTCAGAAAATACTCTAACCTGCATATTATCTTTTAAAAACGTTTCGTTTGAATAACTATTACCAATCATATCGTTATTTAACATTGCTATTATATTCCAGTTTTCATCTTTTGCTTTTTTTGCAAGATGAGTTGCGCCATATAATCCTTGCTCTTCACCAGAGAAAGCCACAAAAATTATAGTTGATGGGAATTCATACTTTGACATTATTCTTGCTAATTCAATTACAGCTGCAACACCAGATGCATCATCATTTGCACCAGGAGCTAAAGATGTTGAATCATTTGCCTCTCCTGCACGTGAATCAATATGTGCACCTACAATAAAAATTCTATTATCATTTTTATCTGTTCCTTTTAATATTGCCATCGGATTTGTTAATAATACTTTTCTTATTACTCTTCTTCCATCAGGTTCAACATAGAATGAATCCATTTTAGTGATTAATCTGCCATTTGAGCTTTTAGCAAATTCGTCAAATTTGCTCATCACCCAATAGCAGGCTGCACCTATGCCTTCATTTGTTTTTGTTCTTGTTGATAATGTATGTCTTGTTTTAAATTCAACTAACTTTTTTACATATAATTCTAAATTTTTTGATGAAATTTGTTCAATCATTGATGAGATGTTATTATCTCTTACTACAATATTTTGAGAAAATAAAATTGAACTGATTAAAAAGATTAAAATTATTTTACTTTTCATTTTTCACACTTCTTTTTAAAGTTAATAATAAAGCTTATTTACTATTTAGTTAATATCATTTTCATGGTTTTTATATATGATGAATTATTTTCATCATTTGCAATTATTCTATAAATATACATACCGCTTGCAAGATTCAAAGCATTGAAATCAATTTTATAAATACCCGGAAAATATTTTTTATGTGTTAAAGTTTTTATTTCTCTTCCTAAAATGTCGTAAACTTTTATATCTACATAAGAAACAACTGGTAATGAAAATTCAATGGTTGTTGAAGGATTAAATGGATTGGGATAATTTTGTTTAAGTGAAAATGTTTTTGGTAATTCTTGTTCGAGAATTTCAATCCCAGTAATTGTTTCCCAAACTTTTGCTTCAATAAATTTATCATAAATAATTTTATGTCCTGCATTATTTAAATGAATTCCATCTCCGGAATTAAAAATTGATTTTATTGTTCCATCAGGATTAGCTAATGGTGTAAAAACATCAACTGCGAAATTTTTAAAAGTCGATTTAATAGAATCTTTAACAACCTTCAAATTATCTCTTTGACTCTGAGAAAAATTTCGTGGTTGAGTTGTTGTAATCCAAACTTTTATTTTGTTATTAGTAGCTTCTTTGACAATAGTTTTTAAATTGAATATTTGTTCATCAACTGTATAATTCATATTTGCATCGTTACTCGGCAAATTAATTAAGATTGCCCATGGTTTATATGTTAATGCTTTGGTAATATTATTTTCAGTTTTTGGTAATGGTTTATTAGATGGTGGAACAAAATAAGAAGGCATTACATCATAAGTTGTATATCCGCCAACAGCTAAATTAACTAAATATGAATTAGGATCTTTTGATAACATAAATTCATTAAATCTTCTTACCCAAGAGCTATCGATTGGAGAAGCACCAGTACCGGCAGCAGTTGATGAACCCAAAACGACAATTAGTTTTCTTGCATCACCAGAAATTGGTTTACCACCAATCATTCTAATATCATCAAGATAAAATGTATTTTGAATATCATCCGGTTTGTTTTGTCCGAAATAAATTGTTTTTATGTTTTGAAGATTAGCACTACCGGGATTATCTTTAAACCATTTTAATGGTACAATAACTTTGTTCCATTGATTAGCTTTAATTGAAGAGATATAATTTGCAAGACTTGTTTTAGCAGTTTTTTTATTGTTTATATCTTCAAAAAATAACATCGGAAGTTGTAATGAGCTTAAATCGTTTTTAGAAAATATGTTAACAATCAATGTATCTTTTGTTAATATATCTCTGCCAATCCAACCAGCACCAGCAATTGCAAGTCCCCAATCGCCATTAGGAACTGAACGCCAATTCATCTTTATAGAGTAATTTCCAACTAAAGAATATTCATAAGTTACAGGTGCTTTTTGATTTATAAGTTCCAGTGAACTTGGAGAAGTAGCAAAGCCCCATGATGGATCATAAAAATTACTTGTTGGACTATCACTAAAAAATATGAAATCCTGGTTGTTAGGATTTTTAATATTTATAACTGAAAAGTTATTATCACTTTGATCAATTAAGTTTTGTTCTAACCCTGTGAGTTTAATTAAATATTTATCACTTATTGTTGATGGTAATTTCCAACTAAATTCGCCACCAGAAACAGAAGTTGAATTTGTAATTATATTCCAGGTTGTTCCATTATCAGAGGAATATTCGATTTTAATATTGTTAATGCCATTTGATTTGAATAAAATTTTCTTTGTAGAATTAGCTTCCCATTGTTGAAATCCATTTGGCGAAAGTAATTCTATAAAATTATTCAGATGATCATTTGTATTAACAAAATTATTATCAATTATATTTTTTTGATTTTGATATTTTTTTTGAGCAAAGTTTGAATTTGTATTTATGATTTTCGAATTAATGTTAATATTATTTTCAAATCCAGAGATTGATAACGAATAAAACAATATTAAAAACGAAAAAAAGTATAATTTATTTTTCATTTTATTTTAAAGACAAAAGATTAATTAACAATTAGTAATTAAATATTAACCAAGATTTACTTAATAAAAATTATTTTTTTTCTGTTTGAATAATTTCCAGCTTTCATTTCATAAAAATAAATTCCAGAAGAAAGTTTACCCGCATCAAAAATGATTTTATGAACACCAGCATTTTTTTCTTCATTAACAAGTTGGGCAACTTCTCTTCCTAACAAATCATATACTTTTATTTCAACATCTGTTTTTCGTGGTACAGTAAATTCTATATTAGTTGTTGGATTAAAAGGATTTGGATAATTCTGTAACAAATTAAATTCTGATGGGATGTTAATTTCATCTAAATTATTTGTTGGATCAGAAGTAAATCCAATTGCATTTAACATCGGTTGAATTTCCGGATTTGCCATAAATTTTTTCCACAATGTTTGGCTTCTGTAATTTTCAATCATTACCATAATTGGACCTTGGTCAATTGCCAGATAACTATTTGCAAACCAATTTTTTGTAGGATTAAATGCATCTTTAAAACCATAATCTCCAAAAACTTTATTTCCATATTTTCTATAAATATTCTTTAAGAATTCAATTGATTCTTTAGGAGTATAAGGCATAGAAGATAAAGCAGCTGTTGGACTTATAGTGCCATTATCTTTGTTTGGTTCATGTACATCATAACCATTAGGATCATCACTTGCTGTAAATCCCCAAACATTTTCTCCATAGTCAAGAAATTTTTTAGGATTTGCAATTGCATAAGCACGATGAATTAATGTATGGTTTTTATTATTGTCAAAATAATTACAATACTTATCTTTTTTATTTCTTGGATCGAACCCTAAGAATGAATAATGAGCAAAAAATAATGGTCCACCGTAATCCCAACCAACCCAAAGTTTATATCCATAAAAAGATTTACCATTTACATAATAGCTTGTATTAGTCCAACCATTATAATATGATGTTGGAGAAATTTTATAAGTTGGAGATGCAATTGCCAGTAAATATGCAATCATACCTTCATTTGGTCCTTGGATTCTCATATTCATTCTGAAGCTATAATTTGGTGACCAATGCCAATACAAATAATTTGAACCTTGTGTGAACCAACTCCATTCAACACCTTCCCAAATATCTGTTATAAAACTTCTGATTATAAGTTCAAAAGAATCATTTCTATCAAAATATTGACGCGCTGCTAAAAGACCTTGAATTAAAAAAGCAGTTTCAATTAAATCTGCTCCATCATCATATTGACTAAATGGAATTGTTTTACCAGTTGTTCCATTCATCCAATGAGGAAATACTCCATGAAATTTATCTGCACTATTTTTTAAAAAATTAACAATTTTAAAAATTCTATCAACACCTTGTTTTCTTGTGATAAACCCTCTTTCAATTCCGGAAATAATTGACATAATACCAAAACCTGTACCGCCAATTGTACAAGTTTCACCCGAGCCATATCTTTCGCGAGCTAAACCAGATGTTGGATGTCCATAATCATAAAAGTAACGGAAAGTTGCTCTTTGTGTCATATCTAAAAATTCTTCATCGGTCATTGTATGTGTTATTGCAGAAACTTCTGAACTTAAATTTGATTCTCTTTCATTAAAATCATAGGCAGACACTTTATATTTATTCTGAATACCTGTTTGCCCAATCCAATCCATAAAAAATGATTCATATTTTGTTGTTTTTTTAACTAACTCATAACTTGTTCCGTTAAATCTATAAACTTTATATCCGCCAATGTTTGGATCTGTACTAAAATCCCAAACAACATCAATATGGCTTTCATATCCGATTGCTTTTACTCCAGTTGGTGGTTGGATTGTTTGAGAATTTATATTGCTAAATAAAAAATTTATTAAAATTAATATCAGCTTTATAAGTAATAATTTTATTTTCATTTAATTACCTTTAGTTAATTGATAATTAATTCCTAATCTTTTTAATCCTTTTTGAATCACTTCATCTTTCATAAAATATTTCCAAACAAAACCATTATAAAAATTTTCAATCATTAAAATAATTGGTCCTTGATCAATTGCAATATAATCTTTGTTCACCCAGTTTAGAGTAGGATTAAAAGAATCGAGCAATCCATATTTATTCCAAACTAATGGATATTTATTTTTGATATTAATTAAAGCAGGAACACAAATTTCAGGAGCAAAAACAATCGAAGCACCTGCAGCTGTTGGTGCAATGGTGCCATCATCAAATTCTGTTGAATCTAATCCGGCAGTTCCACGGGCAGCATATCCATAAAATTTTTTGTTTCCAAAATTATAACTATCACCAGGACCATCACACGCTGTTAAGCCCCAGGTTAACGAATCATATCCTTTCCACTTTAAAGGATTTACAATTGAGTATTCTCTGTTAACATAAGTTGCTCTTCTTGAATTTTCATAATAATCAATTCCTCTTTTTTTCAAATATGAATCAATTAACCCATTTGGATTCAACCATACGAATGAATATTGATGACCAAATAATGGTGGAAAAACTACATGACCATATTCTTTTTTATAAGGTTCACGCCATTTAAATGTCGAATGAAAATTTTCAAATGCTTTTTCAACATTTTTATAATTATATCCAGCAGCAATAACATACAAAAAAAGTGACTCTGTATATCCAAACCAGGCTAAGGGTTCGAATCCATTTTCTTTCCAACCCATGTTAATTAATAAATTATTTGAATCATTAGATTTTCTCTGCCAAAAATTCCAATCGGCTCTTTCTAATAATTTTGTAGCTAAATCACGAATTTTATTTTCAATTTCATTTTGTTGATTAAAATAATTTCTTGCGAAAATCATTCCTGCAAAAAGTAGTCCACTATCAATCGAAGATAATTCACAGTTCCAAAATCTTTTTCCTGTTTTCATATCAAGGAAATGATAATAAAAACCCTTATAGCCGGTTGCAAATTTATTTGTTGATTGCTCACTGTTGTAAAAAAAGTTAAGTGAGTTAAATGTTAATTCAGCTGCTTTCTGACGAGAGATCCAACCTTTTTCAGCTCCAATTGCCCAAACCGGGTATGCGAAACCAACAGCTGCAATACTTGATGGTGATGTTTCTGTTGATCGATCTTTTACTAAACCATTTTCATGATTTATTTCTTCAATGAAATATTTAAATGAATAATATTGAAGTGTGTCTAAAAATTTTTTGTCACTTTCAGTTAAATTATAATTTGATTGATTAAAACTTTTTAATTCAGAATAATCAGTTTGGCACTTTACAACGTTAAAAACTATTGTAAAATGAATAATAATTATTAAAATATTCTTCATTAATTAACCTGAAATGATTTATTTGGGGAATGAATTTAAATAAATAATTACGAAAGGTAAACTTTTTTTTGAATTGTCAGTCCAAGGTTAAACATGGACTGACAATTTTTTTATTTTGAAAGGAAATCAATAACCGCTTGATTAAAAATTTCTGGTTTCTCAAATTGTAAAAAATGACCACATTCAGGAATCATTACTAATTTACTATTTGTAATTTTTTCGGCACCAATTTTTGCAATATCTTCAGTTTTACCCGGATTTAAAAATGGATTTGGAATTAAATTATCATTTTCGCCAAATAATATTAAAGTAGGATGTTTTACTTTTTCTAAAAAATCAATCACTGGTTGATCAACCATTCCATTTACAGATCGAACAACTGTATAACAATAATTTTCAAAATCTTTAGCTCCTCGCATTGCAATTCTGTCTGTTATCATAAACTCTGCATCATCCGGCATATTATAAAAATTTGAAACAACATTTGCTCTGATTGTTTGAGTATTTGTCAGCTTAACCAATTCAACAGTCATAACATCACGAAACCATTGTTTTTGTCCAGCAGTAAATGATTCAAATCCGGCAGGAGCTGCAAGAATTAAAGATTTAACTTTATCAGGATATTTTAATGCCATCACAATACCAATTTGTCCACCCATTGAATGCCCGGCAATTGAAGCTTTTTCAATATTCAATTTATCGAGCAATTCTTTTACTACATCTGCATAAAATTCCATTTTACCCGAATGAATTTCTTTACTTGATTTTCCATAACCCGGAAGATCAACAGCAATACATCTGAACTTTTCTTTTAACTTTTCAATATTCTTTTGCCAAGCTGGCGAGTAACTTCCTAATCCATGAATAAAAACAATAACATCACCTTTTCCTTCGTCGGCAAATGCTAAAGTTCTTCCATCATCAAGTTTTATTTTTTTAACTTCAAAAGGGTATTTTAATTCTTCATATTCCATTGTTGTCAAATTCCCATAAGGTGAGCAAGCTGTTATGATTAATGCAATTAATGATATTAGTATTTTTTTCATTTCATCACCTCTTATTAAAACATTAACCATTTAAATGTAGTGAAGATTGTCCATGGATTATCAGGTTTTTTGCTCACACCACTGTTAACATTTTTACTATTATAAAAATCACCAAGTGATAAATATGCAGCATGAAGTTCTAAATTCATAAAAACAGCCGGAACAAATGATAATTTTCCATTTATTTCAAAACCAATAAAATTACCACCACCACTCGGAGCAAATTGAGCTAATGCTGCTGCAATTCCTATTTTACCATTTAGTTTATTTGGAATAAAGCCACGAGAAACATTTAATGTTCCGCCAAATTGACCAAATCCCATATTAGATAAATCTGGTACTGCAGAAATGTAACGATTTACAACATTAGCATGTGGATATAAAAGATAAGCACCACTACTAACAAAAATAGCTCCTGGAGAACCCCAAGTATTTCCAGTTATTACTCCAGAATATTTACCATCTTTTATATTATCATCATCTCCGGTTGCAAAAATTAAATCTGTTGTTATTACATCTTCTGAAGTTTGACCATATTTATATCCAGCTCTTAAATTTGCAGCAACTCCAAAAATATCTGCAGCTTTATTATAAACATCTGGTTTTGATTTTGAATTTGTTAATGCCTGACCAAAATTTGCAACAACAAATGAATTTAAAGACCATCTTCCAAGATTAAAATCAGCATTATAATTTGAGTAAGTACCTAACCAAAAAATATCAGCACGGTAATCTGCGCCATTAAAATTAAATTGGAATGTACCATTATAATCATTAAGTAAACTATTCAATCCTTGCCCTAAAATAGAAACTCCACCTTCTCCATTTCCACGATCATAAACATACCATAGTGAAAAACCTTGTCTCCAATTTGGTGTAATATCAAAATCTGCAATTGCTTCCCATAAAGTTACATCATCAATTTGATGAACATTATTTTCATAAAGTTGATAGTACCCTGCTTTCCATCTGTACCAATCTTTATCATTACGAACAGAAATTCCAACACCATCACTTCCCCAATATGCAAGACGATAACCAGTATTTAACATTGTGTTTAACATTGTTCTATAAGGATTATAAGGAGTATCAAATAATCTTTGTAAACCTAAATTAATAGCCCAACCTTTTGCTGGTATTAATTCTAACTCAACATTTTGTGTCTGAATATTTACCTGGTCGGCAGAAAAAGCAGAACCAAAATTACCACCGACACCATAAGAAGCATCTCCCCAAGTCCAATCTATTTCAAAAGATGCTCTTAATATTGCTTTACCATTTAATAAATTCGGTTGATAAATAAAGAATGGCAATAATCTTTGTTCAAAATAAAATGCTTGTGAACCAGTTTGAGTTGTGTTGCCACTAAAAAGTCTTCCTACAATTTGCCCTTTCAAAAGATCATTACTTGCATAAAAATTTGATGTAACACCTTGTGAAATAAAAAATGCCAATGCCTGAAATTCTCTTGGTGGTTGTTCAGGAACTTTCATTGGATCAAAATTCCATGCATGTTGTGAAAACACTATTGTAGAAGTAATAAAAATAATTGAAAATATTTTTTTCATATCATCCTCAAAATGATATATAATTAAAGAGGATTCTTTTTAACCCCTTAATATTCAATTTATTTTTCTTAATATAATTTTAAAAAAGAATCCTCTTCTAAAAAGATTAATTTTTCTTCACATAATTTTGAACATTTGTAGTACCAAATGCACCATTATTTGTTGAACCAAATCCTTTTTCAGGTGTTGGTGCTGTATTCTGTGTACCACTAATTAACACAACTTCATACTTCATTGTGTTTGGATTCACATTTGTGTTAATTTGATAAATACCTTCGTTAGATGCTGCACTTGGCTTTGTTTGTACAATCGAAATTTTATGAATATCGGTATTTGTAGATTTTGTTAACACATATGTTCCTTCGTAAACTAAAGAAGTTTTGTTCTTGTTAACTTGTTTAACTACATAAGTGTTGTTTTCATTAAATGTTGCATAAATACTATCAACACCACCAACCGAAGAAAAAATTGTATTTAATAAAGGTGCAACATTTGAGCCTGTAGAAATCCAAGTTCCAATTATTGGATCTTTTGGTTGTGAAGTAACCGGATCATCTTTACTATCTTTACAACCAAATAATACAACAGAAATTAAAGCTAATGCGAATAATTTTTTCATTTGTTCCTCCTATTTTTTTGTTTGATGTTCTTTATGAATTTGTTGAAGCTTTTTTCTATCCACTTTTCCAGCTTCATTTTTTGGAATATCATTTATGAAAATGAAATATTTTGGAATTTTATATTTAGCTAAGCCATTTAAACAAAAATTTTTCATTTCATCTTCATCTAAATTTTCATCTTCTTTCTTGACAATAAATGCAGAACCAACTTCTCCCCATTTTTCATCCTCTACACCAATAATAGCTACATCTTTTACTTTTTGATTTGTTAAAATGAATCTTTCTATTTCGGCCGGGTAAACATTTTCTCCTCCACTTATGAACATATTTTTCTTTCTATCAACAACGTAAAAGTATCCTTCATCATCTTTCATTACCATATCTCCTGTATGAAACCAACCATCAGTAATTGACTTTGAAGTCTCTTCTGGTTTTCTCCAATAACCAGGTGTTACAACTGGAGATTTTAACCACAATTCGCCTACCTGATTCGCTTCTAATTCATTGCCATTATCATCAACAATTTTGACATCGAAGTAAAAATTTGGAAATCCTATCGAACCTTTTTTTCTTATTGCATCTTTTTGATGGAGTGAAAAAACATTTGGACCAACTTCAGTTAATCCATATCCTTGACGAATAAAAATTCCTTTTTCATGCCATCTGTTAATCAACGGTATTGGCATTGGTGCGCCTCCAACAATTGCATATCTAACAGAACTTAAATCAACTTTATCAAACTTTGGCGAATCACTCATCATTTGAAGCATAGTTGGAACACCAAATAAAATTGTTGTTTTTTCTTTTTCCATTAAATCAAGAATTAATTCTGCATCGAATTTTTGTAATATTGTGTGAGAAGCTCCATGATGTAAAAATGGTGTGAATAAAACATTCCAACCACCGGTATGAAAAAATGGTGCATAACTTTGTGTATGATCTTGACTTGTTAAATCCAATCTTAAGCCTGTGTTAATTGAGTTCCAGAACAACATTTTATGATTAATTATTGCTCCTTTTGATAATCCAGTTGTTCCAGCTGTATACAAAATCATTACAATATCATCTTCCGAAATTTCAATTTTGTTTTTTTCTGTTTTAATGATTGAGTCATTTAATATTTTTGATAAAGATTCAATTTCTAATTTGTATTCAACTTTGGATAATGTTTCGAGTTTATTTACTTCATTTATATATTCATTTTCGTAGAAAAATATTTTTGGTTCAGCATCTTTAATTAAAATATCTAACTCACGAGGTGTTAATCTAAAGTTTAATGGCACTATTATAATTCCACTTTTAACACATGCGGCAAATATTAAAACATACTCAGCTCTATTTTTAGAATATACAGCAACTCTATCTCCTTTAGATAACTTAAATTCTTCGACAAAATATTTTGCTAAATAATTTGCTCTATTATTGAAATCAGAAAAATTCCATTCTCTTTGTGAGTGAACCTCTCTTAAAAATAATTTTTCGGGATTATAAACAGACCACTTTTCAAGCCAATCAAAGTGATTATTAATTTTCATTTTTTTCACCATTAATAAAATGTAAAACACTTGCAATTATTACAGAAGAAAGAATAGCCATAGCTGCTGCAACACCTGGGTTTTCTCCTGTTGCTTGTGTAAATGGAACTTTTATTTGTCCATAATAAAAAATGAAATGAACTATTATAGCTGTTACAGAGGATATTATTACAGTTTGCTTTTTTATATTCTTTAAAAACATACCGAATGCAATTGGAACAAAAGCAGCAGCAAAAAAAGCATAAGTTCCATTTTGAGCAAAAATTCCTACACTAAGTTTTGGATACAATAGCTGTTGATATGATAAATAACCAGCTATAATTCCGACTATTGCTATAACAATTCTATTTATAATGATATATTTTTTATCATTATTTGAATTTTCTTTATCAATATATTTTCCAAATAATGGTTTAATCAAATCAGATGTAATTGTTGTTGAGATAGATTGAATTAATCCTTCAAGAGTTGAAATTCCTGCGGATAAAAATCCCATTACAAGTATTAAACCTATAAACCAATTAAATTTTTTTATAACATATGCTGAAATAACCTGATCAACTTTTAAAGTTGCACCATTAAAAGTTAAATCCGGAAAAGTTAATCTCGCCCATAAACCAGATATTACAATTATAAAAAACAAAAATTGTACAATAACAGCAGTTGCTAAATATTTATTAACTTGTTCATCAGTTTTAAGTAATAATGATTTTGTAATAATGTGTGGTTGACAAATAATTGCAATACCAATTACAAATTGAGTGAAAAAAATTTCAAAATAATCTCTAAACAAAAATGAATTTTCATTTTTTAGTTGTATTAGTTTTGGATCAATAGCATATAATTTTTTTACCAATCCACTAAAACCATCACTTAAATGTTCTGCCCCACTTCCAAGCATTATCAATGCAACTATAATCATTAAAACAGCTTGAACAGTATTTGTATAAACCATTGAATTAGCACCACCAAACATCATATAACCAAAAATGAAAAGAACAAGTACAAACAATACATTTACAGGAGGAACATTTAATGTTTTTGATAAAACATTTGTTAATCCGACATTTATTAATACAATTAACGATATTAGTAATAAAGAAAGAAATGCAAACATCAATGAATATGATTTGCTATTATATCTTGTTCCCATCCATTGTGAAAGAGTAAGCGCTTTAACATTAGTTCCATGTTTTCTAAAACTTTTGGTAAGAACAACTAAAGAAATTAATGCTGTAATTGGAATAACAAAACCAAAAGATACAACTGCGGAAAATCCATAATAAGCTATAAAACCGGGATTAATAACAAATGTTGCTGCGCTTGTCATTGAAGCAGCTAAAGATAAACCAACAGCATAAGGAGAAAAATTTATACTACCGACTGCATAATCTTTAATGTTTTTTGTTTTTAAAGCTCCACGTACAACAAAAAACAAAATTACAGAAGCGTAAACAAATACAAGAATCCAACTTGCAATAATCATTTCATTTGAAGCAGAAGTATTCATTTAATCTCCTATTACCAATTAAAAATTGCACTTGCAAAAGCTAATCCACCACCGGAACCCATAAACAAAATAACATCACCGGATTTCAATTTACCTTTTTTATTTGCATCATCTAAAGCCATTGGAATACACGCTGAACCAGTGTAGCCAAAATATTCCATAATTGTATGGGCTCTTTCGCGAGAAACATTTAAGTTATCAAGGGTTTCGTTTATACTATTTATATTTAATTGTGTAAAGAAAAATTGATCAATTTGCTCAGGTATTAAGTCAACTCTTTTAGTAATATTCTTAATAATTTTCGTCCATGTAGTTGGATTAATTTCTTTCGGAAACTTTTTTGCAAACTTTAAATAATGATCACCATTTTCCAAAACCTCTTTAGAAAATGGTTTGAAAGTTCCGCCAGCATAAATTCCCATCCAATCATGATATTGACCTTCTGTATATAATTCACTTGTAACAAAACCGCGTGTTAAATCAGAAGTTGAAGATAGAATTACACCTGCTGCACCATCAGCAAAAAGTGTAACTGTTTTTTTGTCTTTCATATTTAAATATTTACTCATTGCATATGCACCAATAACTAAAACATTATTATATCTTTCATCAGCAATTATAAATTTAGAAGCAATATCAAGAGCAGTCACAAACCCGGCACATGCTGTATTAACATCGAAAGTACCTGCTTTTTTAGCTCCAAGTTGATATTGTAAAACGGAAGCTGTTGATGGTGAAATATATTCAGGCGTATCAGTTGCAACTATTATCAGATCAATATCGTCAGCATCTAAATTGGAATTTTTTAAAATATCTATTGCTGCATTGTAACAAAGTGTACTTGTTGTTTCATTTTCATTGCACCATCTTCTTTCTTTAATCATTAAATTTTCAACTAACCAAGTATCTACATCTTCGCCGAGCAATTCATTAAAGTATGAATTTGGAACTATTCGTGAAGGGACAAAGGAACCTGTTGCTTTTATGTATGCATTTCTCATTTTAATCTCGTTTTATGAAATAACTCCGCCATCTACACTAATTACAGCTCCATTAATGAAAGAAGCTTCATCGCTTGCCAGAAAACAATATGTGTTTGCAATATCTTCCGGTGTTCCTAATCTTCCAAGTGGTGTTTTTTCTTTCATCATTGTTAAAACTTTTTCCGGCATACTTGCAACCATTTCAGTAGCAATAAAACCTGGGGCAACGGCATTAACATTAATGCCTTTTCTTCCTAATTCGCGAGCCCATACTTTTGTCATTCCAATTACACCAGCTTTTGTAGCCACATAATTTGTTTGACCAAAATTTCCATATAAACCCACTACAGAGGTTGCATTAATAATTTTACCAAATTGTTTTTCAACCATATAAGGAGAAATTGCTTTTGTACAATTAAATACACCGGTTAAGTTAACATCTATAACTTGTTGCCATTGTTCTGGTGTCATTTTTAATAAAGTTGCATCTCTAAGTATTCCAGCATTATTAATAAGGATATCAATTTTGCCATATTTTTCAATCACATTTTTAGTTGCGTTTTCAACTTCCTGAAAATTCGCAACATTTACTTTCATAAATTCAACAACAAATCCCTGATTTAATTTTTCATTAACAAATTCATTAGCTTTGATGTCATCTAAATCCCAAATAATAACTTTTGCTCCTTCATTTAAAAATTTTTCAGAAGTTGCTTTTCCAATTCCTTGCGCTCCACCAGTAATAACTGCAATCTTATTTTCAAGTCTATTCATTTTATCTCCATGTTTTTATTGTTTCAAAAATTTAAAACGCTAATCATAAAAATTTTATTTGTAAACTTTAGCTCTTTCTTTTGACCATGCTTTTAAAAATTCTTCATGATAGCTTTCCATCAATTCATAAAATTTTTCCATTTCATTGATTCTAAGTTTTAAAACTTCGTAATTATCATTTTTATCTTTTGGAATAATAGATTTGAATTGTCTTGCTAATCTTGTATTACTTCTGATTAATTCTAAATTATTTCTGTAAGCTATTTCAAAAATTTCTGGTTGAATTTCATAAAAATCTTTACGACTTGTTGGTTGCCAAACTCTTCTTATCAATCCTTTATCTCTCAATCTTCTTAATATTTGACTTACAGGTCCTTTGCTTCTATGAAGACTTTTTGCAATTTCTTCTAATGAGATTGGTTCTTGAGAGTAAATTAATAATGCAACTATATGCCCCATTAATTTACTTAACCCAAAAGCTTTATAGGCAACTCCAAAATTTTTAATTATTTCGTTTTTGATTTTTTCGTTTTGTTTCATTTTTAATATTTGAATTTTTTGAAACGATTGAAACTTACAAACTGATTAATTAATTGTCAATACTTTTTTTTAAGTTTGCCTTATATTTTTTCCAACTTTATTGAAGGTATAAATGGACATAATTTACTATTTGTTCGACTTGTTTATTCATTTAGATAAACATATTGCCGAAATTATTAATCAATACGGAACATTAACATATGTAATTTTATTTCTTGTAATATTTGCTGAAACTGGTTTAGTATTTACACCTTTCTTACCCGGTGATTCTCTGCTATTTGCAGCCGGGGCTTTCGCTGCTAAAGGTTCATTTGACGTTCACTTATTATTTTTGATTTTAACTATTGCAGCAATCTTAGGCGATACTATTAATTATTGGATTGGTCACTATTTTGGAATGAAAGTTTTTAATTTAAAATTAAGATTTCTGAAAAAAGAATATCTCGATAAAACACATGAGTTTTATGAAAAATATGGTGGTAAAACTATTATAATAGCACGCTTTGTTCCTATTGTCAGAACTTTTGCTCCTTTCGTTGCTGGTGTTGGAAGTATGACATATTCAAAATTTATTCAATATAATATTATTGGTGGATTACTTTGGACTTCAATTTTTATTTATTCGGGCTACTTTTTTGGAAATTTAGATTTTGTAAAAAATAATTTTTCATTCATTGTTTTAGCTATAATTATTATTTCTGTATTGCCCGGTGTTGTTGAATATTTTAAACATAGAAAAAATAGTCAGTCTAAATAATTAAACTCATTTATTTTCTTTACATGTTTTTTTAATAAAATAATTGTATTTAAATCAGTATT
Source organism: Melioribacteraceae bacterium (assembly GCA_026417375.1). GTDB lineage: Bacteria > Bacteroidota > Ignavibacteria > Ignavibacteriales > Melioribacteraceae > Stygiobacter. Next base: position 7,860 of record JAOADJ010000049.1, on the reverse strand, counting down.
AAAAACAGAATATAAACCTTGTGGTTCATGTGGCGGATCCCCGATAAATGAATCTCCACTTTTCCATTTACGATTTTTATTTCTTCCTTCGCCAGCCCAAACCCAAAAGTTTGTTCCATAAATTGGAGATTTATTTTTAATGCTGTCTTCTACCAGTTCAAAAATTAATTTATAATATTCATCTCTTATAACTGTGGAAGAATTACTATCATAACTTTCATTATCACGTGTTAATCCAAATTCTTCTAATACAATTGGTTTGTTTAATTTCCTTGCAATTTCAAGATGAGCATTTAGATAATTTAATGTATTTGTTTTTGTAATTGTAAAAGTTTCATCAACATTTTTTGGATTAAACCAATCCCAATTTTTTGGCCATATGTGAAATGTTAAATAATCAATATAATTACTTTGATGAGCTTTTATGTAAATTGAATCAATTTGTAAACTGCCAATTATACCTTCACTTCCAGTTGAAACAAGATGATTCTGATCTATTGATTTTATGAATTTGGCAGTTTCATCAATCCAACTTATATAATTCTGTTGATTATTTATACTTTCTAATGAATACCCTGGTCTTGGTTCATTAGCTAATTGCCATGCCATTATAGTTGGATCTTCAAAATAATGTTTACCATTAAAAGTATTTTTTCTTGTTAATAACATTTTAATATAATTTTTAAAAATTTCATTTCCCTTTTCATTTTTATAAAATGATGCCGAATAATTCATAAATGCTTTCCATCCATCGGGATGAGTTTCTGGGTTTACTACTTCACCATAATTTGTCCAATTGTTATATGCTACAAATCCGCCTGACCATTCCCAATAATTATTTAAAATAATAACAGCTTTCATTTTTCTTTTATTCATTTCATTTAATAAAAAATCTAATCCACTTAATAAATCTTTGTTATAATTATTAGGACTTGGTTGAAAAGTTGGTTCAAGAACATTATTTAAATAAGAAGATTCAGAAGCCCCTAATATTCTTAAATTTGTTATTCCTAACTCTTTCAAATAATCCAATTCTTTTATTAATCTTTCTCTATCACCAACTGATGATGACGCTCCAAGATAAGCACCATACCACAAATTAGTTCCAACAAAATAATATGGCTTTTCATTTTGAATTAATTGACTTTCTTTTACTCTAATAAATTGTTCTTCCCGTAAAAAGAATGTTGAACATCCTTGTGTAATAAATATTGTTAAGAATACAATAATTATTTTTTTCATTTTATTATTTCCTCAATTCATTCAATCATTTTTTTATTTCTTATAATAATGAAATGATTAATATATTTACAAATAAATTAAAAGGTTTTAATGAAAAAATTACTCACTTTATTAATTATTATTTTTATTTATTCTTGTTCAACACAAAAAGAAATAGTTAAAGAAAAAGAAGAAATTAAAATTGAAAAACCGGTATTAGTTGAAAAAGAAAAAGAATACAATTTTTCAATTGAAATTTTTTCAAAAAAAATTAATTCTAACTTAAGAGGGTTATCAGTAATTGATTCATTAACTCTTTGGGCAAGTGGATCTAATGGATTAATTATAAGAACTACAGATGGCGGAAAAACATGGCAAGAATTTAAAGTAAAAGGATTTGAAACTTTAGATTTTCGTGATATTGAAGCTTTTGATAAAAACAACGCTATTGTTATGAGTATTGATGCACCTGCATTTTTTTTCAGAACAAGTGATGGTGGCAAAACATGGAAAAGAAAATATATGAACAGAGATCCTAAAATATTTTTTAATGGTTTTGCGTTTTGGGATGATAAAAATGGAATTGCTTTTAGTGACCCAATTGATGGGAAGTTTTATTTAGTTACAACTAAAGATGCAGGTGAAACCTGGAAGGAAATAACCAATTTGAATATACCTCAAGCATATAAAAATGAAGGTGGGTTTGCTGCAAGTGGAACTTCAATTACTGTAAAAGGTAAAGAATTAGTTTGGTTCGGTACTGGTGGTTTGGATAAAGCAAGAATTTATTTTTCCGAAGATGGAGGAAACAATTGGAGAATTGCAGATACTCCTATGAAATTCGGAAATTCATCAAGTGGAATTTTTTCTATTGCATTTAAAGATGATTTAAATGGTGTAGCTATTGGTGGTGATTATAAAGAAATTAATAATTCATTAAACAATTGTTCTATTACTGATGATGGTGGTTTGACCTGGCAGAAGATTGACAAAAATCCATTTGGTTATAAATCATGTGTGGTTTGGAATGATTTTTATAAAATTTATTTAGCAACAGGAAATAGTGGAACAGATTTTTCAAAAGATGATGGTAAATCGTGGAGTAATATTGACTCAAAAAGTTTTAATTCAATTTCTGTTTCAAAAAATGATGGAGCAACTTTTCTTGTTGGCGATAAAGGATTGATTGCAAAACTTAAAATAAAAGTTGAATAAAGATTCCATATTAAATAAATTAATGATGCCGAATGGCTTATTTATTAACAATATTGGGATTTTCCCACTACTTGCCAAAAGAGGTTGAATAATCAACCTCTTTTGTTATTTATGACTAAAGATAATTATAAAAATATTTCTGATGTTTATGATTTAAGATATGCTTCTAATAATCTTGAGGAAATAAATATTTTTATTCAAAATGCTATAAATAAATTTAATCCCAAAAATATTTTAGAAATTGGATGTGGTACATGTTATTGGTTAAGTAAGTTAGAACATAATTCTAAACTAACAGTAGGGCTCGACCTTTCTCGATCAATGTTGAATGTAGCTTTGAAAAAATTAAAAAGTTCACATTTAATAAATGGTAATGCCGAAATTATTCCTTTAAAGACTAATTCTTTTGATTTTATTTTTTGCGTAAATGCACTTCATTTTTTTTCAAATACAAATAAATTTTTCTATGATTCATTTCAATTACTAAAAAACAATGGAATTCTGTTATTAGTTTTTATTGATATACATTCTTCTAATAATGAATTTTATTTTTATAATTATTTTGATGGAGTAAAAGAAAAAGATGAAAAACGTTTTTTACAGAAAGAAGTAATAATAAATTTACTTAAAGAAAATAATTATAAAATATTATCAATAGATAATGTAGAACATATATCCCGATTATTTTATGGTGAAGAAGTTTTTTCTGATCCATTTTTAAATAAAGAACAATCATCACAATTAGCATTTCTTACAAACGAAGTGTATCAAAAAGGATTAATAATAATCCGGAAACAAATAAAGTTAAATCCTGAAAAATCATTCCGAACTGAAATTACATTCTGGGGAATGACTGCACAAAAAATTAATAGAACTTAATTTCTTTAATATTCGTTTTATAATTAAAAAATGAAACCGAACCAATTAATAAACGAAATATCTCCTTACCTTCTCCAACATGCATATAATCCTGTTAATTGGTATGCATGGAAAGAAGAGGCTTTTGAAAAAGCAACCAAAGAGAACAAACCTATTTTTTTATCAATTGGTTATTCAACTTGCCATTGGTGTCATGTAATGGAAAAGGAATCTTTTGAAGATTTTGAGGTTGCAAAAATTCTAAATGAGAATTTTATTTCAATTAAAGTAGATAGAGAAGAAAGACCAGATATTGATTCAATATATATGACTACTTGCCAATTAATGACCGGACGTGGTGGTTGGCCTCTTTCAATTTTTATGATGCCAAATAAAAAACCTTTTTTTGCAGGCACTTATTTTCCTAAAGAAAATCGTTATGGAAAAATTGGGTTTAAAGAACTTCTGTTACAAATTTCAAATGCATGGAAAACGAAATATGACCAAATAAATTATAGTTCTGATGAAATAACTTCATTACTTCAAAACTACTTTTCTAAAATCAATAAAAATGATATTCCTGAAAATATAATTGATATTGCTTTTGATTCTCTCAATTCAAATTATGACAAAGAATTTGCCGGATTTGGTAAAGCGCCAAAATTTCCTTCTCCACATAATCTTCTTTTTTTATTAAGATACTTTAAAATTAAAAATGATTCATCCGCATTAAATATTGTTTTAGAAACATTGAAAAATATGAGATTGGGGGGAATTTATGATCAAATTGGTTTTGGTTTTCATAGATATTCTACAGATAGAAAATGGCTTGTTCCACATTTCGAAAAAATGTTATATGACCAAGCAATGTTGATCATTGTATATTCTGAAGCATTTCAGATTACAAAAAATGCTTTTTATAAAAATGTAGTTTATGAAATTATCGAATACTTAAACTATAACATGCGGAGTAAAGATAATGCTTATTTTTCTGCCGAAGATGCTGATAGCGAAGGTGAAGAAGGCAAATATTATTTATGGACTTATGATGAAATAAAAAATCTTTTAAATGAATTTGAATTTAATTTAGCTGTAAAAATTTTTAATGTTGATAAAGATGGAAATTATTTAGATGAAATCACTCACACAAAAAACGGTAAAAATATTCTTCATTTAAAATATACTTTAGAGGAATTAGCCCAACAGTTAGAAATTCCATATAACCAATTCATAAATATTTATAATGAAATTATTAACAAATTAAAAACCTCTCGGCAAAACAGAATTCATCCTTTTAAAGATGATAAAATTTTAACCGACTGGAATAGTTTATTGATTTCTGCATTTTCAATAGCAGGTAGAATTTTTGGAGATAATGATTTAATAAATTATGCTGAAAATATTTTTCAGTTTATAAATAAAAATTTGCTAAATAAAAATTATGAGTTGCTTCATTGCTATCGTAATAATAAATCTCAAATCAATGCAACGCTTGATGATTATTCATTTTTAATTTGGGGATTAATAGAACTTCATCAATCAACTTTTAACAAAATATATTTAGAACATGCAATTAATTTGGCTAATGTAACAATTGAAAATTATTATGATGAATCAAATGGTGGTTTTTTTATTGCGGGTAAAAGTTCAAATGATTTAATTATTAAAACTAAAGATCATTTTGATGCTGCAATTCCTTCCGGGAATTCAGTAATGATTTATAATTTAGTTAGACTTAATTCAATTTTATTTATTAATAACTACAAAAAAATAATTGATAAAACTTTTGAATTTTATTCACATCATCTTACAACAACTCCATCAGCATTAACTTTTTTACTTGTTTCATTTATGCAATATAATTATTCAAATGAATTAGTTATTGTTTATGATAACAATAAAGATTTAAACGATGCAATTAACAAAATATCAAATTCATTTATACCTTTTCTAAATGTAATACCACTATCAATTAATAATAAACCTGCAGAGTTTGAATCGTATAATTTATTAAATGAAAAAATTACTTTTTATTTATGTAAAAATTTTAATTGTCAGTTACCGACAAATGATCTGAATGATGTTCTTAATGAATTTATGTAATGAAATGTAAATTTTGGAAGTAGTCACCCATCGATAACCTCAGGGTGACTTTTTTAATAACGATTATTTAACTAATAACATTTTTCTTGTTTGAGTGAAATTTTCTGTTTCTAATTTATAATAATAAATTCCACTTGGTAAGTTTGTTGCATCAAAATTCACCTGATAATTTCCGGCACTCATTTCTTTGTTTATAAGTTCCGCAACATCTTTTCCTATCGAATTATAAACTGTTAAACGAACATTGCTTTGTTTTGCTATTTCAAATTTAATAGTTGTACTTGGATTAAATGGATTCGGATAATTTTGATGTAAATAAAATTTTGTTGGTATTCCACCAATTTCTTCTATGCCAACTATTGTTTTATCGGTTGTTAATGTTGAAATTTTTGTATCAGAATATTCACCATCTGTTATTGTTACCATTACTAAAAAAGATTGACCTGCATCGGTAACTTTTGGAATCCATTGGAAAAGTCCGGAACTTGTCATCGTTGCTCCCGCGGGTCCATTATCTAATTTGAATATTACATTATCTCCATCCGGATCTGTTGCTTTATACTGATATTTAAAAAGTACTTGAACATTATGAACTTTAATTGTTGTATCAGGCATTATTTTAGTAAATACTGGTGCTGAATTAACTTTGATAACTTTTATTTTTACAGTTGTTGTTGCAGTTAATTGACCATCAAAAACAAAAAAAGTTATTTGGTAATCACCTGCTTGGTTTGATGCTGGTTTCCAAGTGAATTTTTTTGCAGTAGGATCAAATGTTGCTCCTGCTGGTAATGTTCCGGCGTAACCATATGTTAAATTATCTCCATCTGGATCTGATGCAATAATATCAATAACTAATGTTTGACCAGTATTAATTGTTTTATCCGGAATGGGTTGAATAATTGGTGCAACATTTACATCATTAACTTTTATATTAACATTTACAGAAGAAGTTAATTTACCATCTGAAACTGAAAATGTAACTGAATAATTGCCCGCCTGTTTTCCTGTTGGTGTCCATGAAAAAATTCTTGTTGTTGGATTAAATGTTGCTCCTGTTGGCAAATTCGATGCTGAATATGTTAAATCATCCCCTTCATTATCGGTTGCAATCACTTCAAATGTTAATTGTTCACCTTCATTTATCTCTTTATTAGGTATTGCATTAATTTGTGGTGGTGTATTAACATCAATAACAGTAATTGATACATTCAAAGTAGCAGTTGAATTACCATCACTCGCTGAAAATGTTGCAGTGTATGTTCCTGATTGTTTATAAGTTGGTGTCCATTTAAATTCTTTTGTTGATGTATTAAAACTTGAACCTTGTGGAATTGAAACAGCAGCAAAAGTAACCGGCGCACCTTCAGGATCAACTGCATTAATTGTAAACTTTAATTCTTGTCCTTCATTTACTGTTTTTGCAGATACAGCATCAAACACCGGTGGAAAATTTGTTGTGGCTACTGTTGCTTGACCATTAACTGTATTAAATGGAATGTTATTGTTTCCATCAGTAAAGAAATTATTAAATGACTCATCAATAGAAATTGTGGTAAACCCAACTTTTAATAATTTGACTTTTAGTTTAAATAAAATACCCGAGCCAGTAAATTTTTCACTTGGAGCTAATGCAACAACTACTATTGTTGATGAATCTTGTCTTACATCATTTGTATAACTTAAATAACCGGTTGACAAAGTACCACTGTTATCATTTGGATTCATTAAATAAATAATATTTTTATCATACTTTAATCTTAACTGATAACCACGTGCATTGAAGGGGGTTAAATCATTAACCACAACACCAACAGTTTGCTCTGTTCCGGGTTGTCCTGAAATTGTTGGTAATGTAATTTGAATTTGTGCTAATGAAATTGTTGCTGAAATAATTAAAATAAAAATTACATTTTGAAATTTCATTTTAATCCTCTTTTGTTATAGTGCAAATATAAACCCAATTTATTCAATAGTAAAAATATTTTTATGAAAGTTGTTATATCTCTCACAAATAATAATTATAAATAAAAATTCTTCAGCACTTGATTTCTGAGATTGTGTAAAAACTAATGTATTAAAGGATTTTGTTATTCTGAGCCTGTCGAAGAATGGCAAAATCAACAAAAAAAACACAACATTGTCATCCTTCGACGAGCTCTGGATGACAGAAAAAGAATTTTAACACAGGTACTTCAGTCGAGTGAAATAAAAATGATTAATCAATCATCCGGCTTCAAACACTTTTTATTTTATAAAAGATGTCTCTCTTCGTTCGACATGACAATGTGTGCTGTCGTTTCGAATGAGCAAAGCGTGTTTTATCTTCCTCTGGTGAAAAAAATTTTTCCTTTCTTAATGTGGCTAAAGCAAATTTCTTTTTCTAGTTTTATATTTAGTTGGATAAATCCAACTGCAATTTATATTAAAACTATTTAGCACTTGACTTTAGTCAAGTGAAAT
>JAOADJ010000051.1 GCA_026417375.1 Melioribacteraceae bacterium | reverse complement strand
CTAATGGTAGGGGTTGCGCTCGTTGCGAGACTTAACCCAACACCTCACGGCACGAGCTGACGACAGCCATGCAGCACCTGTACAAGTGCCATTTCTGGAGGAGTGCTTTCACACTCTGTCACTTGCCTTTCAAGCCTAGGTAAGGTTCTTCGCGTTGCATCGAATTAAACCACATGCTCCACTGCTTGTGCGGGCCCCCGTCAATTCCTTTGAGTTTCAACCTTGCGATCGTACTCCCCAGGTGGAATACTTAATGCGTTAACTGCGGCACTGACCCCTAATGAGGCCAACACCTAGTATTCATCGTTTAGGGCGTGGACTACCAGGGTATCTAATCCTGTTTGCTCCCCACGCTTTCGCGCCTCAGTGTCAGTTACAGACCAAGAAGCCGCCTTCGCCACTGGTGTTCTTCCAGATATCTACGTATTTCACTACTACACCTGGAATTCCGCTTCTCTCTTCTGAACTCAAGATTTGCAGTATCAGAGGCAGTTCTACAGTTAAGCTGCAGGATTTCACCTCTGACTTACAAACCCACCTACGCGCCCTTTACACCCAGTAAATCCGGACAACGCTTGCCCCCTACGTATTACCGCGGCTGCTGGCACGTAGTTAGCCGGGGCTTCTTCTAAGAGTACAGTCAAACACCGATTCTATCGGTGCTATTCGTCCTCTTCAAAAGGAGTTTACAACCTTACGGCATTCATCCTCCACGCGGCGTTGCTGGGTCACCCTTGCGGGCATTGCCCAATATTCCTCACTGCTGCCTCCCGTAGGAGTCTGGACCGTGTCTCAGTTCCAGTGTGGCTGATCATCCTCTCAGACCAGCTACAGATCGTAGCCTTGGTAGGCAGTTACCCTACCAACTAGCTAATCTGATGCAAGCTCATCCATAGGCGCCATATAGGCTTTAACAACATCACCATGCGGTGCCGCTGCATTATTTGGTATTAGCCCATCTTTCGACGAGTTATTCCAAACCCATGGGCAGATTACTTACATATTACTCACCCTTGCGCCACTTTACTCGAGATATTGCTACCTCTTTCTCGTAGACTTGCATGTGTTAAGCACGCCGCCAGCGTTCGTCCTGAGCCAGGATCAAACTCTCCGTTGTAAATTAATTTAAATTTCTTGTAATCTTTTATGGCTGTATTACTAAAAGTTTTTTTAGTCGCTCACTTTATCAAAGAACATCATTCAAACATGGACTCGAAACTTAATATGTTTTTTTTGATTTGTCAAGTTTTTCTTAAAAAATTTTTTAAAAAATTTTTGTTTTAAAACTAATGCTTAATTTTTTCTTTGTTTTTTAAATATTTTTATGAAAAATTGTTTCTAAAATTATATTTTGAAGTAGCTAAATTTTTAAATAAATATTACAAGGCGTTTATGATTAAACAAAAAAATATTCCTCTGAATAAGAAAAAGATTAAAACAATCATATTTAATGATTTTTGGATTAATAAGAATTATTATTTATTGTTTGTAGCAATAATAGTATTAATATTGGGTTATTATTTAATGTCTTTTGAGCCCTGGGATAATTTTATTTCATTAAATATTTCACCTTTAGTTTTACTTTTTAGTTATGTAATAATTATACCACTTTCAATATTTTTAAGATTTAAGAAAAAAGAAGATGATTTTAGGAATAGTTAAAGGTAATTTGGTTTCCACTATTAAAAATGAGTATTTGAGAGGGCATAAACTACTATTAATTTCACAAATTGATATTAATGGTAATTTACTTGATAAGCAAGAAGTCATTGCTCTTGATTTAGTGGATGCAGGTATTGGAGATAAAGTAATTGTTGTTCAAGAGGGAGATGCAATTCAGCAAATGCTTGGTCATTCAAATGCTCCTGTTAATACAATGATTATTTGTGTAGTTGATAATATTGAAGTAATAGAAAATTGACAGAGACTAAATACAAAGAATTAGTAATTTTAAAATTTCTATCTTCTATTGAGGGAATAGGTCCACAAAAAATTTTCAATCTTTTATCTAAATTTCATTCATTTGAGAATATTTTGATAGCTGACATTAAAGATCTTCAAAATGTTGATGGGTTAAATGTAATTTTATGTAATAAAATAATTAATCAGAAAAAATATTTTGAAGAATATAGAAAAAATTTTGATATAGAGTTTGAAAAACTTAATAAAATCAATGCAAGGATAATTACTTATTTTGATGATGAATATCCCGAATTACTTAAAAATATTTATTTCCCTCCAATTATTTTATACACAGTTGGTAATTTAGAATTATTAAAGAGCAATTCTATTTCAATAGTTGGTACACGTGTTCCGAGTAATTATGGAAAGACAATTGCAGAAAAATTTTCAATTGAAATTAGTAATAAAAATATTGCAATTATAAGTGGTCTTGCCAGAGGGATTGACTCTATTGTTCACAATTCAGTTCTAAATAATAATGGTAAAACTATAGCAGTGATTGGTACTGGTATAGATGTAATTTATCCTCCTGAAAATAAATTATTGTTTGAAAGAATTAGGAATGAAGGTTTAATAATTTCAGAATATGAATTGGGAACAAAACCAGATGCACAAAATTTTCCAAGAAGAAACAGAATTATTTCGGGTTTAAGTTCGGGAACTTTGGTTATTGAAACCAAAATTACTGGTGGAGCATTAATAACTGCAGCATATGCATTAGAACAAGGGAGAGAAGTTTTTGCTATTCCGGGACAAATTAATAGTAAACAAAGTGAAGGAACAAATTCACTAATTCAAAAAGGGGAAGCAAAGTTAGTTACATGTGTTGAAGATATTTTGAGTGAATTAAAATTTTATTCTGACGATTTTAGTAATAAAAAAATAAAATTTGATAACCCGGAATTAACTTTGTTTGAAGAAAAAATTTACAATGTGTTGGATAGTACTCCCAAACATATAGATGAAATTTCTATTAATGTAAATATGCCTACCTCAGAGTGTCTTGTTCATTTATTAACTTTAGAGTTCAAGGGGTTAGTAAAACAGCTGCCTGGAAAAACGTTTGTTTTATCTTAACTATATTTTTTAAATCCTTTCCATAAATTTTTTAATCTTTCTTTTATATTTTTTTCATTTCCATTTTCGCTTGGGAAATAGAATTGTTTTTTTTCAAGTTCTTTTGGTAAATAATTTTCCTGAATAAAATTGTTATCAAAGTCATGCGGATACTTATATCTTTCTCCATAATGTAAATCTTTCATCAATTTTGTCGGTGCATTTCTTAAATGTAGAGGTACTTTTGGATTTTCATTATTTCTAACAAAATTTATTGCATTATCAATTGCTAAATATGATGAATTGCTTTTGGGTGATGTTGCCAAATAAATAGCACATTGTGATAGTACAATTCTTGCTTCAGGTAAACCAATTTTTTCACAAGCACTAAAACAAGCTTCAGCTAAAAGCAAAGCATTTGGTGAAGCATTACCAATATCTTCAGAAGCAAGAATAATCATTCTTCTTGCAATAAATAAAATATCTTCACCACCTTCGAGCATTCTTGCTAACCAATATACCGCTGCATCGGGATCAGATCCTCTTATACTTTTAATGAAAGCAGAAATAATGTTATAATGCTCTTCACCATTTTTATCATAAACAATATTTTTCTTTTGAACTGTGTTTTCAATTACATCTTTTGTTATTTCAATTTCTTCTTTATCTAATTGAGAGATGATTGATGCTTCCAAAATGTTTAGTAATGTTCTTGCATCACCACCTGAGATGTAAATTAAAAATTCTTTATCAATATTTTTTATCTGAAGATTTTTAATAAACTCGTCTTTTAATAAAGCATTATTTAAAATATTCAATAGATCATATTTTGATAATTCTTCTAACACAAAAATTCTAACTCTGGATCGTAACGCTGGAATTATTTCAAAAGATGGATTTTCTGTAGTTGCTCCGATTAGTATTATTTCACCATTTTCAACTGAAGAAAGTAATGCATCTTGCTGAGCTTTATTAAACCTATGAATTTCATCAATGAATAGAATTGTTTTTTTGAAGTGTTGATTGTTTTGTTTTGCAATATCAATAATTTCTCTTATTTCTTTTACACCAGATGAAACAGCATTTATTTGAAAAAAATCTGATTGAGTTGTATTTGCGATAATTTTTGCTAAAGTAGTTTTACCTGTTCCTGGTGCGCCCCAAAGTATAAACGAACTCAAAACATCATTTTCAATCATTAATCTTATCGGTTTGCCTACATCTACTAAATGTTTTTGACCATAAAAATCTTGTAAAGTTTTAGGTCTTGATCTTTCGGCGAGAGGTATATTTGGTATAACTTGTTTTTGCACTTTTTACTTTTCTTCAATTAAAAAAACTTTTTCATTTTTTTTGCTCATGTGAAATTTTTCCCGGGCAACTTTTTCAATTTTAGTTTTACTATTATTTAAGGAATCAATTTCATTTTTTAGTCTGAATATTTCGGCTTCATTTTTTTGAATTTGATCTTCAATTGATTGTAATTCTTGCTTTGTTTTTAAAAATTTTTTGAAACCATTTTCATTAAAGTATAAAAAAATGCTTGACGAAATTATGAGAACTGCAATTATAATTTTAAAAATTAATTTAGATTTCATTCTAAAGCTGACATTAAAATGTTTTCAATAAGTTGTTCAAAGGTAATTCCTGCTGCATTTGCTGCTTTTGGAACTAAACTTAAATTTGTCATTCCGGGTAATGTATTAATTTCTAAACAAAATGATTCGTTGTTATCATTTAATCTAAAATCTATTCTTGAATATGTTTTACAACCAACAGCTTTATATGCTTTTAATGCTTGTTCTTGCAAATGTTTTGCTACCTCATCAGAAATTTCTGCAGGACAAACATATTCAGAAAGTCCACTTGTATATTTACTTTTATAATCATAGAAACCACTTTTGGGTTTTATTTCCACAACTGGCAATGGTTTATCATTTAATATAGAAACTGTTAATTCTTTTCCAGCAATATATTTTTCAATTAATGCAACATCAGAAAACTGAAGAGCTAGTTCAATTGCATCTTTCAATTGGTTTTCGTTTTCACAAAATGTTAACCCAACTGATGAACCTTGATCGTTTGGTTTTACAACACATGGATAAAATATTTTTTCATTGATGTATTTTTTTATTTCATTTAAATCATATTTTTTTTCGGCAGATACCCATTCTGCTGTTTTTACTCCGTTGTATTCCAAAACAATTTTTGTCATTAATTTATTCATTGCTAAAGCATTTGTTAAAACATTTGATCCGGTGTACTTTATACCACGCATTTCTAAGAGTGATTGGATTGTTCCATCTTCTCCATACTTACCATGCAAAGCAATAAAGGCAACATCAATATCATCAAAAATTTTTGAATTGATGATTTCAAGATAATTTCTGTTTGATAATTTATTTGAATCTTGATCTTTAAAAAGATCATTTTCATTTTCTGGTTGATTTAAACCAAGTGCCGGATCAATTGGAATAACTTCATGATTTAAATCTCTTAATGCTTTTAGAATTGATTTAGCAGAGTTTCTTGAAACTTCTTTTTCCGGAGAAGTACCACCGAGCAATAATGCAACTTTCAATTTTTTATTTTCCATTTTTATGTAATCTGTTTTTCTATTTCTTCAATAATCTTAAAGTTTTTTAATGCATCAAAAAGTGATGGAGATATATTTTCATTTTTCAAAAAATCTTTTTGTGAATTTTTTAACATAATAAACGTTTTGTTTATTCTTTTGCGAAAAACTTTTTTTGCTTCACCAAATAAATTAATAGTTAAAATTGTTGGCGACTTTTTTTTATCAAAAATATTTTCAATTAAAATTGAGCCATTATGCCCAAGTATTTCAATTCTATTAATTGGTTTTTTACTTAAATATGAAACAGAAATATTTCCATAAAAATTATTTTCAAATTTAAGCGCAGAGATTAAAAAATCATTTTGTGGGTTTTTATAAAGTAATTTATCGCCAAAAGATTTTATTTCTTTTATATCGCCTCCTAAATATTGCAACAAATCAATCATTTGATTTCCTAAATCTCTTAATACACTTATTCCTGATAATTTTGATTTATAAATAGAACTTTCATCAGGAAGAAAATCAATATGATATGAAGCAGATATAGAATGTATTTTACCAATAACTTGCTTATCAATTAATTCTTTTGCTTTTACTACTAATGGGTTAAATCTGTGTGAATAATTTATTATAACTTTTGCATTTTTTTGTTGTGCAATTTCAATTAGATCTTCAATTTCGTTTGATGATATTGAAGTTGGTTTTTCACAAAGTAAAAATTTCTTTTTCTCTAAAATCTCTTTAGCGTTTTTATAAAATTCATTTGAATTATCTGCTAAATAAACAATATCAACTTCATTGTTAAGAAAAGCATTTAAATCATTTGTGAATTCAGAAACTCCATTTTTTTCTGCAATTTCTTTTGCTTCATTAAAGCCATTGGAATAAATGGAAGTTACTCTACTTTTATTAATTAATTGTATTGCACTAAAAAAACTTTGTACTTCAAAATTTTTATTAAATGCAACTCCCCATTTAATTTTTTTCGGAAAAGATACTTTCAAATTAATTTTAACTGGTTTTACTATCATTTTATATTTTTATTTTATTCATTAATGCTTTGATAGGAGAAGAGTTTTGCATTACATAAAAATGAATTGCAGGAACATTGTTATTTAACAAATCTTCAACTTGTTTGAATGCCCATTCAACACCAATTTCAACAACATGTTCTGGTTTAGCATTTTCTATTTCTTCTGCTAATTCATTGGGTATATCGATATAGAAATTTTTAGGTAGTGATTTTACTTGAGCTTTTGATGTAATTATTTTAAGTCCGGGAATAATTGGTACATTAATTCCAGCATTTCTGCAAATATTAACATAATCATAGAAAAATTTATTTGAGAAAAACATTTGAGTAACAATATAAGAAGCTCCTGCCGCTATTTTTTCTTTGGTATATTTAACATCAATATTAAGATTTGGAGCTTCAAAATGTTTTTCGGGATAACCAGCAACTCCAATACAAATATCCATAGGTTCAGCGTCCAATAAACCATCTTCAATGTATTTACCATTATTTAAATCTACAATTTGACGAACAAGATCAATTGCATAATCATTTGCAGATCTTCCAAATTTAAG